>CAVFCI010000008.1:0-57069 GCA_963620985.1 Hallerella sp. | reverse complement strand
CGCCGAAAAGGGGCGCTGACAGGCGGCAGTGGTTCGACTCCCGTCAGCTTACGCAGCAGCATAGGTTTTTCGACAGTCTGTGCCCCGCAGCTCAAAAATGAGCTGCGGGGCTGTGTATTTTGTGGGGTCTTCCTACCCTTCCTGTCTCAAGGAGACTATGTCATGATATCACATTTTACAGTAATATTAAATATACATTTACAACAAATATATTCCTGATATTTTGTGATATATTCATAGATAAGTAAAATAACTTTACACTATTGACAGCTGCAAAAATTCCGTCCGAGGCAAAGCCTGCGGACGGAATTTTTCGTTTCATTTTACATCATTACGGGGATCTTCAGGATAAACTTGTTGCAGTAGCGCGAGAGCATGGCCGCGATCTGTGCGCGGGTCGCCGTTCCCTGCGGTGAGAGCGTGGTGTCGCTCGTGCCGTTTATGACGCCCGAGCCGATGCCCCACTGGAAGGCCTGAGTCATGCCCTTGGATATCTTCAGAACGTCGGAATAGCCGAGGATATTCGCAGAGTCGTACTGGGAGATATCGTCGCCCGCGTAGTTCTTGGAATAGCGGAAGAGCATGGTTATGAGCTGCTCGCGGGTGATCTGCCCGTCAGGAGCAAAGCGCGTTTCCGAGAAGCCGTTGATTATGCCGTTTGCAACGCCCCAGCGCACCGCCTCATAACAGTAGCTGCCGCTCTGAACATCGGTGAAGCTGCACTCGCTGCCCGGGACCACGGGAGAGCCGGACAGCCTCCACAGCGTGGTTATAAACTGCGCTCTCTTGGTCGGACTGTCGGGCGAGAAGGTCGTATCGGTCGTGCCGTTCATCAAGCCCATCGTGTACACAAAGCGGATATTGTTATAGCACCAGTCGCCGAGCTTTACGTCCGTAAAGCGGTTTATATAGCTGTTGTAATCGCTGTTCATGCTCTTTGCAAACAGCGCGGTTATGCTGTGATCCTCGCCGATGCTTATAAACTGATATGCGCTCTTGTCGTCAAGCGTTACGCTTTCGCCGTCAACAAGAACATTCTTGATGTAATAGCCAGCGGCGGCCTCGACGGTGAAGGTGAGCGCCTCGCCGCGCGCGGCGTTCATCGTTTCGGGGCTTATCGTGCCGCCGGTGGTCTGAATGACGTTTATCGTAAACTCGTAGACGAGCTCGCCGTCGTCATTGTAGCTGTCATCGCCAGGGTAGGGATCGACCCTCTCCCCTATCGCCCAGCTTGCGGTGAAGGTCGTCGCCGTCGGAACGTCTACCAGACTTCCGGCAGCGTAAAGCTCGTCGTTGGCCATCCAGCCGCGCAGATGATAGCCCTCGTAGTAGATAAACGGCAGGCTCACCTTTCCGCTCTTGTCCTCGAGCACGCCGACAATGCGGCTGCCCTTGTTGGGGTCGAGCGTTGCGTTGCCTATCTTTATCGTGCCGTAGTCGTAGATCGCAGCGCCGCCGGTGGTTCTGATGCGGGCATTGGTCTCGACATTGAGCGTTGCCCTCTCCTGTATCGTCAGCTTGCTGCCGCCCGGGATCCTGTGCGGATTTCCTGACTCGAGTGCGGCGTTTACGATAAATTCGCCGCTGTAGAAGGTGAGGTCGTAGGCCGTGGGATCGTCGGTCTTGACGGTCTGTATCGTGAGGCTTTCCTGTGAATAGAAGGTACTGTTGCAGGTATCGTCCGCCTTGGAGTGCGAATAGAGGAACTTTTCGCCGTTAAGGCTTATAAGACCTGCGTTTTTGACAACGAAGGTGCCCAGAAGCTGATTCATGCTCGTTACAGAGACGTTTGACATGATAATGAGCGTAAAGTCTGCCGTATTGAGCGTGACATCGTCGTCAAAGGTGATATCCTCGCGGTTTTTAAGCTGTGCGTTAATGAGCAGCGTGACCTCGCCGCCGCCCTCGGCTGCGTTTGCATCCTTCAGCGCCGAAAGCACGGAGAAGTATTTCTTTTCATTGAACACCGCCTGATACTGCTTGTAGTCGTGTTCGCCCTTGGTGTCGGACGCGGAGATGAGCACGGGGAAGCCGGTCACGCCCTGAAGGTAGTACTCCTCCGAATCGCCTATGCTCCAGTAGCAGTAATTTGTCTCGGGGTGAGCGTCAACATATATCTTCAGTGCGCTCGATGCATTCTTCGTGCGTGTGCCCTCGACATTCACATAGTCGGCAAGGATGCACACCGCGCCCGTGCCGTTGAAGCTCTGCACCGTGGGGTACAGGACGCTGTAGTCTCCGTCTGTGGGGTAGCCCTGCTGGCATGAGCCGTAGAGGAAGTAGCAGTATTTAAGCTGCGTGCCGACGGGCGCTCCGGCTATCGCGCCGTAGGTGGACGCGCCGTTTACAACGCCGTAGCTCGTGCAGTTTACGACCGTGCCCATGTTGCCGCCGCCGATGATGCCGCCGGAATTTGACGCGCCCGCAACGGAGCAGCTCGACCAGCAGTTTGCTATCGTGCCGAAGTTGAAGTCGGCGCAGATGGCGGCGGTGTTTACGCCCTTGGATGTGACCGTGCCGCTTATGCCGAGGTTCTTTATAACGGCATCAAGCCCCGTTACATGGCCGAACAGGCCCTGATCGTCGGCGCTGCTGCTGATATACAGGAACTTGATTGTATAGCCCTGACCGTCGAATATGCCCTTGAACGGCTCCTTCGCGGTGCCTATCGGTGTCCACGAGGTTCCGCTCGCGGCGGAATAGCTTACGGACATGTCGATATCGTGGGTCATGAAGAAGATTATGTCGCTGGTCTTGTAGCCCTCGTTTACATACTTTCTGAACGCAACGAGGTCATCCATGTTGCTTATGCTGTAGCAGCCGCCCTTGATGCCGTCGGAGCGTGTGCTGTACAGTGCGCGCATCGTATTTGTCGCCTCATAGTCGCCGCAGTAGCCGTCGTCGGCTCCCGTGCCGCTCTGCTTGGGATTGACGAGCACCGGGAAGTAGCCGTTCGCGCCGGGTATCTCGTTTACCGACGAGGCGATGTGCCATGAGCAGTAGAGCTCGTTATTCTGCTTATAGACCCATGCGTTGAAGGCCTCGAGCATATCGTCGCCGGTGTAGCTGTCAACGGTGACGGCCTTCTGGAGCGTACACTTCTGCGTACCGTCGGTATCGTACTTGAAGTACATGCAGTCGTTGAATACGCTGTCCTTATCGGTCTTGTTATAGAAATCGTCTATAAGGCCGTAGAGATAATAGCAGTTATTGAAGGTCGAGCCGTTGGATCTTCCGACGAAGCCGGACTTCTCGCCCTCGTCGCTGGTGGTGTAAAGCGGGCCGTATGCGCCGCAGTTTGATATGGTCGAGTTGTGCGCATAGCCTACGATGCCGCCGACCTCGGTGGAGGCCTGGATTATGACCGACGACCAGCAGTTTTCTATAACGCAGTCGTTGGCGCGGCCCACTATGCCGCCGACCTCATCGTCGCCCAGTATCTCGCCGGCAACGCCGAGGTTTCTTATCGTGCTGCCCCAGCACTGGCCGAAAAGACCAGCCATATCTATAAAGTCGGAGACTATGTAAAGACCCGTTACAGTGTAGCCGCAGCCGTCGAAGTTGCCGCGGAAGTAGGTGATGGTGGATATGCCCTGATGGTTGTTGAGCGTCGTTCCGATGGGCACCCAGCCCGCACCCTCGGTGTCAATGCCCTGAGTGGTTATATTGATGTTGTCGGTCAGGTAGAAGTTTGCCTTCCTTGTCGAGTAGCCCTCCTGAACGTACTTTGAAAGCAGTCCCATCTCGTCGGCGGTGGATATGCTGTAGTTTCCGCCTGCCAGCGCGTCGGACTTGCTGTTGTACAGCTCCGTCATTGTGGCCGTGCACTTATAAATAACGTTGTACGGATTATCTGTGCGCTCCGTATCCTCCGAGCTTTCGCTGATATATTCAAGAGGCGTGGAGTCGTTAAAGTATATGTGCACAGGGAAGCTGCCGCGCACACGCGCGATGCTCTCAGCCGATTTATCCTGCTTCCAGTGGCGCATATTCTGCCCCTTGCCGAGGGTATCGACCCAGTAGTTGAGGGCGTTGAGCACCTTGAGAGTTTTCTGGCCGTTTATATTGACGCTTTTCGTGAGATTATATTCGCCGCTTTCGACCTTGAAGGGTGCGTTTATGCCGTATGTTCCGACGGTGGGAGTGCCGGAAACATCGGAGTTATCGTCGCTGTAGTAGCAGTACTGCACGGTGCTGTTTACGGTCGATTGGCCGACGATGGCGCCGTATTTGTGATTATCCGTCGCCGTGCCGTAGGCTGCGCAGTTATATATCTTGGCATCATCCATGTAGCCTGCTATGCAGCCCGTGGCCTTATCGCCGTCCACATTCATGCTGACCCAGCAGTTTTCTATCGTACCTGCTCTGAGGAAGCCGACGATGCCGCCCGCGTAGTCCTTTCCGGATATACCTCCGCCGACGCCTAAGTTTTTGATGACCGCCTGAGTGCTGTTGACATAGCCGAACAGGCCGGCGGAATCCTTATTATCCGTGATTATCAGCTCATTTATGACAAAGCCCTGACCGTCGAATATGCCCTTGAAGCTGTTTACCTCGCTGCTGCCGATGGGCACCCAGCTCTCGCCCTTATAGAACGAGCCGTTCACAACGACGCTGAGGTCTGTCGTGAGGAAGAAGGTCGCATCCTCCGTGTTGTGTCCCGCGTTTACGAAGCTTGCGAGCATCTCGAGCTCTTCCACATCGCTTATGCTGTAGCAGATGCCCGCCTGCGCGTCGGTTCCCGATTCATAGAGCGTTGACATGGGCACACTGTCGGTATACAGCGGCGTTTCCGCAACATATCCCGGGTATGCGAGCATAGGGTATTTGCCATCGACACGCTCGATGCTGTCGGCAGTGGTATCGAACACCCACTTGCGCCACCTCGTGCCGCTGTCAGCCGAGACCCATGCGTTCAAAAGCGCAAGGAGGTCATCGCTGGTAACGCCGCCGACGGTCTTTTCAGCCTCGGTCGGGCACATCGTGGGGCTGGAGGCAAAGCGCATCGTGTCCAGACTGCTTGCCGCGTCGCTGCTGCCGACATCGCTGTCGGCGCTGTAATAGGTATAGTACGCGCAGCTTATCTCCGCAGCCGTGACCTTACCTGCGATAGCGCCGATATTTCCAGTGCCGCTGACCTTGCCGTAGTTTGTGCTGTTTATGATCTTGCCGCCGTTGACGATGGCTGCAATACCGCCGTTATTGCCCGTGCCGTTTACGCGCACGGAGCTCCAGCAGTTTACGATCTTGCCGGAGAGCACGGAGGCGATGCCCGCCGCGTCAGCGCCGTTGGAAACGCCGTTTACGCCGAGGTTCATGATGACCGCGCTCGAGCCCGCGTTTTTGAACAGATATGTTATAAGCCCTACGACGGCATAGCCGCAGCCGTCGAGCGTGCCCTCAAAGGCGTACTGCGACGTGCCTATGCCGTTCCATGTATTGCGGCGCATATCGACATCTGCCTTCAGATAGAAGGTAACGCCCTCGGTGTTTCTGCCGGCGGCGACATAGTCGGCAAGAGCTATGATATCGTCGTTATTGACGATACGGTAGTTCTGACCTGCCACGGCATCGGTGCTGCCCTTTAAAAGCTGCTCGACCGAGCCCGTGCATTCGTAGCCGCTGCTGTCAGTCGCTGCCGAAGCCTCCGGGGCAAAATAAAACAGTCCCAGAAACATGCTCAGGCACAGAAACATGCTCAGCGCTCTTTTAAAGCTTTTCTTCATGCTTTCGTCCTCCTTGAGGGTATATTGAGCCAAGGTCACACAATGACCCATATTTACATTACGCCATAATTATTATAAATTAATTAAAGAGCATTGACAATATATTTTTTCACAAATAAAATAGTGGCAAAACGGAGGAAAACGGGAGTGACAATGATATGAGAACGCTTGTTGTTGAAGACGAAAAGCACCTTAACAGGATGATATCCGAGGCGATACTCGACGAGGGCTACAGCGTCGATTCCTGCTTCAACGGGCTTGAAGCGCTGGAGCTGTGCGAATGCGCGGAATATGACGTTATAGTGCTCGATATAATGATGCCCAAGATGGACGGCTTTGAATTTGTCCGCAGGCTACGCGAGGACGGCTGCAAAACGCCGGTCGTGTATCTCACCTCGCGTGACAGCGTATCCGATAAGGTGCGCGGGCTCGAATCCGGCGGCGACTACTACATGGTAAAGCCCTTTGACTTCCGCGAGCTTATCGCAGTCATACACGTCATGGCGCGCAAAAGCGGCGATAACCACTCGAACGTATACGAGCTTGCAGATCTGCGTGTCGATATCGCCGCAAAGCAGGTCACGCGCAGCGGCAGGATAATAGACCTCACTGCAAAGGAATACGCCCTGCTCGAGTTCATGATCCGCAACAAGGGCATGGTTCTCTCACGCGAGCAGATCGAAAACAACCTCTGGAACTACAAATACGAGGGCGGCTCGAACGTCGTAAATGTCTACATCGGCTACCTGCGCAAAAAGATAGACGAGGGCTTTGACAAAAAGCTCATTCACACGGTCTGGGGCATCGGCTGGGTGCTCAGGGAGGACTGAGGATGTCGGCAAAGCTCAGGCTGACGGTCTGGATAGCCGTCATGATGATGCTGCTGTCGCTCGTTATGCTCGTGTTCATCCTCTGGGTCGATCAGAAGGGGCTCGTGGACGACTCGACGGAGCGGCTTATAGACACCGTGGTCAACAACGAGCGCAAGTTTGAAACAGAGCGCAGCGGGATCGCATGGGACGAGGTGGATTTCTATATCCGCGGGGTTTACTGCGCGTTCTACGACGAGAGCGGCAGGCTCCTGCGCGGCGTGACGGTTGACGGCCTCAAGCCCACGGATATCCCCTTTGACGAATACGAGGTGCAGACCGTCTCCATAGACGGCGACGAGTTTTACATCTATGATGCCGAGCTTGAGACCCTCGACGGCCAGCCGGTCTGGATACGCGGCATCGTCCCCGAAAACGACGACTCCGGCGCGGCGCACACGGTGATGGTGATGACCCTCACCCTGCTGCCGCTCATGCTGCTCATCAGCGTCATCGGCGGCTGGAGCATAGCCAAGCGCGCCTTCGACCCCGTTGAGAAGATAACTCAGACGGCAAACTCGATAAGCGACGGCAGCGACCTTACGCAGCGCATCGCTCTGCGCGGCGGTCCCTCGGAGCTCATGGCTCTGTCAGATACCTTTGACGGCATGTTCGACAGGCTCGAGCGCTCGTTTTCCGCCGAGAAGCAGTTCACCTCGGATGCCTCGCATGAGCTGCGCACTCCGATAACCGTCATAAAGGCGAGCTGCGACCGCGCAAAGCGCAAGGACTTCACACGCGAGGAGTTCCTCGAAACGCTCGATATCATAGACGAGCAGGCCGACAACATGTCCTCGCTGGTCAATCACCTGCTGAGCCTGACGCGCCTGCAGCAGGGCACGGAGCGTTATCCTCTCGATGAGGGCGACCTGTCAGAGCTCGTGCGCGAGGTCTGCGAGGACTATATGCCCGAGGACAGGCGCGGTATAAGCCTGCACACGGATATTTCCGAGGGCATAAGCGCCCGCTTTAACGCGCAGCTTTTTGCAAGCCTCGTTCAGAATCTGCTGCAAAACGCCTATCGCTACGGCAGGCAGGACGGAAATATCTGGCTTGCGCTGCATGGCAGCGGCGGCAAGGCCTGTCTTACCGTGCGCGACGACGGCATCGGCATGACAGCAGAGGAGCAGGAAAAGGCATGGCAGCGCTTCTGGCAGGCCGATGCCTCGCGCAGCGAAAATTCCGGCAGCGGTCTCGGACTGCCGCTCGTAAAGGAGATAGCCGAGCTTCACGGCGGCACGGTGAACATAAGCTCAGCCCCCGGCTCCGGCAGCACCTTCACTGTCGTTATATGATTGAAAGCCCCATGAAGCACAAAGACCTCTTTCTTCCCTAAGCCTTCGGGAAGAAAGAGGTCTTTTTAACCGTTTTACCGTTAAAATTTCTCGCCGGCATCTCACATGAGACCGAGATTCGCCGGATGGAATTTGGCCGGAACGACGGCGATCTCATAGCCGTCGGGATCCTCGACGTAATATATATCCTTATTTAGCTCCTCGATGCTGACGAGCCCCATCTCCTTGTGCTTCCTATAGCTGCCCTCAAAATCATCGGTCACAAAGGCGATGTGGACATTATTCTCCCCCAGCTCATACGCCGTTTTACGCTCGCCGTACCACACAAGGCTTATCATCGTTCCGTTATGCCTGTCGCTCATGAAGCACAGCACCATGTCCAGCATGCTCTTCGGGTGCATGCGAAACACCTCCTTCATGCCGAACGCCTCGGAATAGAACCTGACGCTGCGGTCAATATCCAGAACATTGATGCCTATATGTCCTATCGCGTAACTCATTTGTTTCCCCTCACTCTTTGCTGTCAAGCTTAAAGTACTGCCGGATGAAGGAGTCTACCAGCGCAAGCTGCGACTCGCTGAGCTTATCTATTTCATCAAGAACGCGGCTCTTTATAGACGAATCCGTCGGGACGAGAAACATTTCGCCCTCACCTGTTCTGAGCCAGTCACCGTTGACCTTGAAGGTATTTTCTATCAGAAGCTGAAGCCTTGAGTTGAGCGGCATCTTGCCCTGAATGATCCTCGAAAAATAGCCCGGATCGAGATAAAGCGCCTGAGCAAACTGCCGCTGCGACATATTCAGCTCCCGAAGCAGCGTTTTCAGATTTTCGTTTATATCAGACATGTCGTCTCCTTACATTTTCATATTCTGATTATATTACAGCGCATTGCCTATGTCAACCTTTTATCAAAATAGTGTTGACATAGGCAACACAAAGTGCTATTATATTGCCATAAGCAACATGCAGTATTGCTTGAAGCATCGAAACAACAAAAAGAAGAAAGGAAATGTAAAAAGTGAAGTACAAAAAACTGTTTACTCCCATTCAGATCAACGGCGTTGAGCTGAAAAACCGCATCGTGATGTCCCCGATGCACGACGGTCTCGGTCTGACCGGCGGCGACGTGAACGAGCAGGTCATCGAATACTTTGCCGCCAGAGCCAAGGGCGGCGTGGGTCTTATCATCAACGGCTTCACCGTTGTTTGCCCCGACGATCTGTGCGGCACCGCCGGTGCGGGTCAGTCACATTTGACCACGCTCGACAACCGCAACTCCTTCCAGCTGCTGGCCGAGAGGCTGCATGAGTATGACTGCAAGCTCTTCGTTCAGCTGCATCACCCCGGCCGCTCAGTCTACGCTCCGCAGTTTCTCAACGGAGGACGCCAGCCGGTGTCGAGCACCGCAATGCCCGCCTCCCTCAAGGGCGATTCCCATGCCGCTCCCGCCCGCGAGCTGACCGTGCCAGAGATAAAGCAGATCGTCAAGTGCTACGCCATCGCCGCTCAGGGCGCATACACCGCCGGCTGCGACGGCGTTGAGGTGCACTGTGCGCACGGCTATCTTTTCTCTCAGTTTATCAATCCCTTCAAGAACGAACGCAGGGACGAGTACGGCGGTAGCCTTGAAAACTGCTGCCGCATCGCAACCGAAACGCTCGACGCAATACGCAAGGTCGTGCCGAAGAGCTTCCCCGTGTCCGTCCGTATAAACGGCTCCGAGGGTGACTTCCGTCCCAACGGCAAGGAGTGGGACATGAACTACATGAAGGGCGTTGCAAAGCTGCTCGTCGAGCACGGCGCGGATATGGTCAACGTCTCCATGGGCGGCATCGACTGCATGCCCAACCCCGATATGCGTGCACGCTACCGCGACGATATCATAAAGAACATAAAGGATGTTGTTGACGTTCCCGTGGCGGCAGTCAACTGCCTGAAGACCCCCGAGGAGGCCGAGGGCATGCTCGAGGACGGCATTGCGGATATGGCTATACTCGGCCGTCAGCTCATCTGCGATCCCGAGTGGGCAAACAAGGCCCGCAGCGGGCGCGAGGAGGATATCCGCCCCTGCCTTTCCTGCAACAACTGCATCCATCACTCCTCTCTCATGCAGCCTATCCGCTGTGCGATCAATCCCCTCGCAGGACGTGAGGCGGAGGATAACACTCTCGTGCCCGGCTCCGGCAATGCCGTCGTTATCGGCGCAGGCCCTGCTGGCATCGAGGCGGCTTTCACGCTCGCGGCCAAGGGCTACGACGTGACTATGTACGAAAAGTCCGGCGTTATCGGCGGCAGCATAAATCTTGCGGACAAGGCCCCCGGAAAATTCCGCATGGATCTTCTTCTCGACTACTGGAAGCGTCAGCTCGAAAAGAACGATAAGATCACGGTGAAGCTCAACACCGAGATCACCGCCAAAAAGCTTGCCGAGATAAAACGCGAGCTCGACCCGAAGGTCGTATGCCTCAACGTCGGCGGCAAGCCCGTCATCCCGCCGATGCCCGGACTTGAAAACGCCGTCACTGCGCATGACATTCTCTCCGGCAGAGCAACCGCCGAGGGCAAGCGCGTCGTCATCATCGGCGGCGGCATGACCGCGCTTGAAACCGCTGAGTTTATGGCAGAGCGCAGGAACAGCATCGTCCTGTGCGAGATGATGCCGCAGTTTGCAGCCGATACCTTCATCTACCGCGTCGCCAAAACGCAGCTCGGTCTTGCCCGTCAGGGCGTGTGCATGAAGCCGCACACCATGGTGCTCGGTGCCAACGAGGAGGGCGTTATGTACCGCGATCTGGTCACGGGGCTTGAGGGTGTGCTCCCTGCGGAGCTTATCGTTCTGTCCCTCGGTGTCCGTCCCGACAGAGCGCTGCGTGAAAAGCTTGAGGAGCACTTTGACAACGTGGTCGTCCTCGGCGACAGCAGCAAGACCGGCACCCTGCAAAATGCCACCGGCACGACCTTCCACCGTCTCAAGAGAATATAAATAAAATTTGGAAAGGAGTAAACACAATGGAAAGCTTCTACACACAGGTTCCTCTTACCTTCTTTGAGGAAGACGCATGGAAAAAGGCAGCAGGGCTCTGCAAGCTTCAGGGCGTGACGAAGGCCATGCTCGTTTTCGGCAAGGTCACGCGCAAGACCGGTCTTGCAGATAAGGTCATTGCAAGCTTTGAAGCCATGGCAATAGACGTATACGAGTGGACAAAGGTAAAGCCCGACCCCAGCTACCACGATATAAACGAGGGCGGCAAGCTTGCACGCAGGCTCGGCGTAAATGCAGTTATCGGCATCGGCGGCGGCTCGGCAATGGACACCGCCAAGGGTATATACGCCATGCTCGGCAATCCCGACACCGACAACATTATGGATCACTGCTTCGGCGGACGCGGCAAGGCAAAGCCCATAAAGCGTCCCATGGCGATGCTCGTAATGATCCCCACCACCTCCGGCACGGGCTCTGAGGTCTCCACCGGCGCTGTCATCACCGATGACGAGATAAACTACAAGGCGACTCTCGGCGGTCTGCAGATTCTGCCGAACGTCGCACTGCTCGACCCGAAGCTTGACGTTACCATGCCCTTTAACCTCACGGCTCACACTGCCTTTGACGCTCTGACCCACGCGATAGAGAGCTACCTCGTCGGCGGTCTTGCCCACAAGGTAAAGCCGCTTATGGGCTTCAATCCTCTCACCGACACCATGGGTCTTGAGGCTGCGCGCCTTATCTATGCCAATCTCCCGACCGTGCTCGAGCATCCTGACGATGTTGATGCCCGTGCGCAGGTCAAATACGGTGCTATGCTCGCCGGTATAGGCATGTGCCCCGGCGGTCTGACCCTCGGTCACGGCATCGGCCAGCTCTTCGGCGCTCAGTGGCACATCCCCCACGGTCTCGGCTGTGCGCTCGGACTTGTTCCCGCCATCCGTCAGGGCACGAAGGTGGCGCACAACGACCGCGAGCGCTATGCGCGGCTGGCATATAATCTCGGTCTGAAGGTCTCCGATGGCGCATCCAAGGAGGAGATCGCCGAGGAGATCGTGCAGGCAATAGAAAAGCTCATGGCCGTTGCCAAGATACCCACCGTGCGCGAGCTCGGCCACACTCCCGATGAGATCCCCGCACTGGTCGAGGCCGGCATGAAGGATCCTCTCAATTTCGTCAGCGTAACTCCCGACGAGCTGCGCGGACATCTTGAGTATCTGTTCAGTAAGTAAACTCATTCAGTCCGTCTGCAAAACCCTAACAACGCAAAAGACCTGTTTCTTCCCGAAAGCTTTGGGAAGAAACAGGTCTTTTTATATGCTTATATGCTGTATGGTCTCAGGCGCGGCTTATGCCTTGCGAACCTTGTCGATGTGGCGGGTGAGGTCGAGCATCTTGCAGCTGAAGCCCCACTCGTTATCGTACCATGCCATGAGCTTTACGAAGTTGTCGTTCAGAGCAAGGCCAGCCTTTGCATCGAAAATGCTGGTGTGAGGATCGGTGATGAAGTCGGAGGAAACGACCTCGTCCTCGCAGTACTCGATAACGCCCTTCATTGCGCCCTCGCTTGCTGCCTTGACAGCTGCGCAGATCTCGTCGTAGCTTGCGCCCTTCTCGAGGCGGCAGGTCAGGTCAACGATGGAAACGTCGGCGCTGGGGATACGCATGGAGGTTCCGGTCAGCTTGCCCTTGAGCTCGGGGATGACCTTGCCGACCGCCTTTGCGGCGCCGGTGCTGGTGGGGATGATGTTGCCATGAACGCCGCGGCCAAGACGCCAGTTCTTCTTGGAGAAGCCGTCAACGACCTCCTGAGTTGCGGTGTCGGCGTGGACGGTGGTCATGAGACCCTCGACGATGCCGAAGTTGTCGTTGATGACCTTTGCAAGAGGAGCAAGGCAGTTGGTGGTGCAGGATGCGTTGGAGACGACCTTGATGTCGGGAGTGTACTTATCGAGGTTTACGCCGCAGACGAACATCGGGGTATCGTCCTTGGACGGACCGGACAGAACGACGACCTGTGCGCCTGCGTCGAGGTGAGCCTGTGCCTTCTCGGTGGTCAGGAATGCACCGGTGCACTCGAGGACGTACTCAACGCCCAGCTCGCCCCAGGGCAGTTCTGCGGGGTTGCGGTTGCCGACTATTGCAACGCGCTTGCCGTTTACGGTGATGGAATTATCGTCATACTCAACAGTTCCCTGGAAGCGGCCATGCACGGAGTCATACTTTACGGTGTACGCAAGCTGTGCGGGAGTCTTATCGGGAGCGTTGATCGCAACGATCTCGATATCATCGGCGACGATGCCGGCTCTGAATGCCAGACGGCCTATGCGGCCAAAACCATTGATAGCAACTTTGATCATTATTATGTTCCTCCATTAAATTAATTTCAGCGTGGAAAACATTACTTGCTGTTTGATTTAAGTTTATCATATACTATACTCAAAAATCAATATTTCGATACAGCCAAATCTACGATAAAAAATCGCCTTTTTCGAGGCGGCTATTGTATAATTTGCTTGTTTTTGATAAAATGATGCCGAAAATCATCTGGAGGAAACCTGCTCATGTCCGATTCCGTTCTCATATCCGCCGCGCTTTCCATGCTCGACACGGCAGCGCTCGCTGCGCGCCGCGGAAAGATAATTTACATGAACTCCGCCGCTGTCAGGCTTGCCGGTGCCGATCTCACGTCAAGGCCGCTGGATATGCTCATGCCGTCGCACATTGCGAACAATCAGGCCGACAGCTTTGTCACCTCGGCCTTTATCGGAAGCCGCAGCTGCACCGTGAAGGTCGCATCCGCAAACGGCTACCGAATTTACGTCATAAGCTGCGACGATAAGCTGCCCGCGCCGAGCGACAGCGTTTTTGACACGCTGCGCTCGTGTATGTCGAACATAAAATTCTCCGCCTCGTGCATATCCGTCATAGCAGAGGATTCCGGAAACGATAGACTGAGCGAATATGTATGCACCCTAAACCGCAATTATTACAGGGTAAAGCGTGCGCTGGATAACCTCGGCACGCTCTCCGGCATTGAGGAGGGCTCTCTCCCCTTCTGCCCCGAGCCCGTGGACATGGCGGAGCTTTTCGGGAGCATGATCGACACCGTGAATATCCTCGCACAGAAGCAGGGCATCGGCATATCGTTTCACGCCGAGGAGCATGTCCGCCTTGTCGCCGACCGTGCGCTCATCGCGCAGCTGCTGCTCAACCTCCTGTCAAACAGCATAACGAGCTGCGGCAGCGGCGGCAGGATATCCGTCTCGCTGCTGAGGACCGACAAAAGCCTCATCGTCTGCGTTGACGACAACGGCAGCGGCATTCCCTCCGATGAGCTCGCCTCCGTATTCGGCAGGTATAAGCATCGCGGCAGCCTCTCCAAGCCTGCCGGCAGCGGCATCGGGCTTTCGGTCGCAAAAAGCATAGCCGAGCTGCACCGCGGTACGCTTATAGTCGAAAGCCGCGGCGAGGGGCGGGGCACATCGGTACGCGCAATGCTCTCGTATGACATTCCGGCAGGCAAGAGCCTGTCCGCGCCGAATAACGGCTATAATGACTCCGAAATGCAGCTTATCCTAACGCAGCTGTCCGGCTGCCTGACGCTCGACTGCTACTCGGAGCATCTCGAAAATTGAACTGATATATGCTATATGGTGTAAAAAAACTCCCCTGCGGGGGAGCTTTTTTAATCCAGATACAGCTCGCGCAGGCAGCTGAGCTTTTCATCGTCGAGACCCATTTTGACGCGCAGGAAATTATCCATGCCGCCGCAGCTTTCGTCGATGGCGGCAAAGGCCGCACCGAGGAAGTCCTCCCGAACCGTGTCGAGCGTGCGGATAAACTCGAGCGTTGCGGCATCGTCGGTATAGCGCATGCAGCTTTTTACGAGCCGTTCCGTACCCGGAGCGCAGCGCGTGCGCGTTATGAGATAGTCGGCATATATCGCCTCACGCGGGACCTTCAGCGCCGAGAGCACGAGCGCCGTGGCCGTTCCGACGCGATCCTTGCCCATCGTGCAGTGGTACAAAAGCGCACCCTCCTCGTGGCGCAGAAGTATCTCGAAAAACTGCCTGTAGTGCAGCACCGAGTGCTCAAGCGTCACCAGCACGGGGTAGAGCGATCGCATCTGCGCCGCGCCGTCGGGGTCGCGCTCCATGAGCCGCCGCGCCATTTTAACGGTGCGCTGTGCCTCCTCGTCCTCGGTCTCGGGTTTATCGCGGGTTATCCCCCCGGTTTTGTCCTCGAGCATGGGGCAGATTATATACTCCGTGCCCTCCGGCAGGCGGTCGGGCTTCTGGAGGCGCTCGGCTGCCGTGCGGAAGTCAACGACCGTGCGCAGTCCGGCGCTTTTGAGATAGGCAAGGTCACTGTCGTCAAGGCGCGAGAGCATACCGCTGCGGATGAGGCGTCCATGTCTGAGCGTTCTGCCGTCGAGCGTTTCAATGCCGCCGAGGTCGCGGGCGTTCGGCGCTCCGCCGAGTATGATCTCAGGTGCGTACATCACAGCTCCTCCATTCCGTAAAGTCGTTTTCCGTTTTCAAAGGTCGCATGCTCGACAGCCTGCGGCTCAAGCCCCTTCACCTCGGCTATCTTTTCGATAACGTAGCTGAGATTTGAGGAATCGTTGCGCTTGCCTCTGTTGGGAACGGGTGTGAGATAAGGGCTGTCGGTCTCAATGACGATGCGCTCAAGCGGGCACATTTGAAGCACCTCTATTGACTTGCGCGCGTTTTTATAGGTTATCGGCCCGTCAAAGCCGAGGTACCAGCCGCGCTTTAAGAGCTCGGCTGCCATCTCAGCGCTGCCGGAGTAGCAATGGAATACGCCGCGCAGCTCGGGATAGCGGCAGACTATCTCAAAGCAGTCGCCGTGCGCCTCGCGGTCGTGGACGATGATGGGCTTATCTATCCTCAGTGCAAGCTCGATCTGGCGGATAAACAGCGCCTTCTGCTCGTCCTTGTGCTCCGCGTCCCAATAGTAGTCGAGGCCGATCTCGCCGACTGCGACGCATTTGGGGTGCTCCGTGAGCCTTTCAAGCTCCGCAAAGGCCTCCGGCGTGAGCTTGTCCATATCCTCCGGGTGCCAGCCGGCGGCGGCATAGACAAAGCTGTAGCGCTCGGCAAGAGCTATCGCGTCGCGGCTGCTTTCAAGGTCGCAGCCCGGGTCAACGATGAGCCCGACGTTTTTTTCCGGCATGGATGCGAGTATCTCAAAGCGGTCGGCGTTGAACGCGCCGCTGTCATAATGCGCGTGAGTGTCAAATATCATCGGCAATACCTCCATCATAATTCAAGATTATATCATCACTTGATATACCGGCGCAAGCGGTGATATAATGTTGCCGGAGGATAAATTTATGGATTATTACGATATTTTGATAAGCGGGATTCCGGCTGAGCTATACGTTGAGCGTATAGTTCATGGCCGGTCATGGATCGCGGCGGAGCTCAGCGGCGGGCGCTACGGCATCGCGCTGCACGACACGCTGCAAAGCCGTGAGCGCATGCTTCCAGCTCTTGCAGGGCTTCCGGCTCGTGAGGCGGCAGGCGCTGTGCGCTCGTGGAACCTGCTCGAGGCATCCGAGGCAATGGCGGTCATAAATGCTTTTTATAATACGCCCGAGCGCCTGAGGGAGCTCGGCGCACTGTGCGATTATGACAAAAGCTGCACCAAGGGTATGGAGACCGAGGGCAAAAAAATTGCCCTCATCGGGCACATGAGCTTGCAGCCCGATGCGCTGAGGGGCGCGAGCGAGGTTTACATAATTGAACGCAGCCCCAAGTCCGGCGACTATCCCGACTCGGCCTGCGAGTACCTTCTGCCAAGCTGCGATATCGTCATCATAACGGCGAGCGCCGCCATAAACAAGACGCTGCCGCGCCTGCTGGAGCTGTCGAAAAACGCAAGGGCCGTCATCATAGGCCCTACAACTCCAATGTGTCCCGAGCTCAAAGCACTCGGCATTGCGCGTCTTTCCGGTATGGTCGTGCGAGATAAGGCTGCCTTTGAGCGCTGGACGCTCGAAAAGTCAGGCAGTCCCTATCCCTACGGCGATGTGTTTATGCTATAGGTTTACATAATCAAACGAGCACTCAAAAGGAGTGCTCGTTTGATTATTCGTCCTCGTATATTCTGTCGTCAAAGGCGGCCATCAAAAACTGTCTGAAGGGCTCAAAGCGCCGCACAGCCGCTCCTGCGGCCTCGGCAAAGGTATCGAGATCGCGCAGGTCGTCGGGTGTGAATGAGTATTCGGTGAGCCAGAGCTTGTATTTCAGCCACTCGGCTGCGGGATGATCCGGCTCATAGCCGCGCGGCGTGCGCTTGAGCTGCTCGCCCCAGACCATGAGACCGTTTTCCGCGCATATCGCGTCGAGCTCCTCGTAGTTATAGGCGATATGCTCGCGCAGGCGGCTTAGCTGTTTGGTCTCCCACGGCCACGCGCCCGCCTCGATGATGCACCTTTCGCTGCTTATGTGCAGATAGTACGAAAGCGGCAGAAAGTCCTTTTTGCGCGGCGACAGGTAGGCTCTGAACGCTGGATTATAGGGTGTTTTGTTTTTGCTGTAGCGCATGTCACGAGGTATGCGGTACATGAAATTTTTCGGGTTTTCAAAAAGCAGCTGATCGCCGAGCTCCGGCGCGTCCTTTGCCAGGACGAACTTCATCACGTCAAGGAGCATTAGGAAGTCCTCCTGCGCCTGCTCGTACTGCTTATGGTTATCATGGAACCATGTTCTGTCGTTATTTTTGCTCAGTGCCTCTGTGTAGGCGAGCATTCTGCTAAAGTCCATCAGAAAAGTCCGCTTATCCTTCCGTTATCGTCAATGTCTATGCCCTCGGCGGCTGGAGTGCGCGGAAGTCCGGGCATGGTCATGATATCTCCCGCGAGGGCTACCGTGAAGCCCGCTCCGGCGCTGACCTTTATCTGCCGCACGGTGACCGTGAAGTTCTCCGGTGCGCCGAGCTTCTTCGGGTCGTCTGAAAAGCTGCTCTGCGTTTTTGCTATGCACACGGGCAGCCGGTCAAAGCCGAGCGCTGTGAGCTCCTGCGCCTGACGCCTTGCCTCGGGCAGAAAATTTACGCCGCTGCCGCCGTAGATGCTTCTGACAACGGCGTTTATCTTATCCTCAATGCCGGGACTGTCCTCATAGCAGTAGCGGAAGCCGGAGCTGTCCGCCTCGCAGAGCGCGGTGACGGCCTCGGCAAGCTCACGGGCACCCTCGCCGCCGCGTGCCCAGACATCCGAGAGGACAATATCGGTGTCAAGCTGCGCACACTTTTCCCTGACGAGCCCGAGCTCTGCCTCGGTGTCACCCGGAAAACGGTTGAGCGCAACGACGCAGGGCAGGCGGTAGACGTTTTTTATATTGGAAACATGGCGCAGCAGGTTCGGTATTCCCCTTTCGAGAGCCGCGAGATCCTCGCTGTCAAGCTGCCCTTTATCTATCCCGCCGTGCATTTTCAGCGCCCTGACCGTTGCGACGACAACGACTGCCGACGGGCGCAGTCCGGATGCGCGGCATTTTATATCCAGAAACTTCTCTGCGCCGAGGTCAGCTCCGAAGCCGGCCTCCGTGACGGCGTAGTCGGCGGCTCTGAGCGCCATGCGCGTTGCCAGAACCGAGTTGCAGCCGTGGGCGATATTCGCAAACGGGCCGCCGTGGACAAAGGCGGGAGTACCCTCCAGAGTCTGGACGAGGTTCGGTTTGACGGCATCCTTCAAAAGCGCGGCCATCGCGCCCTGCGCTTTAAGCTGACTGCATGTGACAGGCTTGCCGCTCATATCGTAGCCGACTACGATCCTCGCAAGCCGCGCCTTTAGGTCGGCGGCAGATTCCGCGAGGCAGAGTATCGCCATTATCTCGCTTGCGACGGTGATATCAAAGCCGTCGTCGCGCTCTACCCCGTTTTTCTCGCCGCCGAGCCCGTCGCGGATGTATCGCAGCTGCCGGTCGTTCATATCGACGCAGCGCCGCCACGTTATTCGCTTCGGGTCGATGCCGAGTGCGTTGCCGTGCATGATGTGGTTGTCGAGCATCGCGGCCAGCAGATTGTTTGCCGCGCCTATGGCGTGGATATCGCCGGTAAAGTGCAGGTTTATGTCCTCCATCGGCACTATCTGCGCATAGCCGCCTCCGCACGCGCCGCCCTTTATGCCGAACACAGGTCCGAGCGAGGGCTCGCGCAGCGCCGCTGCCGCGTTTTTGCCTATCCTGCGCAGGCCGTCGGCAAGTCCGATGGCGGTCGTCGTTTTGCCCTCGCCTGCCGGAGTGGGCGTTATGGCCGTTACAAGGATGAGCTTGCCGTCCGGCTTTTTCGTATCGGCAAGATAGCTCAGGTCGATCTTGGCCTTATATTTGCCGTAGCATTCGAGATACTCCCCGCCTATGCCGAGCTTTTTTGCTATATCCTCAACAGGGCTCATGCGGCAGCTCTGCGCAATTTCAAGGTCTCTTTTTCTGTCCATCAAACCCCTCCTGACTGCGTTTTCTCAGCATTATAGCATATTTTCAGCCGTTTGAACAGCAAAACCGCTCCGAAAGCTTATCGGAGCGGTTTTTGCTTTACAACACTTCACTTTTCCTTTGTCAGGCGCAGAGCCGAGAAGGAGGCTCCGGCAAGGCCGAGGATGAACGCCGCAGCGCAGACGGCGTTGAGGGCGTTTGCCCTGCCGTTTGCATCGTCAAGCTGCGTCTGATGCAGGCGCAGAGCTGCCGAGCAGTTCTCGGCATAGCTTGCCTCGCCACTCACGGCGGGCGACGCGCTCAGCTCGGCATAGGCTCTGTCAAGGCGGCTGAGGGTGCTGTCATACTCAGCAAACCAAGTAAGGTCAGCCTGCATCTTCGGCATTCCGCTCGTGTCCGCTGCGTGGGACACGGGCTTTTCCTCCGCAACTCCGGCTTCATCGGCAAGGCTCAATGTGCGCTCGGCGCAATAGATGTACGAGCTGTTTTCGCTCACGGCGTGCGTGCGTTCAAGCTCGGTATTGTAAAAGCCGAACGCCGATCCGGCGATGAGCACCGCCGACAGGATAAGGATGCTTACATTCAATGCTTTTTTACTCATGATCTATACTCCTTTTTAAATTAATTTCTGCAAACAGGATGGCTGCGAGCATCAGCGCCAGCGCTGCGAGCGGTAGGATGAGCGAAGAGCCGAGTATGGCCGCCGCCAGCGCACAGCCGCCGGAAATGACCGCCGACACCGCCGTGAGCACCGCGACGCCCATAGTCTGCCGCTTATAAAGCAGCGCGCAGACCGTGATTATAAGCGCCGAGATGAAGGTCAGAGCGCAGATGACGGTACGAAGCTTATTTTCGCGCTCGGCACGGGCAATATCGTTATTGCAGTGATCCTCCGCGACAGAGCAGATATCGGCATAGGAGGCATTATCTCCTGCGCGTGAGGCTATCTCGTCATTGCGCATGAGTATGGCTATACCCTGCTCGAGACGGCTTTGCTCATCGCCGTAGCTTTCAAGCTCCTCAAGCCGCTCTGCCAATTCTGATCTGTTGCTGTTTAAGGCCGCCTTACCCGATTCAAGCTGCGCTCCGGCTGCGTCAAGCTCCGCCTGACCTGCGGCTATCTGAGCCGCAGCCTCATCGAGCTGTCGCTGACCGTCTTCAAGCTGCTGCTCGGCATCGGCAAGCTGTTGCTCGGCCTGCGCTATCTGCGCCGCGCCCTCTGCAAGCTGACGCTGCCCGTCCTCGTACTGCTGCACGATGCTCTCTATCGAGTAGCCCGTTCCGGCGATCTGCTTTTCATACGCGAGCTTCTGCGCCTCGACGCTCGGCCACAGGATCGCGGCCTGTGCATACCGGCCATTGGCGACGGCCTCGTCATACCGCGCCTTCATATTGAGATAAAGCTGATAGGCAGGCTGCACCATGCTGTATATAGGCTCTATCTTTTCAAGCTTCGCCTCACCCTCGGCATACTGCGCCTTGGCCTCTGCAAGCCTGCTCTGACCGGCGGCGTAATCCGCCCTGCCCTGCTCTAACTGCCGCTGTCCCTCGGCATACTGCGCTCTGGCCGCTTCGAGCTGGGATGCGCCCGCGTTATACTGCGCCTGACCCTGCTCAAGCTGCGCCTGACCGACATTGTCGGTAACCACGTTCTCGGCAAAGCCGAGCTTCGTTTCGTCGTATTTTTCCTTCTGCGCACCGAGTGAGACAGCAAGCTCCTTCAGCTCCCGCGCACTCTGGATTATGCTCTCATCGTCGGATATGCGCTGATCGCAGTCCGCCTTGCCGGAGAGCAGCACCCACGGAGACGCGGCCATCGCAAACACGACCGACACGGCCAGCACCCATGCCGCTGCGCGGCGCATGAGCCTGTGCGGCTCGGCGGCATGGATATGAAACTCTGTTTTTCTTATCAGTCCGTCGCCGAATATGAGCATCGCCGGCAGCACGAACATTACGAGCACGACAGTTATGATCGAACCGATACCGACAAAGCGACCCATTCCCGCGACCGAGCCGGACGATACCCTTGCTCCGATGAGAAGTCCTGCCGAGATGAGCGCCGTTCCGGAGGTGATGATGGTCGGGAACGCAAGGTTCATGGCGTTTATTATCGCTTCCTTGGGCTTGAGAGCCTTTGCTCGCTCCTCGTTATAGTGCGAGGCGACGACTATCGCGTAGTCAACGTTGCAGCCCATCTGAATGGCGCTGGCGATAAGGTATACCATGAACAGGACATTTTCCCCGGTGAACACCGTCAGTCCGAAGTTAATCCATATGCTGCCCTGAATCACGAGCGTGAGCAGCAGCGGCATGCCGACCGAGCTGAAGGTAAACAGCAGAACGAGCATGACCATGACGATGCTCATCATGCTGACCATGACGTTATCCTGCGTGAAGGTCTCCTTGAAGCTGTATGCCGTCATCGCGTTGCCGACAAGGTAGCTCTCGTCGGGGTAATACTGCGCGACGACTGCGTGGAGGCGGTCGAGCAGCTCAAAGGTCTCGTCGCCGTCGTCAACTACGCCGAGGGTGAGGACGAGGCGGTCGTAGTGCTCGCCCTCGAGCTGGTCGGTCGCAAAGCTGAGCTCAGTGCTGAGTGAGGACACGAGCTCCGACTGCGCCTCGATGAGCGTGACGGTTCCGTCATCGACCTTTTCGTTTAAAAACAGGAACAGCTTTATGATAGGCGCACTGTAAGACGAGAGGCTGCCTGCTGCCGCCTCCGGCTCGCCGTTTTCGGCAGCGTACAGAGCAAACAGAGCCTGAGCGCTCGTCGAGTCAACTCCCGCAAGGGAGGCAAACTGCGAGTAGGTGACCTTATCGGAGAGCTTATAGCCGCCCATGGCCTCTATTCCCGCAACACCCGTGACGCTTTTCACACCGTCTATCTCCGACAGCGCGGATATGAGCGCGGCCTCGCTGTCGTAATCCCCGTTCGGTACGACCACGGCAAGCGTGGTCTCATCGCCGAACTGAGCGTATATCTCGTTTTCGGCTATCTTGTTATCGCTTTTCTTTACCGTCTCGATCTGCGTTTCGCTGTAGGCGTAGTTTACGTTCTGCGCACCAACATAGGCAAAAGCAAGCACGGCAATAAACAGCACCGGCACGACGCGCCGCGCCTTATACGCAAACGAGCCGACGGCGGATATCTTGGGAACGAAGCTGCGGTGCTTCGTTTTATCCATGAGGCCGCCCATTGTAAGCAGCAGTCCGGGCATGAACAGGAACACCGACAGCAGACTTATGACGATCGCCTTTATAAGCGCAACGCCGAGGTCAAGGCCGATGCCGTATTCCATAAAGGTCATGGCAAACAGTCCCGCTATGGTCGTGAGGCTCGATGCGCTTATTACAACTATAGACTGAGCGAGCGACTCAACGACCGCCTCGCGCACGGGCAGGGTCTTATGCTCCTGCTTATAGCGGTTGCAGAAGATGATCGCGTAGTCAATGCTCATCGCAAGCTGCAGGATTATCGTAACGGAGTCCGATATGAACGATATCCTGCCGAGCAGGAAGTTCGTGCCCTTGTTTATGAGCGCCGCTGCAACGAAGGTCACCAGCAGTATGGGCACCTCGGCGTAGGTCGAGGAGGTGAAGGTAATGACAACGACGAGGATAACGGCTATGATGGCGATAAGTCCCCTCACCTCACCCGTTATCTGATCCGATATGCTGTTGCCTTCTTCGGAATATATATAGGCGTTCGCGCCGTCAAACATATCGCGCAGCTCGTTTACCGTTTCCTCTCCCTCACCCTCGAGAGAGCTCAGCGTGACCTTGAACAGGGCGCTGCCGCTGTCATTGAGACTGTATTCGCAGCTCTCAACGCCCTCGACGGCGGATATCTCGCCGCTTATCTCCGCGGCGCGTGTTTCGTCGATATCCTCAAGCAGTATCTTCGCCGAGCCGTAGGTCTTGAACTCCTTATCCATGATATCAAGACCCTGCTTTGCCTCGTATGAATCCGGCAGGTAGGCCGCAACGTCGTTTTCAACCTCGGTCCAGCCCATCGCAAAGACCGAGAAAACGCAAAGCGCGGCGAATATTATAAAGAACAGCTTGTATTTGCCGACCACAAATTCAGCGAATCTGTGCAGCGGGGTATTCATTTTTGCCATTGTCTTTTCCTTCTCACTTTCGGAAATTTATGATTGACTTTTTTCGAGTTTGAGGATAAACTGAAAAAAGATAAATTACAAATGTCAATTATCGAAGATTTGTAATTTATCTTTCTTCGGTATTTTATTTGTCGTTTGAAAGGTGTGTTACGATGGAAAAGAAGAGTGATTTGAGAGTCAGGAAAACCTACGAGGCGCTCATGCGTGCGTTCGAGGAGCTGCTGACCGGAAAGACGTTTGACGACATAACCGTAAACGAGCTGTGCGAGAGGGCAATGATCCGCCGCCCGACCTTTTATTCTCACTTTGAGGACAAATACGACTTTCTGCGCTTTTATTTAAATGAGATACAGCTGCGCATAGAAAACGAGTCCGACGAGATCGCAGAAAGCCGTGTGGAGCACTTCGAGCACTCCTGGCGCATGCTCATGAAATTCGTGGACGATCACCCCGAGCTTATACGCCGCAGCCTCAAGATGCCCTCGATGCCGCTGGTGTTCGATATACTCGGCGAGCACCTTTTTGCAAGCACGAAGGCCTGCACCGTAGATGTCCTCGCTCACGAACGTCCCGAGCTGCTCGCCAGTGCCGACACCATAGCCGCATTCATCGTAGGCGGCATAATCCAGAATCTCAAGCGCTATCTTTACGGCGAATGCCGGAACGCGGAAACGCTGTCCCGTGAAATGGTAAAAACATTTGAGAGCTTATGGAGGGGTATAACCGTCTCCTGAGCTTTGGGTCTTCACACCCATAAGGAGGCATTATGTTCAAAATACTTCTTGCTGAAAGCGATCCCGAGCTGAGGCGCAGCATATCGCGTGCGCTCGTAAAAAACGGCTACGGAGTGACGGCGGCAGACAGCGGCGAGGCCGCGCTCGACCTCACGGGTAGAGAATATTTCGACGCTGTGATAGCCGAGGTCATGCTGCCGCAGCTCGACGGCTTTACGCTCGTGCGCTCGCTGCGCGCAGCGGGCATAAGCATACCCGTCATGCTCATATCCGAAAACGGAGGGTATGAGTATTTGCACCAGAGCTTCGTATCGGGCGCGGATGAGTACATGTCAAAGCCCCTGAACATGGGCGAGATGACACTGCGCGTGGCTGCGCTCCTGCGCCGCACACAGATGATAAGCGACAGGGTGCGCACCGTAGGCTCGACGACGGTGGACTACGACGCGATGACCGTAAGCTACAACGGCAGGAGCATAATGCTTCCTCTGAAGGAATTTCTTTTGCTGTATAAGCTGTGCGCCTCGCCGGGACGCATAGTGACCCGCCAGCAGATCATGGACGATATATGGGGCTATGACAGCAGCGCAGACACGCACACGGTCGATGTCCACATAAGCCGCCTGCGCTCGCGTCTGCGCGATAACGGCGATATACGCATAAGCACCGTGCGAGGCATCGGCTATAAGCTCGAGAAAACATAATTTCCTCAACCACTGTTGATTTTCGCGTGAACATCAGTTGACTATCACATGATATATATTTGACAACGCCATGTTTGAACATGGAACGCAGAATTATATGGGAGGAAAATTATGAAACGTGTATTTCTAACGGTTTGCAGCATCTGCCTCATTCTGGCCGGTCTGTTCGGGCTTTTCACCGGCGCTGCGGGCATTAAGGATGCAAAAAACCTTCAGGATTACAAAACCGAGGACTCGGAGCTGGGTCTTGAGGCCGTGGATATGCTGCTCGGCGGAATTGAGCAGCTGCGCGCAAACGAGACGACCTACTCCGAGGGCGTGAGCACCTACGAGGCCGGTCTTATATCGTACTCAGAGGGCAAGAGCACGCTTTCGGCAGGCTACGCGGCATACTACGAGGGCAAAAAGGCTCTTGAAGAGGGCAAGGCCGAGTACGAGGCAGGCAAAAAGACACTGGCCGAGGGGCAGGCACAGATCGACGCAAACACTCAGGCCTACAACGAGGGCAAGGCGCAGCTTGCAAAGATCGAGCCTCTGCTGCCGTATCTGAACCAGTACGTTCAGCTGCGCGACGGCACTATCGGCAAGCTTCCGGGCTTTGACAGTGCTCAGGCGTGGTTCGTCTCCGTTGTGCGGCCACTCGCAAGCCGTCTCGGTCTTGACATCCCCGATGATGTGACCGATTTTCCCGCGTACATAAATCAGATGGTAGCCGACGGCAAGGCGCAGCTCAAGCAGTACGAGGACGGCCTTGCGACACTGGAGGCAGGCAGGGCAAAGCTTGCCGAGGCGGAAAAGACCATAGCAGCCGGTGAAGCACAGCTCGCCGAGGCCGAAAAGCAGCTTGCGCAGGGCGAAGCTGATCTTGCCGCGGGCGGTCAGGCGCTTGAAGAGGGCAAAGCGCAGCTTGCCGAGTTTGAAAACGGCGCGGCGCAGATAGCCGCCGGTATCGAGACGCTGCTTTCCGAGGAGGAAAACGTCACCGGCACCTATTATTTTAAAGAGGGCAGCTCCGGCGAGGTCGCATGCCCGAGCATAAAGGCTATACTTCATGAGCGCTACGGCGAGGACTGGAGCTATTGGCTGACCGATGAAAACGGCGAGATAGTCGTCAAGAACGGCTGCCAGTACCTCGATCTCGATGCCTGCGAGCAGGCTGCCATCGCCGCGCAGGATTACATAAACGCATATCAGGGCGATCCTGCCATCACCGGCGACACGATAAAGCGCATTTTCTACTGCATCGGCCATCCCGACGGCGAGATAACCTACACGCATCTGGGACACGAGATCACCATGCCCTGCGATCAGTGTGAGACGGTCATACGCGAGGTCATTGCCCGCTATCTTGTGAGCATATTTGAGCTTGCCGTATCCGTGCTGGCTCTCATCTGCGGCATATTCGGCATCGTGTTCAGCGCACGCCGCCGCGGAGTGTCCGGCATGGTGCTCGGCTTCGTCACCGCCGGTCTCGGCCTCGTCACCGCGGTGTTCGGCTTCTGCACGAGCTTTACATCGTATATCTACCCCGTCGCGCTGTATTCGGGCGGCGAGCGCACTGGCTATGAATTTTCAAGCCACGCTCAGGCTCCGGCGCTCATCGCGCTGACTGTGCTCGCGTTCATATTCGCGCTGCTTGCAATGGCGGCTAAAAATGACGAAAAGCGAAAAGCAGCAGCTGTCGAGGCCGCCGGAGATGAGGATTTCGATATCCCCGAGCCCGCTCCCTCCCCCGCTCAGGCTGAGAGCGAGAAGATCATCAAGTCAGCAAGCGAGCTTGCCGAGGAGATGACAGTAAAAGAGGAATGACAGGTAAATAGCAAAATCTCGGCAATACCTTGTGTATTACCGAGATTTTTTATGCCGTATGGGCGGAAACAAGCCGCTCAAAACCGTATGTTTTCTTATATCGGCCGGTCTTTTGTTACGCAGTCTGTTTTTACATTAAAGCCGTGTTGAGGGTGGCGTGAGGGTAATGTGAAAAAGGCAGGGTAAAATATGCGTGATCGGAGGTGAGGGATATGCAGCGTACCGCAAACGCACAGATGAGAATACTCAAGCTCATCGAGCTGCTTTCAAACGAAGCGTCGCAGGATGAGCCGCTGCGCTCGTCCAGCATACTGCGCCGCCTCGAAAAGCAGGGCATATGCACGACCCGCGCAACGCTAAAAAACGACATTGCCCTGCTGCGCGAATGCGGCATCGAGGTCGAGAGCGCAGCTCTGCCGTCGGGCGAGCATTACTACATAAAAAGTTCCGCCGGAAAAGAGCCTCCCGCCGCCGCGCAGCCCGAGATATCCGGCGGCATAGCCGAGGCGATACGCGGCAGGACAAAGCTTGCCGTAACGCTCGATGCCGGCACGGAGCTTACCGTCAGCCCCTACGCGATACTGCGGAACGAAAGCGGCTGTCACGCCGTGTGCTTCAGTCCGGCGCACCGCCGCGTTGTGCTCCTGCCGTTTTCGAGGATAAGCTCGGCAAGTCCGGCAGACGAGCCGTCCGACCCCATGCCGTCAGATTACAGCGTCACGCACTATACGCTGCGCGGCTTTGAGCTGTGCCTGAGCGTGAGCGAGACGGTGACTGTCAGCTTTGATGACGGTATGCTCGGCAGCGTTCTGTCGCAGTTCGGCGACCGTGCGCTCATCAGCCGTGCGCCGTCGGGACTTCTGAACGCGCAGGTCAGCACCGAGGTGAGCTCCGCGCTGTTTGCATGGCTGTTCCGCCTCGGCGGGCGCGTGCGCATCGTCGCGCCGGAGCACGTCTGCTGCGAATATAAAAGCTGCCTGCGCGCCCAGTTAGCCGCGTATTGAGCCAGCACCGCGCAGCATAAAAATCGCACCGCAGGAGTTACCCTGCGGTGCATGCGTTTTATTGACTTACTGTGCGCGGTAGAGGAAGGTCACGACCTGACCGCGGGTGCAGGTCGCGTTGGGCGAGAAATGCGTTGAATCCGTGCCCTTGGTTATGCCGTTGGCAACTGCCCACTGCACTGCGCTGTAGCAGTACGAACCGTAGGAAACATCGACGAAGCTGCCCATGCCGCTGAAATAGGTCTCACCGGCGGCGCGGTACATGAATGTTACCACCTGACCACGGGTGCAGGTCGCATTGGGTGAGAAATGCGTAGCGTCCGTGCCCTTGGTGATTCCGTTAGCGACTGCCCACTTGATGGCCTTGTAGTACACACTGCTCGTGCTCACGTCAACGAAGTTAACATTTGCGCTCACATTAGGCTCACCGGCGGCGCGCCAGAGGAAGGTCACGACCTGACCGCGGGTGCAGCCTGCGTTCGGCGAGAAGTGCGTTGAATCCGTGCCGTTGGTGATGCCATTGCCTACTGCCCAGTGCACCTCGTCATAGCAGTATGAGGTGCTGGGAACGTCAACGAAGCTCGAAGCGGGCTTGTAACCGGTGTCAGCTGCGCCGCAGCGGCTGCACTTGCCGTTTGAATAGTTATGGCCGAGTGCGCTTGTGTAATTATCCTTATAGCTTTCACCGCAGGAGCATATATGCGTAGTGTAGCCTTGTGCTGTGCAGGTCGGATCGGTGACGGTGGAGCTATAGCTGTGGATGTGCAGCTCCTTGCCGTCCTCCTTATCACCAAAAGTAATCGTGTAATTTCCGGTGGAAGCATCTGCAGTACCCCGGCTGTATCCCGTCACTTTCAGGTAATATACACCTGCCTCTAAATCAATGGTATGTACATCTTCTCTAAAACCAACCGTGTCATTATATCTGTTATAATCCGAATACCAAAGCTCTTTCCCCGCAGTATCATAAATATCGAGCATGTAATACTTCATATAAGACGTTACGTTCAGCGTGACTCTGCCAGACTCCGTCAGGGTGAACCGATAGAAGTCATAGGGGTCATTTGTGGCAATCAGCCCGCGAACCGTACCGCCAAATGTGATGTCGTTCGCTTCAGCTGCACTGTTATTTGGCTCAACCTCGTTCGCATTTGCGGAAGAAAACGCTGTCTTTATTGAATAGTTTCCGGTGGAAGCATCTGCAGTACCCCGGCTGTATCCCGTCACTTTCAGGTAATATACACCTGCCTCTAAATCAATGGTATGTACATCTTCTCTAAAACCAACCGTGTCATTATATCTGTTATAATCCGAATACCAAAGCTCTTTCCCCGCAGTATCATAAATATCGAGCATGTAATACTTCATATAAGACGTTACGTTCAGCGTGACTCTGCCAGACTCCGTCAGTGTAAATTTGTAATAATCCACATCTTTTTCAGGGGCAATCTGCCCTGAAATCGTGTCACCTAAAGTAAAGCTTTGGGCTGTTCCTGCGGAATCATTATCTCCACTGTCTGACACTGCCAACACACTCATTGGTGCCAATGACACTACCATCAGCAGAACAAGCAGGATGCTTAGTATTCGTTTTTTCATTTTTTCTCTCCTTTGAAAATATTTACTGATATTGGTTAATGTAAGTGTATATCGTTTTTGGTTAACATTCAAGTAGAAAGTGCGGCTTGAATGTTATTCCTATTGACTTACTGTGCGCGGTAGAGGAAGGTTACTACCTGACCACGGGTGCAGGTCGCGTTGGGCGAGAAATGCGTAGAATCCGTGCCCTTGGTTATGCCGTTGGCAACTGCCCACTGCACTGCGCTGTAGCAGTACGAACCGTAGGAAACATCGACGAAGCTGCCCATGCCGCTGAAATAGGTCTCACCGGCGGCGCGGTACATGAATGTTACCACCTGACCACGGGTGCAGGTCGCATTTGGTGAGAAATGCATAGCGTCCGTGCCCTTTGTGATGCCGTTGGCAACTGCCCACTTGATGGCCTTGTAGTACACGCTGCTCGTGCTCACGTCAACGAAATTAACATTTGCGCTCACATTAGGCTCACCTGCTGCGCGCCAGAGGAAGGTCACGACCTGTGCGCGGGTGCAGCCTGCGTTCGGCGAGAAGTGCGTTGAATCAGTGCCGTTGGTGATGCCATTTTTAACAGCCCACTGCACCGCATCGTAGCAATACGAGCCATAGGCAACATCGGAAACACCTTCCGGCGTTATGGGATTCACTGAATTGTAGTGAATCCTTGCATTAAATAGCTCATCATTATACCCATAGTCGTGGATCTTTTTCCACTGAGCTTCGCTGCCGGAGTAGTATACGTCGGTCAAACTTGAGCAGCCGGAGAATGCCGAATCTTCAATTAGCGTCACGCTATTCGGAATTGTAACACTCGTAAGACTCGTGCAATCTCTGAATGCAAAGAAACCTATATCCGTCACGCTGTCAGGAATTGTAACGTTCGTAAGTCCAGTGCAGCCAAAGAATGCTTTAGTGATTTCCGTTACACTGTTCGGAATTGTAACGCTTGTAAGCCCCGTGCAGCCCATGAATGCACACCCGATTCCCGTCACACCGTTCGGTATTGTGTAAGAAGTCTCTGTTTTTCCTGCCGGATATTGAACAAGCTCTGTTTTATTTTTATTGAACAAGACTCCGTCAACGGAGCAATATGCCGTATTATCATCTGCAACATTTATGTTCACAAGGTTATCGCACCCCGAAAACACACCGTAACCGATTTCCGTCACGCTGTTAGGGATTGTAACACTCGTCAGACTATCGCAGGCGGAGAATGCATTGCTCATAATGCTCGTCACGCTGTCAGGAATTATAATGCTCGTCAAACTCGTGCAGCCGCCGAACGCGCTCTCTCCGATTTCAGTCACACTGTTTGGAATTGAAACGCTCGTCAGGTTTGTGCAGCTAGCAAATGTAAATTCTCCAATACTCGTCACACTATCTGGGATTGTGATGCTCGTAAGGCTCGTGCAGCCGGCGAATGCCATTCCGCCTATGTCAGTCACACCGTCTGGGATCGTAATGCTCTTCAGATTTGTGCAATGGGAGAACGCAGAACTACGGATGTCAGTCACACCGTCTGGAATCACGATACTCGTTAGGCTCTCACAGCCTTCGAATGTACTGTTTTCAATTCTCGTAATGCTGCTCGGGATTGTGATGCTCGTCAAGCTCTTGCAGCCACAGAATGCATTTTTGCCAATAAACGTTACACTGTTCGGTATTTTAACACTAACAAGGCCTGTACAGTTTTCAAATGCACTGCCGTAAATCCAACCCACGCTGTTTGGAACTGTAACACTTTTAAGGTTCGTACAATCTTTGAATGCTGAGATTTTAATGTCTTGCACCGCAACGCCATCGATCTCAGACGGGATAACCGCTTCTGTGACTGTACTGCTGCAATCCACAATTGCTCTAGAAAGCTTGTCAAAAATGATATAGCCACCGGGTACAGCATAGCTGACTTCGAAATCATTTCTGTATGCCAGCGCTGCGGTCGGTACTAATGACACTACCATCACCAGTACAAGCAGGATGCTTAGTATTCGTTTTTTCATTTTGTCTCTCCTTTGAAAATATTAACCGATATTGGTTAATATGAGTATATACTATTTTCGGTTAACATTCAAGTAGAAAGTGAGGCTTGGATGTTATGATCTCTTACGAACCGCTTTGGGATACGATGAAGCGCAAGGGCGTTACTCAGTATGTGCTGATAAAAAAGCACGGGGTCAGCCCCGCGCAGATAACGCGCCTCAAGCGCAACGAAAGCGTCAGCACTCATACGATAGATATTTTTTGCAGAATTCTTGACTGCCGCGTCGAGGATATAATGCGCTTTGAAAAATAAAAAATGCACCACAGGTGAATCAACCTGCGGTGCATCAATTTGTCAAAAAAGTCCCTCGCGGGACTTCTTTGACAAACCGGAAAGCCCCCGGTCGAACGACCGGGGGCTCCCCTTTCCAATCTCATCTATTCTTCACTATCTCCGTCGGGTTCGGGGTCGAGCCCGTCAAATTCCTCATCAATAAGCTCATCCGGTTCATCGGTGGAGCTGCCGTTATAGTGCAGGGCGCTGCCGGAAATGAGCCTGCGGTGGGATATCTTCCGCGTTATGCTGCCGGCCACGCCGCCCACCATCGCCTGCGCGGCAAGGTGCTTGCCGATGATCGCCGCAAGGTCGGTTTTCGGCGAGAGGTCGGACACCGTGCCCTCCATGATCGACAGGCTGCGCCAGAACATCGTCAGCGATTTCGGAACCTTTATGCCGAAGTCGCGCGCGATGCGGTAGAGGTCGGCGAAAATATCGACCGTGCTGCTCATCTGCGCCATGGACAGGACGCGGTACTTATCCAGATACGCCTGCATGCGGGCATAGTACGCCTCGCGGTCAAGCTCGGGAGAATGCTCGCAGATCTTCAGAACTGCGTTTGAAAAGCTGAGGTAGTCGTTGCTGAATATCGCCTTCATGCAGACCTTTATGAGCTCGGCGTCGCTGCCCGTGAGCGTACCCATCATGCCGAGGTCGAGCCACACGATGCGCCCGTCCCAGACGCGGACATTGCCCGGATGCGGGTCGGCGTGGAAAAACCTGTCCTCGGAAAACTGCTTGATATAGTTATTTATGAACTTCGTGCAGACCTCCTGCACATTGTAGCCCTGCTCCTCCATCGCGGCCTTGTTGCACAGCTCAAAACCGCCGATGTATTCCATGACAAGGACGTGCTTTGTCGATAGCTCGTCATACACCTTGGGGCAGTAAACATACTTTATGCCCTCGATATTCCCGCGCAGACGGCGGATATTATCGGCCTCGCGCCCGAAGTCCATCTCCTCCTGCGCGACCGCCCAGACCTCGTCGATCGTGTCGCCGAGATCCATGACGTTGTTTATCTTCTTGAGCTTCACGACGTTCAGCGCACTTTTTATGAGCCTTACGTCGCGCTCCATGACCGAATATATATCTGGGCGCTGTATCTTCACGGCGACGTGCGTTCCGTCGAGCAGCACCGCCTCGTGCACCTGCGCGATCGATGCTGCGCCCAGCGGGTACGGCATTATCTGCTGAAAGACCTTGTTCCACGGCTTGCCGTATTCCTCGCTTATGATCTCGCGTATCTGCGCGGTGACCAGTCTGGATGCGTCCGTGCGCAGCTCCTCGAGCTTTTTGCAGTGCTCCATCGGGATGATCTCAGGATGCATCGAAAGAAGCTGACCGAGCTTTACAAAGGTCGGGCCGAGCTCCTTGAGCATATCGCACAGCTCATCCGGGCTCATGCCCTGCGTGATCTTATACTTTCTGATTACCTTTACTATCTCAAACAGGCGCTTTGCATCCGCGCCCGTTTCCATCGCGGCATTTGCCATCTATGATCCTACCTTCAAATTTCAGTATCGAGAATATAGCAGGTGTGCGCAGCGTTTCCGTCGTCGGTGAAGCTGACGATACTGCCCTCGACCACCGTATAGGTATCAGGCCGCACGGCAAGGACGAGGTTCGAGTCCTTTTCCCAGAGGTACACGGCATTTTCATATGCTATATCTCCGCTGCGCAGTCCGGTGCGGATCGTCATACTGACGTTATCATAGGTATATTCCTCCGCGTCGTCGATCTTTATCCTGCCGAGCTCCACCGGCTCGGTCGTGGGGTCGATTATATAGCCGCGGCGCTCCTTGCCGGAGGCGTTTATGAACCGCACCGCCGTAAAGCCCGTCTCCTCCGCCGATGCGTCGAGCTCCAGAGCCTCGGGCTTGACAAGGTACAGCATACGCTTGCCCGTCCACACCCACGCACAGTCGGGGTGCTTTTCCGACTGCTCCGAAAAGCGCTGATGATCCTTCCTGCACGCAGCCTGCGCCTCGGCGGGAGTTTCGGCCTCAAGGCCGTCTATATGCACCTGATACACCGGCGCGACCTGCGATATATTGTATCTGTGTATGCCGAAGATGACACCAAGCACCGCAAGCGTTACGACTGCGCATATTATGTAAACCCGTTTTGAGTTGCTTATGCTTCGCTTTTTTGCAGGCATTGCTCAGCCTCCGTAAATATTCCTGACTGTATTTTAACAGAACTCGCTCCATTTAACAAGACCTTTTTAATGGCGCATTTAGGCACCTACGGATACACATATCTCTGGCGGCACTGTATCGAGACAACGGAGGAAATAAATATGTTTCGCCCCCCCGCAAATACGGCGCAGCGTTTGCACAGCCTCACCGGACGCAAAACATACTTATTTTCACCAGTGTTTCCGGTCGGGACACCGCAACATGCGTATCCGTAGCTGCGTCAATGCGCCGCTAAAAAAGACCGGCCACTGATGTGACCGGTCTTGTCCGCGGCAATGGGTGAGGAAGAAAAGGAAGTAAGGTATAACAGGGAGTTGCCGCGGCTTGGGGGGATTTATGATAATTGACTATTGAACGTCATATCATAACAAATGCTGCTCATATTTTTGAGAATCGTGCGAGGATCGCTGCGAGCTGTGCGCGGGTGATGACGGCGTTCGGGCGGAACGTTCCGTCGTTATAGCCGTTTACCACGTCGTTGGCCACTGCCCAGCGTACTGCATTGCGGTAGCTGCCGGCTATCGCGGAGGAGTCGGAGAATACTCCGAGGTCGCCGCTTGCGGCGGGCGCTCCGGCATATCTGTGCATTATCGTCACGAACTGGCCTCGGGTAAGCCCATCGTTCGGCCCGAAGGTCGTCGCAGTGTAGCCGGATATAATGCCGCTTTCGTATGCCCAGATTATCGCGTCTCGCGCCCAGTAATCGTCGGGCACATCGGTAAAGGGCTCGGTGAGGCCGCTCACGTTCGGCGAGCCTGCCATGCGGTAGAGCACCGTCACGGCCTGTGCGCGGGTCGTTGTCGCCGCCGGAGCAAACTCCGTGTCGCTCGTGCCGTTTATAAGCCCGTTATACCATGCGTAGTAGAGCTCGTCATAGTACCATGCATCGGCGGGAACATCGGTAAACGGGAGCGTTCCGCGCTCGGGCAGCTCGCTGAGTATCTGCTCGGCAATGTAGCTGTGACCTGCAATGGTCGGGTGAGCCTTGACGGTGAAATAGGTGGAGAAATTCTTATCGGTCACGTTCTGCGAATAGGTCTCCGTGCCGAGGATATTGACATAGTGGAAGTTATCGTGCTTGAGCGCGAAGCTTCTGATATATGTGTTTATCATGGTGACGGTGGGCGCTGTGACCGCGCTCAGGCTCGTCAGGCTGCTGTCGCTGATCTTCAGGTACTTGAAGGGGTTGAATACGCCCAGAGCAACAACGGTGATATCTGGATTTATCTCGTATATCTTTTCAATGACCGCGCTGTAGTTTACGGTGAACTGATTATACGCAATGGTCAGATAGCCGGCCAGCATAGTGCCGAGCTTTGCAAGCTCACCGGCGGTCTGGCAGTATTGCAGGAGCTTTGCAAAGCCCTCGCCGATGCTGCCGCCCTTGTTGAGGAAATCCTTTATGCTCTTGAGGTAATCGTTCTCCGTGTCCTCTGTGTACTCCTTGAGAACCAAGGATGCGGACATTGAGAAAACGTCGTTCGAGCCGAGGTTGATGCTGATAACATTGGCCTTTTTGATGGCCTCGGCATAGTCCTTCTGATCGGTGACGTATTTGAGATCGCTGAGCGTGAACGAGCCGCTGCCGTCAAAATCGTACCATTTGTTGCCCCATGTGTAGGTCTTATCAAAGTCATTGTAAACGCCTTCAAGGAAGTATCGGAGCTCCACGGCGCGCATACCGCTGAGCGCGAATTGCAGAAGCTCTGCGTCGAGCGCGTTTGCAACAAGGCTGTGATATGCCTTCGGCACGGCGGCAAAGTCAAAGCCGTGATAGAGATAGTCGGGATCCAGTATATAGCTCGGATCGTCGGTCTCCTGATCGAAATAGGTCTCGCTGCCGTCCTTGGTAAGGCCGCAGCCTGCGGCGATGCTGTCGCCTACGCACATATAGTATCTGTAGGGCTCATAGCTTCTGTCCGCCAGCGCCGGTGCGCAGAGCGCGAATACCATGACGAGCGCGAGGACGAGGCTGAGAATGCGCTTTATATGTTTCATTTACATCTCCCGTAATTTTAAATACCTCACATTTTGTCAAAGCGTGCGAGGATCGCCGCGAGCTGTGCGCGGGTGATGACGGCGTTCGGGCGGAACGTTCCGTCGTTATAGCCGTTTACCACGTCGTTGGCCACTGCCCAGCGTACTGCATTGCGGTAGCTGCCGGCTATCGCGGAGGAGTCGGAGAATACTCCGAGGTCGCCGCTTGCGGCGGGCGCTCCGGCATATCTGTGCATTATCGTCACGAACTGGCCTCGGGTAAGCCCATCGTTCGGCCCGAAGGTCGTCGCAGTGTAGCCGGATATAATGCCGCTTTCGTATGCCCAGATTATCGCGTCTCGCGCCCAGTAATCGTCGGGCACATCGGTAAAGGGCTCGGTGAGGCCGCTCACGTTCGGCGAGCCTGCCATGCGGTAGAGCACCGTCACGGCCTGTGCGCGGGTCGTTGTCGCCGCCGGAGCAAACTCCGTGTCGCTCGTGCCGTTTATAAGCCCGTTATACCATGCGTAGTAGAGCTCGTCATAGTACCATGCATCGGCGGGAACATCGGTAAACGGGAGCGTTCCGCGCTCGGGCAGTACGCTGAGTATCTGCTCGGCCATATACCTGTGGCCTGCGAGTGTCGGGTGAACCTTAATGGCAAAAAGCTGCCAGATGTTCGGATCATCGTAGCTCATGTCGTAGGTCTCGGTACCGACGACATCGGCGTAATAGAGATTGTCGTACTTATATGTTTGCAGCTTGAGGTAATTGTTTACCTGCCTTACCATCGGAGCCATAAGAGCGCCGAGATCGTATTTGCTGTCCGATTTAAGGGTAAAATACGCAAAGGGATTGAACACGCCGACCGCAACCACGGTGATATCGGGGTTGAGCTCGTACACCTTCTTCAAAATTGCACTGTAGTTATCGGTGAACTGCTTATAGGTCTTTGCAAATGTCTCCGTAAGCGTTGTGACAAACTCCGTCATCTTCCCCATCGTCTGGCAGTACTCGATGAGCTTTCCGAGGGCAACGCCCATGTTGCCGCCGTTATTGAGGTAAGCCTTGATATTCTTGAGCGTTTCGCTGTCGGAATCCTCCGCGGTCAGTATGCCCAGACTGCCAAGCAGCGAGAACGAGAACACGTCGTTCGAGCCGACATTGATGCTGAGAACGTTCGTCTTCTTGACCATTTCGGGATAGTTGACCTGCTCGCTTATAGCATCAAGGTCATCGAGGGTAAAGCCGTTGCCGTCAACATCGAAAACGGAGTTATCCCACCAGCGGGTCTGGTCGTATTCGTTGTATACGCCCTCGAGGAAATATCTGAGCTCAACGGCGCGCATGCCGCTGCGGGCGCATTGCAGAAGCTTTGCATCCAGCGCTTTTGCAACGATGCTGTGATATGCCGTTGGAACGGCGGTAAAATCATAGCCGTAATAGATATAGTTTTCGTTATAGACCACAGTGTAGTCGTCGGCAGCCAGAGAGAAATCGGTCTCACTGCCGTCCTTGGTGAGGCCGCAGCCTGCGGCGATGCTGTCGCCCACGCACATATAGTATCTGTAGGGCTCATAGCTTCCGTCCGCCAGTGCCGGTACGCAGAGCGCGAATACCATGACGAGCACGAGGACGAAGCTGAGAATACGCTTTGTATGTTTCATAGCTCTTTTCCCTTCCGCTGTCAGACAGCCTCGGTGACTTCGCTGTTTTTGTTGTAATCGTCTGCGAGCTTGAGATAATCTATCTTGCCCATACCGGTGTGAGGCATGGTATCCGTAAATATGATATCGTAAGGCTTTGCCGGTCCCTCCAGTTCCTGACGGCACATCTCATAAAGCTCGTTTTTGATCTGGAGCCGCTTTTCTATCGACTGCTCTTCTGTCTCGATGACTGCAAGAGTTAGCTGACCCTGAGCATGGCCGGTGTCCTTTACGCCGACGACTGCGCAGCTTGATACCATGGGGTGATGGCCAAGGACGCTTTCGATGTGAGTGGGGAATATCTTATGGCCGTTAAAAAGCGTTATCATGCGCTTTATTCTGCCCTTTATGTACACAAAGCCTTCCTCGTCCATGTGTCCGATATCGCCGCTGTGTACCCAGAGCGTTCCGTCGGGGTGGCGGTGGATAACATTGTCGGTCTCGGCCTTATTGTTGAGGTAGCCGAGCATGATCGACGGGCCGCTTATGCAGATCTCGCCCTCCTCGCCGTAGTCGAGCTCGTTTGACGTGCCCGGCTCGAAGATGCCGATGGTAGTGGTGAGAAGCGGATAGCCTACCGACAGGCTCTTGAAGTTTCCGTTACAGCAGCAGGATGCAGCCGAGGAGACCTCGCTCATGCCGTAGCCCTGAGAAAGCGGGTAGCGGCAGCCGCGGCTTTCGAGGAAGCTGTTGAGCTTCGCCTCGAGGCCGGCGTTCATGGTATCGCCGCCGCTTCCTGCGGTGCGGAAAAAGCTCAGGTCAAAGCCCTTGGACATTTCCTTGCTGTTCATGAGCTTTTCGTAGTGCGCCGGAACGAGCAGGGTATGCTCGGGGCGGTATTTCTTGACATAATAGCCGACCTTATCGGCGTTGAACTTCGGGATGATGACGACCTCAAGGCCGAGCGTGAGAGGCATATGCAGGCTCGACACGATGCCGTAGGATGAGAACATCGGGATGATGTTCATGAAGCGCTGGCCGCGCCTGTAGGACACGCCGCAGTGCTTGAAGTCAAAGGCGATGGCGTTGAAGCCGTCGTTTGAGAGCATAACGCCCTTGGGTGCGCCGGTCGTGCCGCCGGTGAGCGTTACGGCCGCGAGCTCGTTCTCGCCGTACTCCGCGGTCTCGGTCTCTACACCCTCGCCGGTCGCTGCAAACTGCGTCCATGTGAGAACGCTGCCGCTCGTCTCGATCTTGGGAGCGGGCATCTTGAACTGCTTGAGAAAACGGATCGACGCGGGCAGAGAGGTATCGGCGGAGATAACGACGATCTTCTCAACACCTGCCTCAACGAGAGCGTCCTTGAGTGCCTCGTAATACAGGTCGATGACGATGAATATCTTCGTGCCGGTCTGCTTGATGAAGCTCATTGCTCCCGCAGCACTGGTTCTCGGATCAATGACGAGAGGCGCGGCGCCGATCTTGTTCAGACCGTACAGCGCGTAAACCATCTCGGGGATGGTCACGGTCGCGGCGGCGACGATATCGCCCTTTTTGATGCCGGCGGCCTTGAATGCTCCTGCGGCTCTGTCCGCTTCGTCAAGCAGCTTTCCGTAGCTGATCTTTTTGCCGAAGTAATTGAGCGCCGTGTCGTTGAGTCCGCCCTCGCTGCACTCGCGCAGATGACGGTAAATGGTGTTCTTCGGCATGGACGCTTCCCTCGCCTCTTCCGTAAAGAACCTCAGCCACGGCTTTTCGATTGACGGCTTTAACAGTTTGCACATAGTTCTTCCTCCTTACTTTGCGCTGAACTTTTCGCTCGGTTTTGTCTAATCATAAACTTATCTCCGCAATTTGTCAACCCGTTATTTATACTTTTCTCATGTTTTAGTTCATCTTTGTACATTTTGCTGCATTTAATCGTTAATTCTATAGCGTTTTATACAATTTCACCTGTTTGGTATATAGCTGTACATTTATTGTTCATAAATATATTTTTGAACTTTTTTCGATTTTCCTATTGCAATTATTTTGAACATAGGTTATAATTAGACAACAAATATAAAATTAAACTTTCTTAACCCATTATTAAAAAATTTTTAAATTTTCAGGGGTGGAAATTATTCATGAGTACAAATAACAGAATGGTCGAGAAGTCAAAGAAGGCGATAAAAGACGCTCTTCTGGATATCATGTACGAAAAGGACTTCAAGCAGATCACGGTAAACGAGCTTTTAAAGCGGGCCAATGTCAGCCGCGGCACATTCTATGCGCACTTTTCAAATCTCGAGGACGTGCGCCAGCAGCTTATAAACGATCTTTACGATCACGCGGATGCGATATTCGGCGACTACAGAGCAAGCGAGCTGGAGGAGGATCCGTATCCTATAATACTGATGGCGGCGGAGATGATAGTTGCCAGCCGCGACCCCGCAAAGCGGCTTTTCAGATTTGTGAACGTCTATGACCTCGGCATACATCTTAAAACATGGCTGACTAAATATATCCTGTCCGACGAGGAGCTTGTAGAGCGCTGGGGCGGTCCGGAAAAGGCCATGGTGTACGCCCGCTTCATCGCCGGCGGCACGATGCACGCCTATAATATGTGGATACTTGACGATTTCAGCATATCGGCTGATACCTTTGCGCAGTCGCTGGCCAACATTCTCGTAAACGGCCTTAACGCATTAAAGGTAAGCAGCGCACAGTAAAGCAAAAAAGTATAAAGGCACAGCCGGCGCTGTGCCTTTTGTGATTCAAAGGAGAAAGCTATGAAAAAGATCGCCGTTATCACCGGAGCGTCCTCCGGCATGGGCAGAGAATTTGTATACGCAATAGATAAGGACATGGAGCTTGACGAGCTGTGGGTGATCGCCCGCCGCGAGGAAAGGCTGCTGGAGCTTCAGGCGCAGGTGCGGGCAAGGATACGTCCCGTCGTGCTCGACCTTCTTGACAGAAGCAGCCTCGGCGCATTCAAGGCGCTGCTTGAGGCCGAAAAGCCGGAGGTCAGGGTGCTTGTGAACGCCGCTGGCTTCGGTCTTTTCGGAACGTACACCGAGATGGATATGGAAAAGCAGCTTGAGATAATCGACCTCAACGACCGTGCGCTGACGGGCATGACCTATATCACGCTTCCCTATATGCCGGACGGTGCGCAGATATACAACATGGGCTCGATGTCCTCGTTCCAGCCTGTTCCGTATATAAACGTGTACGGTGCGTCGAAGGCGTATGTGCTCAGCTTTTCCAAGGCGCTGCGCGTCGAGCTGTGCCAAAGGAGCATCCGCGTCATGGCCGTCTGCCCGGGCTGGATACAGACCGAGTTTTTCAGCCACGCGATACACGACGACACAGTCAGCTACTTTAACCGCTACTACGGACCTAAGGAGGTCATCGAAAAGGCCGTAAAGGACATGCACCGCAACAAGCCCGTGTCCGTCCTCGGCCTGCCGGAGAGGTTGCAGGTGCTGGGCGTTAAGCTCCTGCCGGCGCGCTTTGTTCTGAAAACATGGTGCAGGCAGCAGAAAAAACCGTTTAAATATTGATAATACGAAAAAAATTCCGTTCAATCGAACGGAATTTTTTCAGCGTGTCAAAAAAGTCTGTGACTTTTTTTCACGCTAAAAATACGCCACATTTTTCGTGAAGCTCACGCTTCACAAAAAATCTCGCTACGCTCGTCAAAAAGCCTGATAGCTCAGGCGTTTTTGATGGCTATAATCCAACTCGAGGCGGGTCTTGCCCCCTCGAGCTCCCCCGCTGCGCGGTTATCTTTACGCAGCAGCATAGGTTTTTTGACAGTCTGGAAAAAATACGATATTTCAGTCGCCGAAGGATATGCCGATATCGCGCGCGACCTGAATAAGAGGGTGGTCAGTGGGCAGGAACTTTGTCTTGCTCGCGGCCTCCTCAAGGGGGATCGACGTGATGTGGCCGTTCTGGATCGCAACCATGCGGCCATACTGCTTATTGACGATAAGGTCTGCCGCGGCAGTGCCGAAGCGGGTAGCCAGCACACGGTCATACGGGCACGGGGGGCCGCCGCGCTGATAATGTCCGGGCACGGTGACGCGAGCCTCCTGACCGATAGCCGCCTCGATCTGAGCCGCTATCTCGTAGGATATGGTGGAGTGCTTCGACTCCTCGCGGCGGCGGCGGCTCTCCTCCTCGGTGAGTATCTGATCGTTAACGCTCTTTGCGCCCTCCGCGACGGCAATGATGGAATAGCTTCTTCCGCGGCGGCGGCGGTTTTCGATGGCTCTGAGGATGCTGTCTATATCATAGGGTATCTCGGGGATGAGGATTATATCAGCGCCCGAGCCGATGCCGGCGTGCAGCGTGAGCCAGCCCGCGTCGCGTCCCATGAGCTCGACGAGGAACACGCGGCTGTGCGAGGAGGCGGTGGAGTGGATATAGTCTATGACATTCGTCGCAATATCAACGGCGCTCTGGAAGCCGAAGGTCGTATCTGTCCCCCAGATATCATTGTCTATGGTTTTGGGCAGGGTCACGACGTTCATGCCAGCGTCCATAAGGAGCTTTGCACTTTTCTGCGTACCGTTGCCGCCCATGATGACAAGGCAGTCGAGATTGAGCTTATTATAGGTGTCCTTCATTGCGGGGATTATGCTGTTGCCGTCGTCGTCAACGATGTCCTTTCCCGGGATATAGCGCTGGCGCGAGGTGCCGAGGATGGTTCCGCCCTGAGTAAGGATGCCGGAAAAATCATCCGGCTGCATATACTTATAGTCGCCGTCAACGAGACCGCGGTAGCCGTCGTACATACCGAAGATCTCTATGTTTTCCACTTTATTGTACAGCGCCTTGCTCACTCCGCGCATGGCGGCGTTCAGACCCTGACAGTCTCCGCCCGAGGTCACAAGCGCAACTCTGGTTATATTCTTCAAGCCAAACCCCTCTTTTTTAAGATAAACTTTATATTAATATTCTAAAGCAATCTCAATAAAAGTCAATCGTGAATTATACCGAAATCAAAACGGGAGCCCATGCTTTGAGCTCCCGCCTTTGTCTATTTTGCACTTTTGAGAAGGGAGATATACTGGGGTATCTGCTCACCGAAATACATATCCGTACTCTCGCAGGAAACTTCGATGTATTTATTCTCATACCTGACAATGATATATTGTCTGTGAAAACCGACGATCCTGTGGTCGCTGCACAGATAAAAAACGTGCGCACCGTCAATGTCGTATTCATATATAATGCGCGTTGGTATCTCTTTCGTCACCTCGTATCCTCTGCTCTCGGCTTCAGCACGTCCCCGCATTACGCTATTATACTCTTGCTCATCATATGTCTTCAGCTGCTCTATCCGTTCTTCGCTGGCTCTTTTTGCTATAGCAGACAGTCCTTCATAATAGTCCGTTCTAAAGCGCACATCGCCATTCTGCCCCAGCGTGTAGCTTTTATCACCAAAAGTGCCGGTGCTTTCATATGCAAACATACGCTCGCTGTCATACGACCATCCGAAGTCCTCGCATGTCGGGAACGGCAGCGTGGAAGGATCGCTTATATGACGATCTTCTATCAGGTCTGCGGGCAACAGCATAAATACCACCCACGCAATGATGACCGGTACGGCGATCGGGATAAGCGCCTTGCCGACGGCGCGGCGAAAGCCGTATCGCTCGCCCGCAGGTATATCCCTGCCCTTTTTAAGCCGCTTTGCCATCACAGCAAGCCTGCAGCAGCGGACGGCATTAAATAGCGTCTCAATAGCGAGAAGCAGCTGCACAAGGCAGGCAAATACATAATACGGAAGCGTATATCGTGCTGTTATGAATGTGAGCACCGACCCGCCGAAGCGCTCGAACGCAATGAAGAATATGATCGCAAACGCTATCGTACAGGCCATGTATTTATACATGATACTCTTCAGCGGCTTTACCAAAAGCTCGGGCTCTGTGTATATCTCGGGTGCGTCGGGATCGTCGGTGCAGACGACTACGAGGTCGCTGTTGTAATCGCCGACGACATGCCATCCGCTCTGCTCATAGAGCTCCTTTTTCTCATCGGGAATGTCACAGGCCACGATATCGCAGAAGTCGAGGCGATAGCGCATTTTCTTCGGTTCACCCTTTGTGAATTTCGCAAACAGCAGGCCGCACTCTTTGAAAAACAGCCCCTTTTCGGCCATATCCTCAAGCCAGCGCTGCACGGCCGGGATATCTCCCGAGCCGAAGGGTATGATGCGTCTAAGGTACTTGCTCATCTTTTTCCGCCTCCTTCGCGTCGTCAAGGCACTGTCTGAGCCGCGTAAGCTCATCCTCATATGCCTTCTTCCCTGCCGGCGTGAGCTCGTAGAGCTTGCGCTTGCCCTCGATGCCGACATATTTAATAAGTCCCTCCTGTTCAAACTCCGAAAGCAGCGCGTACAGCGTGCCCGGTCCGAGCTTCACCCTCCCCGCGCTGCGGCGAGCGATGCAGTCGCTTATGTCGATGCCGCATTTTTTGCCGCCGAGCAGCGACATAAGCAGGTAAAACATTGGCTCTGTCAATGTCGAAAACTTCTTCCTCGCCATCGGCTCACCTCCATATATCGATTATCGATGTTAAGCTCAGTATATATCGAATATCGATATTTGTCAAGCTTGTTTTTTCCTTGACTAAACATAATATATATATTAAAATGTGTATATCTAACGTTGGGAGGAATTACATCATATGGATGCAATAAAAAATGCATATTATCGCTCGTTCCAGGCCGTTTTCAACGTCGGCGCCCGCGCGCTGCCGTGGCGCAAGCCTATCACCATTGAGGGTGAGGGCGCACTGGGCAAGGCTCCTGAGCTTTTCAAAAAAAAGCATGTCAAGAAGGTCATGATCGTAACAGGCCGCACGGTCGGCAAAACGATCGCTCCTATCGCAAAGGCAGCGCTCGATAAGGCCGGTATCGCCTATGAGCATTATTCTGAGGTGTCGGCAAACCCGACGGTCACTGTTGTAAACGAGATACAGAAGCTGTACCTTGAGACGGGCTGTCAGGGCTTCCTTGCCATCGGCGGCGGCTCTCCTATGGACGCGGCAAAGGGCGCGGCTGCAAGAGTCGTGCATCCCGACACGCCGGTTAACAAAATGGCCGGACTTCTGCGCGTAAGGCATAAGATCCCGACCTTCGTCGCCGTTCCGACGACGGCGGGCACTGGCTCGGAGACTACGATAGCTGCGGTCATCACCGATCCCGAGACGCATCACAAGTACGCGATCATGGATCTGTGCCTGATTCCCAAGTACGCGATACTCGACCCCGAGCTCACACGCGATCTCCCGCAGAAGACCACCTCCACGACCGGCATGGATGCTCTGACCCACGCGGTCGAGGCCTACGTCTGCTGGACGTACAACACCAAGGAGTCCCTGCGGCTTGCCGAAGAAGCCACTGTTGCGATATTCAAGTACCTTGAGCGCGCATACAACGACGGCAACGATATGGAAGCCCGTCAGCAGATGCTCACTGCGGCATTCAAGGCAGGCTTTGCATTCACCCGCGCCGGTGTCGGCAACGTGCACGCGATAGCGCACACCCTCGGCGGCCTGTACAACACTCCGCACGGACTTGCAAACGCGGTCATTCTCCCGATCGTCCTTGAGGACTACGGCGAGGCCGTTTACGAAAAGCTCGCGCATCTGGCAGAGCTCACGGGCGTTAAGACCAGCGGCAGCGACGAGGAAAAGGCCAAGGCCTTCATCGCCGAGATCCGTGCCATGAATAAGCGCATGAACATCCCCTCCGGCTTTGATTTCATCAAGGAAAAGGACATTCATCAGATGTGCGTCTGGGCAATGGAGGAGGCAAACCCCGTCTACCCCGTTCCCGTTATCTACAACGAGGCGCGCTTCACGAAGGTCATCCGCCGTATAATCGCGGAAGCCTGATACACACAATAACCGCCGCCAGTTCCGGCGGCGGTTATTATTCTCTACAATTCTCTACAATTTCAGAGGTAGCACATGGAGCTTCTATACGCACTTGAAAAAATACGCACCCCGTTTCTCGACACCGTGATGGGGCTCGTCACAAACCTCGGCGGCGAGGCCGTGTTCATCGCGGCGGCGATAATCGTGTTCTGGTGTCTGAACAAAAGCTGCGGGTACTACATGATGACGGTCGGCTTTGCGGGCACTATCATCAATCAGTTTCTCAAGCTGTGGTTCCGTATCCCTCGCCCGTGGGTGAAGGATCCGAGCTTCACCATCGTCGAAAGCGCCCGCGCCGAGGCGACCGGCTACTCCTTCCCCAGCGGCCACACGCAGAACGCCTTTGCCGTATTCGGCGCACCGGCAAGATTTTATAAAAGCAGCGCACTGAGGATAGCTTTCATCCTGCTCATCGCGCTTACGGCGTTCTCGCGCATGTATGTCGGAGTACACACTCCGCTGGATGTCGGCGTATCGCTCATCGTCGGAACGGTGCTCGTTTTCGTCATATACCCCTTTTTCCGCGACATGGATAAGAGCCCGAAAAAGGTTTACATAATATTCGGGATATTTATTCTGATGGCTGCGGCCTTCGTCGCCTTTGTCGAACTGTATGACTTCCCTGCCGACATTGACCCCGACAACTATGCGGAGGGGCTGAAGAACGCATACATGATGCTGTTCTGCGCTATCGGTCTGCTGCTGACGTTTTATATCGACAGGAGGTACGTCCGCTTCCAGACGCAGGCGGTATGGTGGGCGCAGATAATAAAGGTCGTCCTCGGTATCGGCATACTGCTGGCACTCAAGGCGGTTCTGAAAGCGCCGCTGCTCGCGCTCTTCGGCGGGCACAGCGCGGCTCACGGCGTACGCTATTTCATCGTCATTCTCTTTGCCGGCATCGTCTGGCCGATGACGTTTAAGTTCTTCGCAAAACTCGGTAAATAATCAAAAAATCTCTCCCCTGTCCACTTGACAAGGGAGAGGTTTTTCATCCGAATAAGCTTATTCTTACGGTGTAGGTGACGGTTTTGCCGTCGTAGGTGACAGTCGCGTCACGGTTGCCGAGGCCGGTCATGTCACATTCGACGGTGTATTCGTCAGGATCGGTTATGCGCTTTGCCGAGCCGTTATTGTAATAGGCTCTGAGCACAAGTCCAGTTGTGTCGAGCTCCTCGCCGACGGTGTACACGGTCTTGACCGGCATCTCCTCTATCGTGAGCTCCGTCACCTTGGGGCGCTCGATGATGACGGTGCACTGGTCGTAGACCTCCATCTTGTCCTTGACATAGACCATAACGGTCGCCGTGCCCTCGCTGACGGCCTTCAGCTTGCCCTCCTGCGAGACGGTGACTATGGAGGTGTCGCTGCTTTTCCAGACATACTCCGGCTCCTCCTGCTCTGCCGTGGGCTCGGGCATGCAGGTGACCTTGAGCTGCGCCTCGTCATCGACGGTGAGCGTGAGGCTCGGCGAGCTTAGCATAACGGACTTTACGTCGAGCTTTTCCGGCTCCGGCGTTGCCGTGGGCGTGGGCTGAACGGAGGTCTCGGGCGTATCGTCCCTGCCGCCGTCGCTGCTATTGCCCGACAGCGCAAAAACTATTATCGCGGTCGCCATCGCCGCAAGGATCAGCACCAATGTAAGTATATAGCCGAACATGGACTTTTTCGGCTTCGGTTCCGGCTCTGCCTGTCTGGGCGGAGCTTTTTTTGTCTGCGCGGTCTCGGGGCGGGGCTTTTGCTTGGGCTGCGGCTGCGGCCTCGGCTCACGCGGCATTTCGGGTATGTACTCAGGGCGCGTATCGGCCTTGAATTCCTCGCGCACGGTAGCCTCATTGCTGCCGTAGCTCACCTGCACGGGCTCGCTCTCCGTCTTGCCAGATGCCGCAAGCGCAAGAGCGCGCTTTAGCTCTGTCGGTCCCGAGTAGCGGTCGGCTATCTTATAGCTGCACGCGGTCATGACCACCTTTTTGAGCGCCGCGCTGCCGTTTTTCGGCTGCGGCAGGCTCTCGCCGCGAAAGCGCCGTATCTGTGCGTCGCTTATCTGCTCGGCAGTAGCCGTCTGCGGCGGCAGCGGAAGAAACGGCCCGCGCCGCTCGTTCAAGAGCCAGTAGAGCACCATGCCCAGCGAATATATGTCCACCCTGTCGTCATAGCCCTTGCCCTTGTAGACCTCGGGCGCCATGTACGAATACGTTCCGACCTTGTCTGCCGAGGTGCGGATGGTCGAGGCCTTGGCAACGCCGAAGTCGCCGAGCTTGAACACTCCGTAGCGGCTGACAAATATATTCTGCGGCTTGATGTCACGATGGATTATATTGTTCTCGCGGCACTGCTCGAGCGCCGAGCACATGTCGCTGCCGAGCTTTATCACATTCTCGACCGTCATGCCGTTTTCGCGGACATAGTCCGGCAGGGACTGCAAAAGCTCCATGCGGATATAGATATCCCAGCCCAGATCATTCTCGTGCGGGATTATCATCTGATCCTCGCAGTTGACGATGTTCGGGTGTCCGCGCAGGTTGCCGAGCAGACGGTACTCGTTGCTGATCTCCTCGACCTTTTCGCGCAGCTTGGCGCGCATGGCAAACTCGCTCATCGTGCTGAGCATTTCGTCGTACTCCTTCTGAGTGCCTGGAACGCTTATCACCTTGAGCGCACAGTGGAAGTCGCCGCCGTATTCATCCTTTTTCTTTACCTCATACACCTTGCCGGAGCTGCCGCTGCCGATGCAGCGCACTATCTCCCAGCCGGGCAGCGATGATTGCAAATTCTCCATATCATGCATCCCTGATAATTTATTAATTAGTTATCTTTATAATATAATATATTCTCTTTCTCTTGTCAAATTACTCTATTGATTTGAGTGCGCCGGCCATGTCGATGTTATCTATCCTGCGGCGCATGATGGCGTTGACGATGGCCGCGAACACGAAGGTTATAACGATCGACACCGCAAAGCTCAAAAAGCTGATGTGGGGCTTGAAATACATCATATCGACCTTTATCGCGTTCATTACGAAAGCATGCAGCGCAACGCCGAGGCCGAGGCCGAACACCGCGCCCGCTCCCGTGAGAATGAGGTTTTCGCGGAAAACATACTGAGCCGCCTCCTTAGGATAGAAGCCGAGCACCTTTATCGTCGCTATCTCGCGTATACGCTCGGAGATATTTATGTTCGTGAGGTTATACAGCACGATAAAGGCCAGAAGCCCCGCGCAGAGGATTATCGCCGCGACAACGACCAGAAGTCCGTCCATCATGCTGCCGACACGCTCCTTTGTGTCAACGCTCAGGGTAACGCCTCTAACGCCGTCAACGTCATTGGCTATTGCAGCGGCGCAGGCGTTCACGTCCTCGCCGGACGGCGCGTTTGCAAGCGCGGACTTATACGCCGGCTTTTCGCCGAGCTGCACCTCATACGTCTCGGGCGAGATGAACACAAAGCTGTCCACATAATTGTCAAACAGCGAGCTTACCGTTACGGTGAGCTCCTTTTTCTCGGCTGTTGTGAGCTTTATCTCGTCGCCGATCTCGACACCTCCGAGCTGACGGGCGAGGTTATAGTTTATCGCCGCCTCGTTTTTCCCGGGATAGTCGATGGGGACACCGTCATAGCTGAGGTCAATGAATTTATACAGTCCCTTGCCGTCGGATACGGTGAGCGTCGCAGTCTTGACGGCACCGCCGCCGTCAACCTCCGCAAGGCCGCGATAGAGGAATATTGCGTCCTTCACGTTATCGCCCGCGTCGCGGAAGAAGATATCCTGCTCCTCGTCGTCCATGTCATAGGCCATGGTCAGCTCGTAGTCGTAGAGGATTATATCGTCATACTGCCGCGTTACGACGTTCTGTATCGTATCGTTGAGGCCGAGCGCCGTTAAAACGAGCGCCGTGCAGCCGCCGATGCCGAGCAGCATCATGAATATGCGCTTTTTATAGCGCATGATGTTTCGCGCCGACACCTTCTGCATGAAGCTCATGTCGTTCCACACGGTCGGTATGCGCTCGAGCAGGATCCTCTTTCCCGCCTCGGGAGCCTTGGGACGTATGAGCTCTGCCGGTACGCTTTTGAGCTCCTTTGCGCAGCAGTACCAGGTCACGAGCACCGTAACGGCGAGGTTTGCCGCGGTTATGCCCAGCGCCAGCGGCCAGTCCATCGTGAAGGTAAGGCCGGAGAGATTATATATCAGCCCGTAGCCGAACCACACTATTGCCGGAAACGCGATGCTTCCAGCCGCTATGCCGAACACGCAGCCGAGCACGGTAGCACTGCCGGAATAGAGCATGTACTTGCTCATAATAGCGCCGGAGGAATAGCCGAGCGCCTTCATTATGCCTATCTGCGTGCGCTGATCGTCGATCATTCTCGTCATCGTCGTAAGGCACACAAGAGCCGCGACGAGGAAAAAGAACACTGGGAACACAGCCGCGACGCTCTGGACGACGTTCGTATCGCTCTCAAAGCAGACGTAGCCCGCATTCGTATCGCGGTCAAGGACGTATGTATCGGCATGGTTTATGTTTTTTATCTGCTTTTCGGCCTTATCGAGCTCGGCTGCGCCCTTGTCAAGCTCGGCCTTGGCACTGTCAAGCTGCGCCTTGCCGGAGGCCAGCTCCTGTTCTGCCTCGGCAAAGCCGCGCTCGGCCTCGGCCTTGCCCTGCTCGTACTGCTTTTTTGCCTCCTCGAGCTGCGCTCCGCCGCTGTTTATCATCTCACGCGCCTGATCGAGCTGCGCCTGACCCTCGGCTATCTGCGCGTAGCCGGAATCGAGCTGCGCCTTTGCATCCTCAAGCTGCTTGCGGTACGGCTCAAGCTCCGCATCGACCGCGGCGCGCTTCTGCCGGTGAGTTTCAAGACGCTCATTGCACAGCGCTATCTCGCTGTTTAAAATGCTTATGCGGTCGTTTGCCGTTTTTATCCTGCTCTCTAAGATCCTCGCTCTCAGGCGTTCGCCGTTTGCCTGAGCCTCCGCAAGCTCGGCGTTGAGGCTTTCGATCTCGGCGTTTTTCTCCGCGATATCGTTTTGCTTTTCGGCAATGCGGTTTTCGTAATAGGCTATCTGCTGATCTACCGTGCCGTAGGCGAGCGCTGCGCGTGTGTTGAACTGGCGCAGGCCGGACTCATACTCGGCCTGTCCCTTGTCAAGCTCGGCCTTGGCAGCATCGAGCTCGGCCTGCTTCTGATCTATAACGGACGTATCGCCCATCATGCTCTCGGCTTCCTCGATCTGTATGCGCGCCTTTTCAAGCTCGGCCTCGGTCTCGCTTTTTTTCTGCACATAGGCGGCATAGCCGCTGTCGTACTCGGCCTTTGCCGCGTCGTACTGCGCCTTGCCCTCCTCATACTGCGCCCTTGCATCGTCAAGCTGCGACTCGGCATCCTCGATTATGCTCTCGCGCCGCACGACCGCCCGCTCTGCCATGAGCTCCTCGAGCGGCTCGACGTATTTCTTGCAGCTTGCCTCGTATTCGTCGGAGTACACATAGCCCTCGGCATCGACGCAGACGTAGATATCGGTATAGTAATCCGTCGAGAAGCCGTCTGACGGGATATAGATATAGCCCTTGACGCTGCCGTTTCCGAGCGTGCTCGAGCCGCGCTCGGTGTTGATATACAAGACGCTCTCGGCTATGCCGACGATCGTATATTCGTCGTAGGCAAAGGTATCAAAGGTCTGGGTGCTGTTATCCTCCGACAGCTTTACCGTGCTGCCGATATCGTCCTCGGTGTAGAGATTTGGGTCTGCAAGGCACTCATCGGCCTTCTCCGGCATATGCCCAGATTTGAGTTCGATGAGGTTTATCTCCTCGGGTATGCTCTGCGCCATCATGATGAGGTTATCCTCATCGGGCGTATTGAACAGGAAATCCGCGCCGACAGCGCCCTCGGCAAGCGTAACACCGGAGAGCTTTTTCACCTCGGCAAGATCGTCGTCTGTAAGGCCGAGGGTGGACACGAGGCGGAAATCGTAAAAATGCGTGCGCTGCGTATAGTTATTATATGTCTCCAGAAAGTCCGGGCGTGAGAGCCTGAGGCCGACAAACAGCCCCGCTCCCAGCGCGATTATCGCAAATATGGCAAGATATCTCCCGAGGCTGTTTTTTATTTCTCTTTTTGTAAGCTTTAAGGTCGATCTGTTCATCGGTCTACCACTCAATATCTTCGATGGGAATGGGGTGCTCGTTTCGTTTCACATCCGTGACAACGCCGCTCTTGACGGAGACGACTCTGTCGGCCATGGCGGTGAGCGCGTGGTTATGGGTTATGATGATGACGGTCATGCCGTTTTTGCGGCTGCAATCCTGCAAAAGCTGCAAAACCGCCTTGCCGGTATTGTAGTCCAGAGCGCCCGTCGGCTCGTCGCAGAGCAGAAGCTTCGGGTTCTTTGCGAGGGCGCGCGCTATGGCGACGCGCTGCTGCTCGCCGCCGGACAGCTGGGCGGGGAAATTCTGCGCTCTGTCGTGCAGTCCGACGAGGTCGATTACCTCCGCTGCGTCCATGGGATTCTTGCATATCTGCGCGGCAAGCTCGACGTTTTCTATGGCAGTCAGGTTCTGCACGAGGTTATAAAACTGAAAGACAAAGCCGACGTCATAGCGGCGATAGGTCGTAAGCTGCATGGCGTTATACGACGATATCTCCTCCCCGTCGAGAACCACGCGCCCCGAGCTGAGACTGTCCATGCCGCCGAGGATGTTCAGGAGCGTGGTCTTGCCCGCGCCCGACGCGCCGACGATGACGCATATCTCGCCCTTTTCGACCTCAAACGTCGCATCCTTCAGGGCTTCTATGCTCACCTCGCCCATGTGATAGGTCTTTTTGACTTTTTCAAATTCAACGTATGCCATAGCCTGTCCGCCTCACAGTAATGTATTAGATATATTATACTAAACGTCTAAACTGATTGCAATAAAAAACCGTGGCAAGCCACGGTTTTTTACGATTTATTAAATTAATACGATTTATTGATTATTAAATTGATCAGATGCGGCTGAGCACGGCGCAGGCCTGCTCGCGGGTCGTAAAGGATTTCGGATAATAGCTGTAGCTTCCGTCGGCGTTCTGCGCTCCGTTGACTATTCCGGCGCGCTGGAGAGCGGTAACGCTCGGGGCGGCGTACTGCGCTATCTGGGCAGCGTCGGTAAAGCTCACGGCTGCGATATCATCGGAGAGCTTTATGCCCGCATACTCTGCGTAGCGGCAGATTATCGCCGCCATCTGCTCGCGGGTGATATTGTCGTTGGGCTTGAAGCTCGTCGAATTTACGCCGTAGACGATGCCGTTATTGGCAGCCCACTCGATATAGGGGGCAAAAACGCTCTTATCGCTCACATCGGTAAAGCGGCACTTTGCGTATACACCCGTATCCACGCCGTCAAAGCAGGCGAGCATCTTCACAAACTCCGCGCGCGTCACGTTGCCGGTCGGGTCGAACACAGTCTCCGAGCGTCCGTTGACGATGCCGAGCTGGTACATCTGAAGGATCGCGTCATACGACCAGCGATCACGGCTCACGTCCGTAAAGGGCAGCGTGTCCTCGTTTATCGGGTCGTCCGTCTTATCCGCGCTCTTGCCGTAGGTGCTCGTCACGCGGCTTATGAGCTCCATGTACAGGTGACGGGTATTTGACACCGTGTTCGAGAGTATGCCGCCGACGATGCTCAGATGGTCATACGGCTGCGTGGGCAGAACGTTCCATATGCCGCTGGCGTAGTCCTCGTTATTGTAGCCGTCGCAGACGACGAAGGCCTGACTTCCGTCGGCATTGACGCATTTAAGCTGGCTGTTGACGGGATACAGGCCGGACACGACGTTGACCATGCCGTCATTGGGAAGCCACGTTCTGTCGATATAAACGCCGCCGTCCGTGTACTCGTCGTAATACTTGCCCATCATCGCAGCAAAGGGCTTGAGGAGCATGAACACCGACGAGTCGGGAACCTGATTGCCGCTGACCGCGCTCTCATGGGTCGCATCGCCGCAGACGGAGAAGTAATAGACGTTCTTCTGCATCTCGATGCCGTCGTTTATCTTCAGTGCGTTGTCAATGGTCAGGTCATAGATCGCGTTGTCGTTATGGCTCATGAAATCGCTGCTGTTGAGCACGCGGACAAGGTACTGAAGGTCTGTCTCATCGTCCTGACGGTAGATGCCGAAGTGCTCGAGCTGGAGATCATACACGCCCTTGAGCTTGGTAAAGCCGAGGGACGCGCCGAAGTTGTAGATAAAATCTGTGACTACCTTGGTGGAGATATCGCAGGTCTCGATAAAGGTCGTTCCGTTATGCGGAGCGGCCACTGCCGTGAGCGAATACACCCAATCGCCCTTGCCGCCCTCAAACAGCGGCGAGACCTCTGTTCCGGCTGCCTTCGCCGCCGCTACCTCCTCGGCGCTGCCGTTTGCCAACAGCTCAAGGAACAGGCGCGTCGTTGCGCCGCCGAAGCTGTGTCCTATGAGATTGACCTTTTTCTCGGCGCTCCATCCCTCGAACAGGGGCGTTTCGTAGGTGATGCCGTAGCGCTCATGTCCCTTTTCGGCGGAATGCGCCGCGCCGTAATCGACCCTCGTGCCGGTGAGCTGAGCATAGAGCTCGCAGGCTCTGTCCCATGCGCCGGAGAGCGGTCCGACCTGAGCGGCATAGCTCTCATAGCCCTTGCTCGTCAGGTAGTTCATAAGATTGCCCGTCGTCATGCCCCAGTACGGCACGATCGGGTCGAGCATCGACCTGTCGCCCCAGCCCATGAGGCCGTGAACAAACACGAAGGGATATTCATCCTCCGCTGCTGCGTTTTCAGCTGACGCGCAGGCCGGCATGAGGCTGCAAAGCAGCAGCAGCGCGAGCATCAGACTGATCAGCTTTTTTGACTTTTTCATTATTCTCCTCCTGTTTAAAAATTCCCCTTGCAATGTATATATTGATTTTACCATATTGTGAGCAACAGGTCAACTGCTCCGAGCTCAATTTTGGCCGCAAAAAAGCTCCCCGACCGCCGGTCGGGGAGCTTGGGGTCATTGCTTATATTACTTGCTTGCGCGGTAGATAAAGGTGACAGCCTGACCACGAGTGCAGGTAGCATTGGGAGCAAAGGTGGTGTCGCTGAAGCCCTTGGTCACGCCGTTGGCAACTGCCCATGCAACTGCATCATAGCAGTAGGAGCCTGCTGCAACGTCGCTGAAGCTGACGGTGGTCTCAACCTTCTCGTCGCCGGATGCACGGAACAGGAAGGTCACGATCTGGCCGCGAGTGCATACTGCATTGGGATCAAAGGTGGTAGCAGTGGTGCCCTTGGTGATGCCCTCGGAAACTGCCCACATGATGGCCTTGTAGTATACGCTGTCTGCGCTTACGTCGGTGAACGGATTGACTACGTCAGCGGAGACCTCGGGAGAACCGGCCTGACGGTACAGGAAGGTAACGATCTGTGCACGGGTGCAGCCGTCGTTTACGCCGAAGGTGCCGTCGAGCTTGCCGGTGGTGATGTCATTGTTGTATGCCCAGAGAATTGCATCGTAGTAGGGGCTGGTCTCTGCAACATCGGGGAAGGGATTTACAACAGGCTCTTTCGCGCCGCAGACGGTGCAGACGCCGTCCTTGTAGCTGTGCGCGGCCATGGGAACGGTCTCCTGAGCCACGAGGACCTTATTGCAGACCGAGCAGTGCTTGCCCTCGGTCAGGCCGGTCTTCTCGCAGGTCGCTGCAACTGCTGCATCAACGACTTCGGTGTGGCCAAGTGCGGGAGTCTCTTCCTGTGCCACGAGAACCGTGTCGCAGACCGAGCAGTGCTTGCCCTCGGTCAGTCCGGTCTTCTCGCAGGTCGCTGCGACTGCTGCATCGACGGCCTCGGTGTGTCCGAGTGCGTCAACGTAATCGTCAACACGGCTGAAGCCGCAGACGCAGGTGTAGGTGGTGTAGCCCTTCTCGGTGCAGGTCGGGGCGGTCACTTCCTCGGTGTAGCTGTGAACGTGGCCGACGGGCTTCTTTTCGCCGCAGCCGGTGCAGACGCCGTCCTTGTAGTCATGGCCGAGTGCGGGAACCACTTCGCAGCCGGTGAGAATCTTTTCGCAGACCGAGCACTTGGTGCCAGCCTTCGAGCCAGCGGTGGTGCAGGTGGGCTCAACAGCCTCTACGTCAACAGGGGTGTGGCCGTTTGCGGGAACCTCTTCGCAGCCGGTGAGAACCTCGCCGCAGACCGAGCACTTGGTGCCAGCCTTCGAGCCAGCCTCGGTGCAGGTGGGCTCAACAGCAGCTACCTCAACAGAGGTGTGCTCCTTCATGGGGATCTCTTTGCCGGTGCTCATCTTGGTGTTGCAGAATTTGCAGTAGGTATCGCCGGTGTAGCCGGCTTCGGTGCAGCTCGCGTCCTTGGCATTGACGGGATCACCGGCAACGTGAGCGGTTTTCTCGAGCACTGTGCCATTTTCTACGGTCTCGCCGCAGACTGTGCAGACCTTATCGCCGCTGTAGCCTTCCTTGGCGCAGGTCGGCTCTACGGCGTTTTTGATCTCAGTCTGGTGATCTACTTTAGCGGTAGCTTTGCCCGTTTCTACGGTCGCGCCGCAAACGGTGCAGACCTTATCGCCGCTGTAGCCTTCTTTTGCGCAGGTAGCGGCCTCGAAGTTCTTAAGCTCGGTAACGTGCTTGGATGCGTCTGCATCTACACGGTCGGCAACGTAGCTCTTGCCGCATTCGCAGGTGTAGGTGGTGTAGCCCTGATCCTTGCAGGTCGGCTCGGTGACAACTGCGGTGTACGTATCAGAGGTCACGCTGCCGGAAACAGTCGTGAAGCTGTCTTCAAGCTTTTCTTCTGCTTTATTGCCTATATCCAGACCGCTGAGGGACAGCGTCACTGCGCCGTCGGCCTTATCAAGAACCTTGAATCGGAGATACATAATAACGCCGTCATCTTTTACGTTTTTCGATCCAACCCAAACGCAGTTTTTGATGACTGTCCAGCCATCATACTTATCTGTGTCCTGCCAGTCGTCATCGTCGCCGGGCAGGATTTGTTCGAGCTTGGTCGTGTCATAATTTACCGTGAACTTCATTCCCATAACGCCGGGGTTATTCGATATGCTGACGGGGACATCAACAATTTCTCCATGCTTTGCCGTCACGGATCCGACGGACAGCGTCGGTGTACCGTCGGCGAATGCTGCTGCCGCAGGCATGATAGTCAGAACCATACACAGAACAAGCAGCAGACTTAATACGCGCTTTTTCATTTACTTTCTCCTTTAAACATATTTGTATTTACGCGCCTTGTCAAGGCGGGCGCTACATGATCCCCCCGCGGCACAGACCGCAGAGCCTCCCTGTGCAGCTTATCAGAAAATCCCCCTCGCGGGTTTTTGACAAGCTGCCTAATATAGTATCATTTCTACTAATTAATCCAATAATATCAGATTATATGCGACATTTCAAGAGCCATTATCGGATATTTTACACATTTTTATATCCTGCGTACGGAGCAGGCTTTTTCAATTTGCTTTTGTTCTGCTATCGCATTATATCTGTTATCCTGTATCATAACGCAGCATTATATGCGATGCAAGCACTGTCTGAGGAATTTGCCGCAAAACGAAAAAAGCTCCCCGTGAGCATTCACGGGGAGCATCAGACTGTCAAAAAACCTCTGCTGCTGCGTAAAGATAACCGCGCAGCGGGGGAGC
>CAVFCI010000007.1:0-57292 GCA_963620985.1 Hallerella sp. | reverse complement strand
CCGCAGCGAGAAAAGACCCGCCTCGAGTTAGATAAACCGCCGTCGAAATCCTTGAAATTTCAAGGATTTCGGTAAAAGCATTTTGAATACTTTCAAAATGCTCGGCGGAAAAGTGCAGTCAAAAAAGTCCCTCGCGGGACTTTTTTGACACGCTGAATGGGGCTTACGCCCCATTACATTCAGTTGCAGCAACCGCGCGGACAGAAGGTGGAGCAGAAGGTCTCGGACTTGGTCGTGGCCTTTTCGTTCTGAACCTTGATCTGCGAGGCCGAGCACTTGCAGTCGATGGTGTTGTACTTGCAGTTTGTAACATCGCAGCCGACACCTGTTATCTGACTTGAGTTCATCTTTTTGCTGTTCATTTTCTTACCTCCAGAGAGTATTGTCCTCAGACAGTATTATTCTTGACCGCAATAATGAAAACTATACGGAGGCAGCATGTCTTTATACACCATCGGCGATCTTCATCTGTCGCTCGGAACAAATAAACCAATGGACGTTTTCGGCGGGCGTTGGGAAAACTACGTCCAAAAGCTCCGCGAGGGCTTTGCCGGACTTACGGACGGCGATCTGACCGTCTTGTGCGGCGATATCACCTGGGGAATGACGATGGAGGAGGCACTGCCGGACTTTGAGTTCATAGACGCTCTGCCAGGAAGAAAGCTCATACTCAAAGGAAACCACGATTACTGGTGGACGACGGCAACGAAGGCAAGAAATTTTTTCGCCGGACATAATATAAAAACCATCGAGGTCATGCACAATACGAGCTTCGAGTACGCCGGAGTTTCCCTCTGCGGTACGCGAGGCTGGTTTTACGAGGAAAGCCGCGGCGCAGAGCACGATAAAAAGATAATGAACCGCGAGATCATGCGCCTTGAAGCATCGCTCAGGGCGGCAAAAACCGACGAGATATATGTTTTTCTGCATTATCCGCCGAAATACATGAATTATACATGCCCCGAGATCCTTGAGCTTTTGCAGAAATATAATGTAAAGCGCTGCTGCTACGGACACATCCACGGCGCAGGCTGCCAATATGCCTTCAACGGCATGCTCGGCGGTACGGATTTCATGCTCGTTTCAGCCGACCATGTTAAATTCAGACCTGTAAAGCTTATTTAAAGAAAATAATTGCTTTTGACTGAAATATCTGTTATTATGTTTTGGTCTATGTGAATTATATTAGGAGGAATATATAAATGTTAGTCAAGAATGTAGAAAAGAAAGACTCCAAGAGCGCAAGCTTTCAGGTCGAAGTCGATGCCAAGGAGTTCGACGAAGCGGTAAATAAGGCGTTTAACAAGAATAAGAGCCACATCTCCATCCCCGGCTTCAGACAGGGCAAGGCTCCACGCGCCGTCGTTGAGGGCATGTACGGCCACGACGTATTCTATCAGGATGCCATCGACGAGCTCGTCGCTCCCGCATATGAGCACGGCTATGACAACTGCGGCCTGAAGATCATCGGCAAGCCCGCAGTTTCAAATATGGATCTTTCCGACGATAAGGTCCTCACCCTGACCTTCGACGTTGAGCTCTACCCCGAGGTCACCCTCGGCGAGTACAAGAACCTCAGCGCGGTCAGAGAGACCTATGTTATCACCGAGGAGGATGTTGACGGCCAGATCGACGGCGTCCGCAAGCGCAATGGCCGCGTCATCGACCTTGAGCGCGAGGCTCAGATGGGCGATACCGCAGACATCGACTTTGAAGGCACTCTTGACGGCGTTCCCTTCGACGGCGGCACGGCAGAGGGCTATGAGCTCGAGCTCGGCTCGGGTACCTTTGTCCCCGGCTTTGAGGAGCAGCTTGTCGGCATGAATATCGGCGACGAGAAGGATATCAACATCACCTTCCCCGAGGATTACGCGGCAGAGCTTGCCGGCAAGGACGTTGTATTCAAGGTCAAGCTCAACGGCCTGTCCATGACCGAGCTGCCCGAGCTCGACGACGATTTCGTTCAGGACGTTTCCGAGTTCAACACCGTCGAGGAATACAGAGCCGACACCCGCAAGGACATGGAGCGCGTCATGGAGCAGCAGATGGACGCAAAGTTCCGCACTGCTATAATGACCAAGGCCTGCGACAATATGACCGTCGAGATCCCCGAGAGCATGATGCAGGAGAAGATCGATGAGCTTATCCGCAGCTATGCGGCAAACTTCGGCCTTTCCGACCCGAAGATGAGCACCGACGATATCAAGAAGATGATGGGTCTTGACGACGAGGCCGTCAACGCCACCATCCGTCCCGCAGCAGAGTATCAGGTAAAGCAGGAGCTGCTTCTGCAGGCGATCGTTGAGGCAGAGAATATCGAGGTCACCGACGAGGAGCTTGAGGAGTACATCAAGGGCGCAGCCGAGACCGTCGGCGCAGAGCCCGAGCAGATCCGCAAGTACTTCGGCGATGAGTATATAAAGAACGAGTTCAAGAAGGAAAAGGCGACCAAGATCGTTATAGAATCCGCTACCGAGGAGGCTCCCGCCGAGGAGGCAGGAGAGTCCGAGGAAAAAGAGGCTGAATGATCCGCCGCGTATAAGGATATGATCTCCGAGATAAGCACAACGAAAGGAGACGTTTAAAAATGAGTTTAGTACCCTATGTAGTAGAACAGACAAGCCGCGGTGAGCGCTCGTATGACATTTTTTCAAGACTTCTCAACGACCGCATAATCATGCTGTCCGAGGAGGTAAACGACACGACCGCAAGCCTTATCGTCGCTCAGCTTCTGTACCTTGAGGCGCAGGATCCCGATAAGGATATACAGTTTTATATAAACAGTCCCGGCGGCTCCGTCACCTCCGGCATGGCCATCTATGACACCATGCAGTATATAAAGCCCGATGTATCCACCATCTGCATCGGCATGGCCGCATCCATGGGCGCGTTCCTGCTCTCAAGCGGCGCGAAGGGCAAGCGCCTTGCGCTTCCCAATGCCGAGATAATGATCCACCAGCCCTCCGGCGGCAGCAAGGGTCAGTGCACCGATATCCAGATCCAGGCCGAGCAGATCCTGAAGATAAAGAAAAATCTCAACAGGATACTCGCCGAAAATACGGGCAAGGATATCGCCGTCGTAGAAGCAGACTGCGAACGCGACCACTTCATGTCCGCACAGGAAGCCCTCGAATACGGCCTTATCGATAAGGTTATCACGAAGCGATAAGCACGAAATTTATGGGGGAACGGCGCGTTCCCCCATATTACATCATTTCCTGAGGTAGAACTATGGCAAGAACAGACGACAGAAAGAGCATCCGCTGCTCATTCTGCGGAAAAACACAGGCGCAGACCGGCAGACTCATTGCCGGCAACGGCGCATATATCTGCGATGAGTGCATAAATCTGTGCATGAGCATAATCGCCGAGGACGAGCAGGCTCCGGTGCATGACAGCAAGGGCAACCGCCTGCGCTTTGAAGACCTTCCCAAGCCCTATGAGATAAAGCAAAGGCTGGACGCATATATCGTTGGACAGGAAAGGGCGAAGATCGTTTTATCGGTCGCGGTGTACAACCACTATAAGCGCATCCTCTTTGCCGGCGATAACGACGTTGAGCTGCAAAAGAGCAACATCCTGCTCATCGGACCTACAGGCAGCGGCAAAACGCTTTTTGCCCAGTCGCTGGCCAAGATGCTCAACGTGCCCTTTGCCATCGCCGACGCTACGACGCTCACAGAGGCCGGCTATGTCGGCGAGGATGTCGAGAATATCCTCCTGCGTCTTCTTCAGGCTGCCGATTTCGATGTCGAGCGCGCCGAAAAGGGCATAATCTACATCGACGAGATCGATAAAATAGCCCGCAAGAGCGAGAATACGTCGATAACGCGCGACGTTTCCGGCGAGGGCGTGCAGCAGGCGCTGCTGAAGCTGCTCGAGGGCACCGTCGCAAATGTTCCGCCGCAGGGAGGACGCAAGCACCCGCATCAGGAGTTTATAAAGGTCGATACGACTAACATACTCTTCATCTGCGGCGGCGCGTTCGACGGCCTTGACAAGATAATTGAAAAGCGCACCGAGAAAAAGAGCATGGGCTTCGGAGCGGATATAAAGAGCTCTGCCGAGCGCGATGTGGGCGAGCTTTTAAAGCAGGCACAGCAGCATGATCTCCTAAAGTTCGGCATAATCCCCGAGCTCATAGGCCGTCTGCCGGTAATAGCGCCGCTGAGCTCCTTAAAGCGCGAGGATCTTGTCCGCATACTCACGGAGCCGAAAAATGCCATGACCAAGCAGTACGAGGCTCTTATGGGCTACGACGGAGTAAAGCTCGTGTACGATAAGCAGGCGCTCGAGGCTATCGCCGATAAGGCGATCGAGATGAAGATAGGCGCCCGCGGCCTGCGAAGCGTGATGGAGGGCATCATGACCGACATCATGTACACCGTGCCGTCAGAGCACGATATCGAGAAGGTAATTGTCACTGCCGACTGCGTGAAAAACGGAACCGGCCCCGACGTAATACGCAAATGATACAGCACGGCAAGACGGGGCATTGCCCTGCCTTGCCGCGTTTTCTTATCCCTCATAAAGGAGGTAAAGCACATGAATAAGAACAAGAAAGCACCTGACCGCGCAATGGCTGTGCTGCCGCTGCGAGGCCTTAACATATTCCCTGGAATGCTCCTGAGCTTCGATGTTGAGCGCCCGATATCGCTGGCCGCTCTCAACTGCGCGCAGAGCGCGGATCAGGAGATATTCCTCGTAACTCAGAAGGACATAGCAAACGACATGCCCGAGCAGGGCGACCTCTACGAATACGGCGTTGTCTGCCGCATCCGCCAGCTTATGCGCCAGCCCGGCGGCAAGCTGTGCAAGGTCATGGCCGAGGGACTTTACAGAGGCAGGATAGCCTCGCTTTCCTCGGAGCAGCCGTATTTCTTCGGCGAGATCGAAAGCGTGCCCGATAAGGCCGAAAAGGTCGCATCCGACAGAAAGGATGCGCTCATACGCACGGTCATAAGCCTGTTTGACGAGTATATCCAGCTTGCCGGCAACATGCCGGCGGAAATGCTCCTGAACCTCATCGTCAGCCGCGATCCGGCCTTCGTTGCCGACTATACGGCGCAGAACGTGCGCTTTGATTACCGCCAGAAGCAGGAGCTGCTTGAAGAGCTGCACCCCTGCCGCAGGCTTGAAATGATCATAGAGATGCTCAACCATGAGCTCAACGTCATGAACATAGAGCAGGAGCTCAGCGAGGCGACGAACGAGCAGGTCAACCGCAGCCAGCGCGACTATTACCTGCGCGAGCAGATGAAGATAATCCAGCAGGAGCTCGGCGAGGACGATACGGCTGATGACATCGGTGAATACCGCCAGAAGATACGCGAACTGAAGCTTTCGCAGGAGATAGAGGAGAAGCTTCTCAAGGAGGTATCCCACCTTGCAAAGCAGCCCTTCGGCTCGACGGAGGCGACGGTCATACGCGGCTATCTCGACGTGTGCCTTGAGCTGCCGTGGAACACAAAAACCGAGGAGATCACTGATATAGACAAGGCGCGGAGGATACTCGACGAGGATCACTACGGCCTTGAAAAGGTCAAGCAGCGCGTTATCGAATATCTCGCCGTCAGAGCCCTTGCGCCCAAGGCAGGCGGAAGCCTTCTGTGCCTTGTAGGCCCCCCGGGAACCGGCAAGACCAGCATAGCCATGAGCATTGCCCGCGCCACTAACCGTAAATGCGTGCGCATATCTCTCGGCGGCGTACACGATGAGGCGGAGATACGCGGACACAGAAAGACCTATGTCGGCGCGATGCCCGGCAGGATCATATCCGGTGTGCGTCAGGCAAAGAGCATGAACCCTGTCATGGTTCTCGACGAGATAGACAAGCTCGGCTCTGACTATCGCGGCGACCCCTCGGCGGCGCTGCTCGAAGCGCTCGACCCCGAGCAAAACTCGACCTTCAGGGATAATTACCTCGAGCTGCCCTTTGACCTTTCTGACGTGTTCTTCATAACGACTGCAAACTCGGTCGATACGATACCGAGAGCGCTCCTTGACCGCATGGAGGTCATAGAGCTATCAAGCTACACCGACGAGGAAAAGCTCAGCATAGCAAAGCGGCATCTTCTGCCCAAGCAGCGCAAAAAGCACGGTCTGAAGGCCACGCAGCTAAAGCTCGGAGACGATGCTATACGCGAGATCATAACATACTACACGCGCGAAGCGGGTGTCCGAAGCCTTGAACGCCGTATAGCGGCTCTGTGCCGCAAGACCGCCGTTGCGATCTCGGACGGCGAGCGCAAGAGCCTGTCCCTGCGTGCCGGTGCATTGCAGCCCTATCTCGGCGCACCGAAGTTCAAGCCCGAGCAGCGCAGGCTGAGCGACGAGGTCGGCCTCGTGCGCGGCCTTGCGTGGACGAGCGTCGGCGGCGAGGTGCTCGATGTTGAGGCCGCCGTTGTGGACGGCAGCGGAAAGCTTGAGCTCACCGGCAACCTCGGCAAGGTCATGCAGGAGTCCTGTCAGGCGGCAATGACCTGCATACGAAGCCGTGCCAACAAGCTCGGCATAGAAGCGGATTTCTATAAAACAAAGGATATACATATCCACTTTCCCGAGGGTGCAATACCCAAGGACGGTCCCTCTGCCGGCGTTACGGTATGCACGGCGATAGTTTCGGCACTGACGGGCACGCCCGTGCGCCGCGATATCGCAATGACGGGCGAGATCAGCCTGCGCGGCAGAGTGCTGCCTATAGGCGGCTTAAAGGAAAAGACCATGGCAGCGCTGCGCAGCGGCGTGAGCACGGTCGTGATCCCCGCCGAAAATGAGCCCGATCTCGACGAGATCGACCCGACCGTGCGCAAGACGCTCAATTTCGTGCTTGCCGACAAGATAGATACGGTGCTCGAAACGGCGCTTGCTCATAAGGAAGCCGAGGCAAAGCCCGAGGTCATAATGCCCGTTTCGGGCAAGAAGTCCCGTCCGGGCATCAGACAGTAGGTGAAGCATGGCTGAGCTTAACATCAACAAGGCCGAGTTTATAAAAAGCGCGGCAGCTCCTGCGGGCTTTATCCGCAGCGAGCTCCCGAACATAGTCTTTTCCGGCAAATCCAATGTCGGAAAATCCTCGGTAATAAACAGGCTTTTAAACCGCAAAAACTTTGCCCGCGTCGGCCAGTCGCCGGGCAAGACCATACATGTAAACTATTTTCTCATTGATGAAAGGGTCTACTTCGTCGATCTTCCCGGCTACGGCTACGCCAAGGTCTCAAAGTCGGAGCGCGAGCGCTGGGGGAGGCTCATGGAGCAGTTTTTCGCAAGCGAAGGGCTCATTGACCTCGGCGTTATGATAGTCGATTCGCGCCATAAGCCGACGGCTGACGACGTGACGATGGCGCAGTGGTTCAAAAGCAGCCTCTGCCCGCTTGTCGTTGTCGCAAACAAGGCCGACAAGCTCAAAAAGAGCGAGATCGAGCCAAATCTTGAGCTCATCCGCCAGACCCTTGAGCTTGACGCGGAAACGCCGCTCATACTTTTTTCTGCGGAAAAGGGGAGCGGGCGCGCCGAGCTCATGTCGCAGATACTCAAATACGTTTAAGGAAGCATCACAATGAACTCTTTCGGCGATGTAATGCGAAACCTTGACTGGTCGGTGCTGACGGACATGCTCATGGCCGTCATACCGGCGCTCGTGTGCATAACGCTCCACGAGCTCAGTCACGGCTTTATCGCCTATAAGCTGGGCGATAACACAGCGAAAAACATGGGGCGGCTCACGCTCAACCCCATCAAGCATATCGACATTGTCGGCCTTATTATGATGGTCGCGTTCAAATTCGGCTGGGCAAAGCCCGTGCCGGTCGATATGCGCAATTTCAGGCACCCGAAGCGCGACATGGCGATAACCGCGCTCGCTGGGCCGGTGTCAAACGTCATAATATGCTGCGCGGTCCTGTTCATCTACGGCATAATATTTCTGCCCTGCAAGCTCTCCGGCAGCGAATTTCTTGGCGACGTGCTCGATATGGTTTACATAACTGCATATCTGAGCATAGCGCTTGCCACATTCAACATCATTCCAGTGCCGCCGCTGGACGGCTCGAAGGTGCTGTTTTCGCTCATGAGCGACGAGGCATACTTCAAGCTCATGCGCTATGAGCGCTACGGAATGCTCATACTTCTTGCGCTTGTTGCCACCAATGTTCTGGGAGCGCCGCTCCAGACGGTCACTGAGGCTGTGTACAAATTTCTTTTTGTGTTTGCCGAATGGGGATATGACCTTGCGGTAAAGCTGTTTTATTGATAATGGATAATCCGACTTTTCACCTTGAAAGCGTAGTCAAGGATAAAAACGAGCTTCAGGACTTTGACGGTCCGCTCAGCCTTATCCTTATGCTGCTGTCCAAAAACAAAATAGAGATACGCGATATCAAGATATCCGAGATACTCGACCAGTATCTTGAATACCTCGACCGAATGGAGAAGCTGGATCTTGAGATAACCAGCGAGTTCGTGCAGATGGCCTCGCATCTGCTATACATCAAGACCAGAACGCTCCTTGCCGGTGAAGAGGAGGTCAGCGAGCTTGAAGAGCTAATGAGCTCTCTGGAGCAGCTGAAATGCAAGGATATCTACACGGCTGTGCAGAAAATAACGCCGGAGCTGAAAAAAGCCTCGGAAAAAGGGCTTTTGTATTACGCAAAGCTCCCCGAGCCGCTGCCGGATATAAAACGCGAGTATGAATACCGCCATGAGCCTGCCGACCTGTTCCGCGCACTGTATACAGTCATAACCCGCGGCGGGAAGCCGGTCGAGCCGGAGCTTGCGCACCGCCTTGCGCCCTCGCGCATCGTGTACGAGGTGCGAACGAAAAGCCGCGAGCTGATAGAGCGCCTGCAAAACGGCCCGGCAAAGCTCTCCGAGCTTTATTCCGCCTGCCGCAGCCGCTCGGAGATCGTGGCGACCTTCATATCCATCCTTGAGCTGTGCAGCATGGGCAGCGTTGAGCTGTCGGGCGAGGAGAGCGACTATACGCTCTCATTTACCGGCGGAGACGTAGGCGAAATTCTTGACAGAATAGTAGAGTAGGTTTGTAATGGAAGCAGAGAATATAAAGTCAGCAATTGAGGCAATACTTTTTGCAGCGGGCGAGCCCGTGCCGACGGCGCGGCTGTCGCTGATCCTCGAAACGGAGGAGGAGAATATACTCGCGGCGGCAAAGGAGCTTTCCGATGAGTACAGCTTCGGTATGCGCGGCATGCGCATACTCAGGCTCGATGACAAGCTGCAGATGTGCTCCTCGCCGGAGTATGCTTCGGTGATAAGCAAAACGCTCGAGCAGCGCAAGCCGCCGATGCTCTCGCAGCCGGCGCTTGAAACGCTTGCGGTCGTTGCGTATTTTCAGCCCGTCACAAGGGCATATATAGATCAGGTGCGCGGCGTTGACAGCTCATACACCGTCGGCGTTCTGATAGACCGCGGCCTTATCGAGCGCTGCGGAAAGCTCGACGTTCCGGGCAGACCCTCGCTTCTGCGCACAACGGACGTGTTTCTGCGCACTATGGGCGTAAGCAGGCTCGAGGAGCTGCCGGAGCTTCCCGATATAAGCTCCGGCGACGGTGTCAAAAAGCTTGAGGATGCCATAGAAAAGCTGAACACTGTCGGCGAAAATCAGCTCCGTATGGAGGAGCTTAAATAAACAGAGACTGTCAAATTTGGCAAACTGATAAGCTTTTGGGGTGATGCACCCATGGTGCCTGTTATCATCTTAATAATTCTTGCGGCGATAATGCTCATTCCGGTGGGCGTTTATGCCTCGTATACCGGCGGCAGATTCACCGCCTCAGCGCATGTGTGGTTTTATAAGCTCGGCCTGTATCCTCCCAAGGAGAAAAAGGCAAAGAGCGAGCCTGCCGAGCCGACGGAGGCCGATGCCGGTAAAGAGCCGCCGCCGAAAAAAAGCCTGCTGTCCGATTTTACTCTTGACGATTGGCTGGGGCTCGCAAGGACAGCACTGCGGGCGCTGCGGCGCTTTAAAAAAGCCGTGTTCTTTGATATTATACGGCTCTATGCGGTGATCTCCGCGCCGGATCCGTATGATGCTGTCACGCGATATAATACGGTAAACGGCTTTGTCGGCTCGATGATCCCGTTTTTCGAGAGCGAATTCCGCGTAAAAGAAAGGGATATATGCATAGACCTTGATATGCAAAGCGGCGAAAGCCGCGCCGAGGCGGAGCTTTCCCTGTCCGTAAGAGTGGGCGCGGCGCTTGCCGTGGGACTTGCGGCGGGACTTTCGTTTCTGAAGCTTCTTATAAAAAACAGGATACGGCGTATCCGTGAAAGGGTGGCATACAATGGAGAACAACAAACTGAGCGAAATGATGCAGACAACAATGGACAACATCAAGAATCTTGTTGAGGTCAACAACATCATCGGCGAGCCTATCGTCACTCCCGACGGGCAGACGATCATACCCGTGTCAAAGCTGAGCTTCGGCTTCGGCGGAGCGGGAGGAGATTCGGTCGGCAGCAGACCGGGCTACGGCGGCGGCAGCGCAGCCGGAGTAAAGATCGAGCCCATCGGCTTTCTTGTCGTAAAGGAAGGCGGCGTGCGCATGATAAATGTTGAGCCGCAGGCTAAAAACGGCGTTGACAGAGTCATAGACATGGTGCCCGATGTCATGGACAGAATTGAGAACATTGCAAATAATGCAAGGAAAACACGTTTAAAACACTTCAATTTGTAAATAATAAGCACTGCCGGAAAGGTGGTGCTTATTATTATGAAAAAAACCGTATCGGTATTTATAATTGCCGCTCTCGCGCTATCCATGCTGTCCCCGAAAGCCCTCGGAGACGGAGAGCATGAGCTCTCGGCGCACAGTGCGGCAGTCATATGCGCGGATACCGGCGATGTGCTGTTTGAGAAAAACGCCGATGAGCGCATGCTCATTGCCAGCATAACGAAGATCATGACGGCCATCGTCGTCATCGAAAACGCAAAGCTTGACGATAGGATCGTCATAAAGCCAGAGTGGAGCGCCATAGAGGGCTCGAGCATGTACGCAGTCCCCGGCGAGAGCTACACCGTGCGCGAGCTTCTGTACGGCATGATGCTCAACTCCGGCAACGACGCTGCCGCGGCGCTTGCCTGCACTGTCGGCGGCAGCGAGGCCGCCTTTGCCGAAATGATGAACGAAAAGGCCGCAGAGCTCGGCCTTGAAAATACCTCGTTCCGCAATCCTCACGGTCTGGACGAGGAGGGGCATTATTCAACGGCACGCGATATGGCGCGCCTTACGGCGTACTGCATGGAAAACGAGAGCTTTAAGAGCATCGTCTCGACAAACTGCGCCGTCATAAAGGGCGTGACGTACTATAACCACAACCGGCTGCTGAGAGAATACGACGGCTGCATAGGCGTGAAGACAGGCTACACGATCGCCTCCGGCAGAACGCTCGTAAGCTGCGCCGAGCGCGGCGGCATGCGCCTTGTCTGCGTCACGCTGAGCGCTGCCGACGATTGGAACGACCATAAATACCTGCTGGACAAGGCGTTTTCGGGTTACCGCATCGTGTCGTACAGCGCGGACAGCTTCAAACTGTCTCTCGAGGTCTCCTCCGCCGCTGCCGGTACAGCCGAGGCAGTTCCGCAAAACGGGATAAAGCTTCTTCTGCGCACGGACGATGAGCTCAGCGTAAGTCTCGAAGCGCCGCGCATACTGTTTGCCGGCGGCATAGAGGGCGAAAGAGTGGGGAAGATGAGCGTATTTGTAAACGGAGCTCTTGCGGCGCAGGAGGATTTGGTTTATACTGAGGATGTAAGGGTCGATGCCTCTCAGCGGCTCAGTCCGTATGAAAGGCTCAGCAGGATGTTCGATACGGCGCTCAGGCCGTACTATATAGGTGAAGAAAAATGAAGCAGCGACTGCAAAAACTCATATCCGCCGCGGGCATGGCCTCGCGCCGCAGGAGCGAGGAGCTCATAAAGGCCGGCAAGGTAACTGTCAACGGTATTCCCGCCGCGCTCGGCGACAGCGCCGACCCGGATATCGACATTATCTGCGTTGACGGCAGGCTTCTCCTGTGTCCTGCCGAGAGGACGTACATAATGCTGTACAAGCCGCGCGGCTACGTCACAACGCTCAGGGACGAGAAGAACCGCCGCTGCGTAAGCGAGCTGGTCAAGGACGCGGGGGTCCGTTTGTATCCCGTCGGGAGACTTGATATGTATTCCGAGGGGCTTCTCATCATGACCGACGACGGCGAGCTTGCAAACCGGCTCATGCATCCGTCGTTGCAGACGGATAAGACCTATCATGTATGGGTAAAGGGGAGGTGCAGCGAAACGGCGCTGAAGGTGCTCGGAAGTCCGCTCGTCATAGACGGATACAGGATACGTCCCGCCGAGGTCGAGCTCGTAAAGCAGACAGAGGAATATACGCAGCTTTCCATCCGCATACACGAGGGACGAAACCGCCAGATACGGAAAATGTGCGACTGCGCGGGGCTCAGGCTCACAAAGCTCAGGCGCGTGTCCGAGGGCAGCCTGTCCCTCGGAGAACTCAAACCAGGGCAGTGGAGACGCCTCACGGAGGAGGAATTGCAAGAGCTGCAATCCCAATGAAGCCTTAAAACTTAAAAGCTTTGAGCCATATGCCCCGAATGTGCTGAAATCTGCAAGTTCGGGGCAAAAAAATTGCAAGATGCTATTGCAATTTAAAGAGTTTGAAAGTAAAATGTCTTTTATGTTTTAACATGGAGATGAACAGCATGGAAACCGATCTTCTCAAAGCTCTTTCAAAGGGCGGCAATAAGTTTTCCAAGGGTCAGAAAAGTATTGCAAAGTACATTCTCAATAACTATGACAAGGCCGCGTTCATGACGGCCGGCAAGCTCGGAAAGATAGTCGGCGTGAGCGAATCGACCGTCGTCCGCTTTGCGACCGAGCTTGGCTATGACGGATATCCGAGCATGCGCAAGGCTCTGCAGGAGATGATACGCAACCGCCTTACCTCGGTTCAGCGCATAGAGGTCGCAAAGAGCATGATAGACGATAAGGATATCGTCCGCTCTATCATCGGCAGCGACATTCAGAATCTTCAGGCTACGCTCGAGGTGCTTTCGCAGGACAGCTTCAATAAGTTCGTCGATTCTATAATAGAAGCTAATAATATATACATCGTAGGCATGCGCACCTCGACCTCACTGTCTACATTTCTCGGACTGTATCTCAATCTCCTGCGCAGCAACGTCAATGTCATTCACGATACTGCTGCCAGCGAGGTGTTCGAGCAGATGATAAGAATAGGCCATGGCGACCTGTGCATTGCCATAAGCTTTCCGCGTTATTCAAGCCATACCATTGACGCGGTGGAGTTTGCAAAGAAAATGGGCGCGATGACCGTCGCCATAACGGACGGCCCCGCCTCGCCATTAAACGGCATAACCGATGTATGCCTGCATGCCAAGAGCGACATGGTCTCGTTCCTTGACTCGCTCGTGGCTCCCATGAGCCTTATAAACGCCATAATCGTGGCTGTCGGCATAAAAAATAAGGAAAACCTCTCAAAGACCTTTGAGCGGCTCGAGACCATATGGAGCGAGAATAAGGTCTATGAGCAGACCGAGCACGGTGCGGCTGTATGAAAAAGCTCAGCGCCGACGCAGTCGTGATAGGCGGGGGAGCCGCCGGCATGATGTGCAGCCTCATCGCAGCCCGCCGCGGCCTTGATATTATCCTGCTCGAGCCGAATAAAATGCTTGGGCGCAAGGTGCGGATAACCGGCAAGGGACGCTGCAATGTTACAAACAACTGCGATGTAAAGGAATTTCTCGAAAACATCCCGGGCGACGGCAGATTTTTATACAGCGCGCTCAACAAATTCCCGCCGCGCGACACAATGCAGCTTTTCCAGTCGCTCGGCCTGCCGCTCAAAACGGAACGCGGAAACCGTGTTTTTCCCGTGTCCGATAACGCAAACGATGTTGCCGGAACGCTCACGCGAAACATAGAGCGCTGCGGAGTCCGCCGCATACGCGAAAGCGCGGAGCATATAATATGCGAAAACGGCGAGGTCTGCGGCGTTAAAACGGAGGCTTCCGTAATATCCTGCCGCGCCGCAGTTATCTGCACGGGCGGCCTGTCGTATCCGCTCACGGGCTCGACCGGCGCAGGCTATAAAATGGCGCGCGAGCTGGGGCACAGCATAAGCCCCTGCCGCCCCTCGCTCGTTCCGCTGGAGAGCGGCGACGAATACTGCGCGCAGATGCAGGGCTTTTCGCTCAAAAACGTTACGCTGTCGGCCTACGAGGACGATAAGCTCATCTTCAGGGAGCTCGGCGAAATGCTGTTTACTCATTTCGGCGTGTCGGGGCCGCTCGTGCTGTCGGCAAGCTCGCACATGCGCAGCTTCGGCAGTGCAAAGTACCGCCTGAGCATCGACCTCAAGCCCGCGCTTGACGAGAAAAAGCTTGACGCAAGGCTCCTGCGCGACTTTGAAAAGTACGCAAACCGCGACTTTGCAAACGCTCTGGGCGATCTTGCGGGAAGAGCCATGATACCCGTGCTGATCGAGCTGTCGGGCATACCGGCGGAGGAAAAGGTCAATTCCATAACCCGTGCGCAGCGTCACGAGCTCCTGCGGCTTTTTAAGGAATTTCCCGTATCGGTCACGGGACCGCGTCCCATCGACGAGGCGATAGTGACCTCCGGCGGGGTTTCGACAAAGGAGATAAACCCGCGCACGATGGAGTCAAAGCTCGTAAACGGGCTTTACTTTGCCGGAGAGGTCATGGATATCGATGCCTACACGGGCGGATTCAATCTTCAGATTGCATGGTCAACGGCATACGTTGCCGCAAACTCTATATAAGGATGTAAAGCTATGATATCAATTGCTATCGACGGCCCGTCCGGAGCCGGAAAGAGCACAATATCGAGGAAAGCCGCCGAAAAATTCGGCTTTATATATGTCGATACCGGCGCGATATACAGAACGCTCGGCCTTGCCTCGAAAATATACGGCGTGAGCCTTGACGATAAGGCCGCCGTTACCGCCATGCTGCCGAAGCTTGAGCTTGAGCTAAAATACAGCGAAAACGGCGAGCAGCATATGTATCTGGACGGCACGGACGTTTCACGCGACATACGCCTGCCGGAGGTCTCGATGCTCGCGTCGGCAGTTTCGGCAATACCAGAGGTCAGGGCGTTTCTCGTTGATATGCAGCGCGATATGGCGAAAAAGCACGATGTAATCATGGACGGCAGGGATATCGGAACGGTGATACTCCCAGATGCCGACCTGAAGATATTCCTCACAGCCGATGTTGCAGACCGCGCCCGCCGCCGCTATGAGGAGCTGCGCGCAAAGGGAATGGACAAGCCCTTTGACGAGGTGCTTGAGGAAATGAAGCTGCGCGATAAGCAGGATACAGCACGCAGCTCAGCACCCCTGAGAGCTGCTGAGGATGCAGTGCTGCTCGACACGAGCGGCAACAGCCTTGAAGAAAGCGTGTCCGCAGTCTGCCGCCTCATAGCGGAAAAGACGGGACGGGCATCGGGAGAATAATCATGGACAGGATTATAACAGCCAAAAGCGCGGGCTTCTGCTTCGGCGTGAGCCGCTCTGTGGATATGGCGCAGAAGCTCCTTGAGAGCGGCAGCGCGTACTCGCTCGGTCAGCTTATACACAATGACGATGTCGTGCGCCGCTTTGAAAGCAAGGGACTGCACGTTATCGCCTCTCCCAGCGAGCTGCCGCAGGGCGCACGGGTCATGATACGCTCACACGGCGTTTCCAAGGCCGTGTATAAAAGCCTTGAGGACAGGGGAGCGGAGATAACGGACGCTACCTGCCCGAAGGTAAAGCGCATACACAGGCTCGTTGAGGATGCACGAGACGAGGGGCGCTTTGTCGTCATAATCGGTATGCACGGGCACCCCGAGGTCGAGGCCGTAAAGGGCTGGTGCGGCGACTGTGTGATATGCGAAAATGCAGCACAATTGGAAGAATGGTACAGACAAACGGGCGAATTATTGGATAAACCTATAACGATGGTAGTCCAAACGACCCAAACTCGTAGTAATTTTACCGAATGTGCAAGTTTCTTAAAAAAAAGATGTACAAATCTTCAAATCTTTGATACAATATGTGGAGCAACATCCACGCGCCAGGAAGAAGCCGCAAAATTAGCGGCAGAGTGCGATGCAATGGTCGTCATAGGCGGTAAGCACAGCGCAAACAGCGTTCACCTTTCGGTGATATGCTCCGAGCTTTGCCCGAACGTTCAGTTTATCGAAAACGCCGGTGAATTGGACATGGACAGGCTCAGATGCGCCGCCTCCGTCGGTGTCACGGCAGGAGCGTCCACGCCTGCGTGGATAATTAAGGAGGTAAGTAACAAGATGAGCGAAGAAATCAAAATTGATGCTGCTGCAGCAGAGGAGAAGGAGATGTCCTTCGACGAAATGCTGGAGGAATCCATCAAGACTATATATAACGGAGATAAGGTAACCGGCACCGTCGTTGCTATTACCGGCACTGAAGTCAGTGTCGATATCGGCACAAAATATTCCGGCTTCATTCCCACCACCGAGTTTACCGATGACGGCATCAAGGTCGAGGACGCTGTCAAGGTCGGCGATGCGATCGAAGCAGTCGTCGTCCGCGTCAACGATGTCGAAGGCACCGTCATGCTCTCCAAGAAGCGTCTTGACGCAGCAAAGAGCTGGACGATGGTCGAAGAGGCCGTCGAGAGCGGCGAGTTCCTCGAGGGCACCGTTACCGAGATCAACAAGGGCGGCGTAGTAGTCAGCGTCAAGGGCGTGCGTGTATTCGTTCCCGCATCCCAGTCCGGCCTGCCCAAGGAAGCGGATATGAATCAGCTCCTCAAGCAGAAGACCCGCGTTAAGATCACCGAGGTCAACCGCAGCCGCAAGCGCGTGGTCGGCTCCATCCGTGCCGTCGCTCAGAAGGAGCGCCGCGAGAAGGCCGAGGCCATCTGGAACGAGATGGAGGTCGGCAACAAGTACCACGGCGTGGTCAAGTCCATGACCAGCTACGGCGCATTTGTCGATATCGGCGGCATTGACGGCATGGTTCACGTCTCCGAGATGAGCTGGAGCCGCATCAAGAATCCCGCAGAGCTGTTCAAGATCGGCGATGAGGTCGATGTTTATGTCATCAGTTTCGACAAGGAGAAGAAAAAGATATCCCTCGGCTACAAGGATCCCAACGAGAATCCCTGGGTCAAGTTCACAACTAACTACAATGTCGGCGATACAGCCGAGGTCAAGATCGTAAAGCTCATGACCTTCGGTGCATTTGCAGAGGTTCTGCCCGGCGTTGACGGTCTTATCCACATTTCCCAGATCGCAAACCGCCGCATCGGCAAGCCCGAGGAGGTTCTCTCCGTCGGCGATGTCGTAGAGGCCAAGATCACCGCTATCGACACCGAGAATCATAAGATATCCCTGTCTATCCGCGCACTTGCTGAGCCTGCGGCTGCTGAGGTCGAGGAGGCTCCTGAGGTCGAGGATAACGGCGAGGACGCACTTGTATACGAGGTGTCCACCAACGGCGAAGCCAAGGGTGAACTCGTAGAGGAGTAATACAGTTTAACAGTCTGTAATAGCCTGTCGCATACGCGGCAGGCTATTTTTCTTGAAATATCAAGGAAAATCGCTAATCCTCCTTGCAAAAAAACAACAATTTGTGTATAATTACATTGTAAAAGCATTTAAGGAGGAGTGGTCTTGTTCAAGATTGGCGATTATATTGCACATCCGATGCATGGCGCAGGCGTTATTGAGAGTATAGTGACGAAAAAAATTAACGGCGCTGAACGGGACTACTATGTCCTCAAGCTGCCCGTCGGAGATATGGTCGTGATGGTGCCGGTCCTCGGCTGCGAGGATATCGGGGTCAGAGCCATCATATCGCGCAGCGAGGCGGAAAAGGTTTTTGAAGCGTTCAGGGAGCTTGAAGTATCCATGACGCAGAACTGGAACAAGCGCTACCGTGAGAATATGGATAAGATAAAAAGCGGCAATCTGCTCGACGTTGCGGCGGTCGTCAAGGGCCTGATGCGCCGCGACGGTCAGCGCGGTCTGTCAACTGGCGAGCGCAAAATGCTCCATTCCGCAAAGCAGATACTCATATCAGAGCTCGTCGTAGCGACAGATACAGACTATAACAAGGTCGAAAAAAGATTGTACGCAGCACTTAAAGAGGAGTAAGCATCAGTGTCGATAATAAATAAGATATTCAAATTCAAGGCAAGCGATAATAATTTCTGCACGGCAGTCGTGCTTGCCGCCGGAAATTCGCAGCGTATGGGCAGGGACAAGATACTCATGCCCTTAGGCGGAATGCCGGTTATCGCGCATACGCTCAAGGCGCTGCAGAGCTCCGACTGCATTGACGAGATAATCGTAGTGACCAGATACGAAAGCCTGCAGGAACTGGCTGATATCTGCCATAACTACGGCATAACAAAGACAAGCAGGGTCGTTCTCGGCGGCAAAACGAGAACCGAGTCCTCTCTCATCGGTGTCAGCAATGCCGACGAGCGGGCAAGGTATATCGCCATCCACGACGGTGCGCGCCCGTTTTTGACAGAAAAGCTCATAGAGCGCGTTGTCCACTCGGCGCATCAGCATGACGCGGCGGCTCCGGCGGTCGCCCCGACTGATACAGTGCGTGTGCTCAACGCCAAGGGCGCCGTAACGGAAACACCGCCAAGAGACCTCGTCGCCCTCATGCAGACACCGCAGGTTTTTATGACCGAGATGATAAAGGCCGCGCTCACCCGTGCGCAGGACAAGGGAGTAAGGATAACCGACGACTGCTCTGCGGTCGAGGCCATGGGCTATAAGGTCACAGTCGTCGCCGGTGAGCCGGATAATATCAAGCTCACGACGGCGCGCGATATGTATATTGCCGAGGGTATACTCGCCGAAAGGAGCGGCAGATAATGCGTATCGGACACGGCTATGATGTTCACAGGCTCGTCGAGGACAGAAGGCTTATACTCGGCGGCGTTGAGATACCGTATGAAAAGGGTCTGCTCGGCCACTCCGACGCGGATGTTCTGACCCATGCGCTGATGGACGCGCTGCTCGGCGCGGCTGCGCTGGGCGATATCGGGGGACTGTTTCCCGATAATGACGACGCTTATCTCGGCGCGGACAGCATTGAGCTTCTCAAAACAGTTATGAGCCTTCTGCATGAGCACGGCTATTGCGTTATAAACGCCGACTGCACCGTCATTGCGCAGCGCCCTAAGCTCAAGCCGTATATCGGGGATATGCGCGCTGCTCTGGCGAAGGCCATGGGCGTGGAAACAGGCTCTGTCAGCATCAAGGCGACGACCGAGGAAGGGCTCGGCTTCACGGGCGAGGGACTCGGGATCGCGGCGCATGCGGTCGTCCTTATAGACTGAACAAATATCAGGCAGCTTTTGCTGTCTGATATTTTTAACTGCATAGAGCCCCGCTGCATAGTATGTAGCAAAAAAAGAAGGGGTCAATTATGCGCTATATATTTATGTGCCGCTCGCTGACCTATGCGCAGTCGGCGGTCGGAGTGCTTGAGAAAAACGCGATATCGGCATCTGTAAGGAAAGCGCCTGCCGGACTCAGCTCCGGCGGATGCAGCTACAGCGTCAGCGTTTCATACGCCAAAGGCGCTCTCGCGGCGGGAGTTCTGCGCAGAGAGGGACTGCTTCAGGGCAAGGTCTTTCTGCACCGCGAGGACGGCAGCTATACCGAGGTGATACTGTGATATACCTCGACTGCGCAGCAACGAGCTTTTCAAAGCCCGCGAGCGTTAAAAAAGCCATGATAAACGCACTGGATACGATGTCGAGCCCGGGCAGGGGAGCGTACAGCGCCGCAATGCTCGCTGCCGACAAGGTCTACGAGTGCCGGACTCTGGCGTGCAGGCTGTTTAATTTCGATAAGCCGGAGAATGTCGTTTTCACCATGAACGCCACCCACGCTCTGAACATTGCAATAAGGACGCTTGCCCACCGCGGGAGCCGTGTTGTGATCTCTGGATATGAGCACAATTCCGTAACGAGGCCGCTGCACGATATCGGAGCTGAGGTCGCCGTCGCGGCAGGAGAGCTGTTTGATCAAGGCGGCACTGCTGCGGCGTTTGAGAATAAAATTCACAATGCAGACCTTGCTGTGTGCAATCATGTGTCCAATGTTTTCGGCTTTGTGCAGCCGGTGTACGAGATATCGCGGCTGTGCAGGCGGTACGGCGTGCCGCTCATAATAGACGCATCGCAGTCTGCCGGAGCGGAGACGATAGACTGCGCCCGCCTCGGTGCGGCGTTTATCGCAATGCCCGGACATAAGGGACTGCTCGGTCCGCAGGGAACTGGGATACTCCTGTGCAATGAGAGCCCTGCGCCCTTCATGAGCGGCGGAACCGGCTCGGAGAGCCTCATACAGACCATGCCGCAGTATCTTCCGGACAGAGCCGAGGCCGGAACGCTGAACGTCGTCGGCATCGCGGGGCTGTGCGAGGGCATAAGATATGTTCTCGATAAGGGAGCTGAGAATATCGGCGCATACGAAGCAAGGCTGTGCCGCGAGGCGGCGGAGCGGCTGGGACGGGTGCCAGAGCTTGAGGTCTTTTCGGGCAAAGCCGGAGCTCAGGCCGGAGTTCTGTCGCTGCGCCATAAAACGCTCGACTGCGAGGAGCTTTGCGAAAGGCTCGGCGCTAAGGGCGTTGCCGCGCGCTGCGGGCTGCACTGCGCTCCGCTTGCACACAAAACGGCAGGAACGGAAGCAACTGGCACCGTGCGCATAAGCTTTTCGCCGTTTATTACGCCGCGGCAGCTGTCGAAAGCCTGCACCGTGATAGAAATGGCGGCATCCGCAGAAAATTAATTAATATTTAATTGCCTTTTGCGCGTATGTATTATATAATATAGTGATTAAAAATACAGCAAAGTGCGGACTGCGCCCGCAGTCCGCAGATAAAGATGATTGGGGATTATAATGCAGGACTTTTCGAGTTACTTTTTGAGAGTGCTCAATTACCTCTCGACAATAAGCTTCTGGGATGTCGTTGACATCCTTATAGTTGCTTTCCTGTTTTACAAGGTGATAGACCTTGTGCGTAAGACAAGCTCGTATAACCTTGCAAAGGGCATACTTCTGCTGCTTATCGTCTTGTGGCTGTCAGGCCCCTCGGTGTTCAACCTGACGATGATAAACTTCATCCTTCGTAAGACGGTCGAGATAGGTCTTATAGCCTTGGTGATAATATTCCAGCCGGAGCTGCGAAAGCTCCTGTCGAGAATGGGCAGCAAGGACTTTTACGGCATCTTTTCGCCAAAGGTACAGGCGACCAGCATGGCTGAGTCAGCCATTACACAGACAGTGCTTGCCTGCGAGCAGATGTCAAAGAGCAAGACCGGCGCTCTTATCATCTACGAGCGAAACGTGAAGCTCACCGATATCATGACTACGGGCACGATCATAGACGCGGACATAACCGCCGAGCTTTTAAAGAACATATTCTATCCCAAGGCTCCGCTGCATGACGGTGCGCTCATCATCCGCAATTTCAGGATCGCCGCCGCAGGCTGCGTGCTTCCGCTCACGAGCAAGACCAACCTCAGCAAGGATCTCGGCATGCGTCACCGTGCCGGCATCGGCACAAGCGAGGTGTCCGATGCAATTACGATCATCGTGTCGGAGGAAACGGGCGGAATATCCGTCGCCGTTGAAGGTATGCTCAAAAGAAACCTCTCGGTAGCCATGCTTGAGCAGATACTGCGAAAAGAGCTCATAGTTGAAGAGGCAAAGAAGAGTACCGCAGCTGAAGTTTTTTCTCGTTTTTTCGATAAGCGTAAGGTGAACAATGATGGAACAGAAAAAAAGAACTAATAAAATATATGACAGCAAGGTATTCTGGATGGTCGTTTCGCTGCTGTTCTCGCTCCTGATGTGGGTATATGTGACCGGTCAGGATTCGACTGACCGCAATCTTACCTTTACCGGCATACCCGTTGAATTTCAGGGGCAGGAGGAGCTGCTGAGCGAGCATAACCTATCTATAAGCGATGTCAGCGCCGACACGGTCAGCATTGTCGTCAAGGGCAACCCCAGCATAATATCAAAGCTTAAGGCCTCCGATATAAAGGCCGTCATAGACGTAAGCGGCATTACCTCGCCCAATAACATGACATGGACCTACAAGCTCGTTTTCCCCAGCTATATAAATGAAAGCGAGATAAGCGTAGTGCGCAAAACGCCGGACACCATAAACTTCACAGTCATCAAAAACGGCGTTAAGACCGTCGATATCAAGGGCAGCTTCGAGGGAGCTATCGCCGAGGGCTGCGTGGCAGAGGAGTTTGTTTTCGAGCCCAAGACCATTACCGTTGAAGGCCCTGAGGATATAATAAGCAGGATAGACCATGCATGGGTCAGCTTCGGCAAGGATCAGACCATTGATTCAGCCTACGTTGAGGAAGCGGAGTTTACGCTGCGCGATAAAAACGATGAGATCATCGACAAGGACGGGCTCATCATCTCCGAGAACACAGTGACCGCAACGCAGCCGGTGCTCAAGAGCAAGGATGTGCCGCTGAAGGTGCAGCTCATATCCGGCGGCGGCATAACCGCGAGCGACTGCGATGTCAGCATTGACCCGAGCAGCATAAAAATAGCCGGTGATTCAAGGATAGTTGACGATATCGAGGCCATCGAGCTCGGCTCTATCGACCTGTCCTCCTTCAACAGCGGCTATGAGCATACCTTTGACATTGAGCTGCCCGACGGCGTGCAGAACCTCACCGGCGTTTCCGAGGCCTCCGTCACCATTGAGATAAACGGCTCGCACACCAAGACGTTCACAACATCGAATATCGCCGTCAAGGGCGTTTCCGGCGGCTATCACGCGACTATCGACACCAAGGAGCTTGAGATCACGCTCCGTGCGCTCAGTCAGGACGCGCTCGATAAGATAAAGGCCGAGGATATAACCGTTGTTGCCGATCTGTCCGATTACGGCACGACGACGGGGCAGATCATAGTAAACGCCAAGGTCACCGTTTCGGGGCACGATAATGTCGGTGCGGTGGGCGATGTAAAAGTGACTGTTACAATATACAAGGATTAAGACGGGAGGTCTTCAGCAATGACTCAGGATGCAGTGGTCACCAAGGTTTTTCCGAACGGAATGGCCGAGGTCGTCGTAGCCCGCGGCACAGCCTGCGGAAGCAACTGCGGCAATTGCGAAAGCTGTGTGTTCCAGAACGAAATAAAAGCATTTGCCAAGAACACGGTCAATGCAAGGCCGGGCGAAAAGGTCGTCATTGAAAGCCTCAGCTCAAGGATATTCGGCGCGGTATTCATAGTATATATCATACCGCTTATAGCCTTTGTTCTGGGCTATGCCGTTGCGGAGGGCTGCGGTCTGAGCGAAGGGCTCAGCATTCTGTGCAGCTTTGCGGTGTTCTGCGCCGCCGTTGCCGTTATGGTCATATATCAGCGCCGCAGCAAGCGCAAAAATCCTATTAAATTTGAGATAACACAGCTTCGTTGAGGTGAAAATATGATAAAAAGCATGACCGGCTACGGCAGTGCAAAGGGCACTGTCGAGGGCATAGAGGTAAGCGTTGAGCTTAAAAGCGTAAACAACAAATTTCTTGACACGGCAGTCAGAATGCCGCGCAGCTTTCTCTTTGCGGAGGAGGCTATAAAGCAGGCCGTGAGCTCGCATATCAGCCGCGGCAAGGTCGATGTTTTCGTAACTGTCGATACATCGATGGCCGACGATATGCTCGTTAAGGTAAACGAGCCGCTCCTGAAGGGCTATCTTGACGCGCTGGGCTCTATTGCCGATAAATACGGCCTTGCAAACGATGTAAGCGTCATGGGCATCAGCCGTCTGCCCGACGTTCTTTCGGTCGAAAAGAAGGAGCTTGACGCGGAGGCCGTGGCCGCAGGCATACGCGCCATAGCCGAGCAGGCGCTGTGCGATTTTGACCGTATGCGCATAATCGAGGGCGAAAAGCTCAAGGCCGATGTGCTGATAAAGCTTAAAAACATAGAAGGCTACGTCTCCGTTATCGAGAAAAGCTCACCCGTCACGGTCAGAGAGTACCGCGAGCGGCTTTTGGGGAAGCTCAACGAGGTTCTCGGTATGTCGGGTATAGACGAGTCGCGCATACTCACCGAGGCCGCCATCTTTGCCGACAAGATCGCCGTCGATGAGGAGACCGTGCGCCTGCGCAGTCATATCGCGCAGCTGCGCCGGATGCTCGAGGCGGGCTCTCCCATCGGCAGAAAGATAGACTTTCTGCTTCAGGAGTTTAACCGCGAGGCTAATACGACCGGCTCAAAGTGCCAAAATTCAGAGATCGCTCACGTCGTTGTCGAGCTCAAGTCGGAGATCGAGAAGATACGCGAGCAGATCCAGAATATAGAGTGATGCAGCTATGACGCTTATAAATATCGGATTCGGAAACATGGTCAGTGCAGAGCGCATTATAGCCATGGTGAGTCCCGAATCGGCGCCAATAAAGCGCATGATCCAGGATGTAAGGGATAAGGGATTGTTGATCGACGCATCCTTCGGCAGAAGCACGAAGGCGGCGCTTATTATGGACAGCGGCAATGTTATACTGTCCGCGCTCACGCCGGAGGCTCTGGCGGGGCGAATGCCAAACAAAAATGAGGAAGGTGCAGCAAATGGCTAATCAGAGAGGGAAGCTAATAGTTATATCCGGACCGTCCGGAGCGGGGAAGAGCACCGTTGTTTTCAAGGCTCTCGAGGGGCGCGACGATGTATGCTTTTCCGTTTCAGCAACGACACGTAAGCCCCGCCCCGGCGAGGTGGACGGTAAGGAATATTTCTTCGTCGATCTCGACAAGTTCCGCGACATGGTCGCAAACGACGAGTTCCTCGAGCATGCGGTGTATGTCGCAAATTCCTACGGTACGCCAAGGGCTTATGTCGAGCAGAAGCTCTCGGAGGGCATGAACGTCCTGCTCGATATAGAGGTTCAGGGTGCGCTTCAGGTTCACGAGAAGATGCCCGAGGCCGTTATGATCTTCATCATCCCGCCCTCCATGGAGGAGCTTGAGAGGAGACTTCGCAGCAGAGGCACCGATTCCGAGCGTAAGATAGAGGCTCGCCTTATCCGCGCCAGAGAGGAATACGCCGCCGCAGATTTTTACGACTATATCATTATAAATGACGACGCTGAAAAGGCCGCTAAGGAATTTTCGGCAATAATCACCGCAGAATACTGCAAATACGATCTGAGAAAAAACTATTTAAGTGAGGTAGACTGACCATGATGCTTTATCCCCCCGTTGCCGAGCTCGTCAGCAAGACAGGCAACCGTTATCAGCTTGTAAATCTCGTTGCAAGAAGGGCTCGCCAGATATCCGCGGCTGCCGAGGAGGAGGGCTTGATCCTCGATAAGAAGCCCGTTTCCGCAGCTATCGACGAGGTATATACCGGCAAGCTCACTATAGAAAAAATAACCGACGGCGGAGCATAAATACAGCTCCGCTCAATTTTGCTTAGAGGTGATGGGGCGTGTCGGAAAATCGCATAGCGAAGGTAGCGGTCTCCGCGGCAAATTACAGTCTGGACAAGCCCTATGACTATCTTATTCCCGACAGCCTGACAGACAGCGTCGTGCCGGGAATGCGCGTTACCGTGCCCTTTTCGCGCGGCAACCGCCGCAGCGAGGGCATAGTCCTTGCTCTTACGGACAAAAGCGAGTATGAAAAGCTCAAGCCCATTGAGTCCTGCCTCGATAAGGAGCCAATGCTCACGCAGGCGCAGCTGAAGCTTGCGCTCTGGATGCACGACAGGCTGTTCTGCACGGTTTATGAGGCGGTGAGGACTATCCTGCCTGCCGGCTGCTGGTTCACCGCCGACGGTGCACGCAGGGTAAACGATAAGACCTGCGAGATGATAAGCCTCACGGTCGATCCCGAGGAGGCCTTTGCCGCAGCGCAGGAAAAGCGCAGAAAAGCGCCCATGCAGGCGGCGCTGCTTGAGCTCTTGTGCTCGACCGGCAGAGTGCCGGTGCACGAGGTGATGCACTTTACGGGAGCATCACGGCAGTCGCTCAACGCGCTCATAAACGCACAGCTCGTGCAGAGCGAGAGGGAGGAAGTTTTCCGCCGCCCTGAGGTGTGGACAGGAAAGCTCAGACAGCTGCCGGTGCTCAACCGCGAGCAGGACGCAGCTTATGCCGGACTTAAAAGGCTTCTGGATGAGCCTCGACCCGAGGCCGCACTTTTGTGCGGCGTTACGGGAAGCGGAAAGACCTCCGTGTATATCCGGCTCATTGCGGACACGATAAAAAGCGGAAAATGTGCAATACTCCTTGTTCCCGAGATCGCGCTCACGCCGCAGATGATACACACATTTTCCGAATACTTCGGCAACGAGGTCGCCATACTGCACAGCAGCCTCGGCATTGGCGAGCGCTACGACGAGTGGAAGCGCATAAAAAACGGCGGTGCAAGGCTTGCTATAGGAACGCGCAGCGCGGTGTTTGCGCCCTTTGAAAACCTTGGCCTTATAATCATTGATGAGGAGCAGGAGGACAGCTACAAGTCCGAGGCCTCGCCGCGATACCATGCGCGGGACATTGCAAAATACCGCTGCGCAAAGACAGGCTCGCTGCTGCTGCTCGGCTCTGCCACTCCCGATATCGAAAGCCGCTACGCCGCCGAGACTGGGAAGTACAAATTCTTTCAGCTGCACGAGCGGTATAACGAGATGCAGCTTCCTGCTGTCGAGATAGTGGACATGAAATGCGAGCTCAAGGCCGGAAACGGCGGCGAGCTGAGCTCGCGGCTGCGCACGGAGCTTGAAGAGAATCTTTCGCGCGGCGAGCAGAGCATACTGTTCATAAACCGCCGCGGGGCAAACAAGCTCATCTGCTGCGGCGACTGCGGCTATATATATAAGTGCCCCAATTGCAGCGTTTCGCTGACCTATCACAGCTTTAATGACCGCCTTATGTGCCACTACTGCGGCTATACCCGCTTTCCGGACAGCCGCTGCCCCGACTGCGGCGGAATGCTGACCTTCATAGGCGCGGGCACACAGCTTGTCGAGGATGAGCTCCGGCAGCAGTATCCCGACACTGAGATCCTGCGCATGGACACCGACACGGTCAAGGCCGCCGGAAGTCACGAGGCTCTGCTTGCCAAGTTTAAAAACGAGAAGATACCGATAATGGTCGGCACACAGATGGTCACCAAGGGGCTTAATTTTGAAAACGTCACGCTCATCGGCGTTATCTCTGCCGATCAGAGCCTTTACTGCGGCGATTACCGCTCCGGCGAGAGGACTTTTTCGCTGATAACGCAGGTCATAGGACGAAGCGGAAGGGGCTCAAAGCCCGGCCGCGCTGTCATACAGACCTTTACGCCGAAAAACGAGATAATACGCCTTGCAGCCGCGCAGGATTACGACGGCTTTTATAAAACGGAGCTCAAGCTGCGCAGACTGCAAAACACGCCGCCGTTTGCCGATATCATAGCGATAACGGCCTCGGGAACGACCGAGAACGCCGTAATAAAATGCTGCTCGGACATATGCAGGGTGCTGAAGGCATCGCTGACCGGCAGATACGATGTACGCATACTCGGTCCTGCGCCGCTGCCGGTGGTCAGAGTGAACAAACGGTACAGATACAGGGTAAACATATGCTGTACGGCAGATAAGGCACTGCGCGAGCTCGTTTCGTCGGTGCTCATCCGCTGTACAAGATCCGGCAAATACAAGGGTGTCAGCGTCTTTGCTGACAACAACCCTTCTGATTAGGAGAAGATCATGGCACTCAGACACATAGTGACACAAGAGGATAAGATTCTGCATAAGGTCTGCCGCGAGCAGCTGAAATTTGACGAAAGGCTCCACCAGCTTCTTGACGATATGGCCGAGACGCTCGAGAGCGCAAACGGCGTCGGCCTTGCAGCGCCGCAGGTCGGCATACTGCGCCGCGTCGTCCTTGTTATCGAGACGAATGTCGGCGAGGAAGAGGACGAGGAGATACTTGAGCTCATAAATCCCGTTATCGTCAAGGCAGAGGGTGAGCAGACCGGCGCTGAGGGCTGCCTGAGCGTCCCCGGGGAATACGGCATAGTCACTCGCCCGTCCTGCGTTACAGTCCGCGCTCAGGACAGGGACGGCAATTGGTTTGAATACACCGGCACGGGGCTCACAGCAAGATGCATATGCCACGAGCTTGACCATCTTGAGGGGCATCTGTTCACCGAAAAGGCCGAGCGCATGCTCTCCGAGGATGAGCTCAGGGGAAGCGAGAGCGGGGACTGAATATGCGCGTGGTATTTATGGGCACGCCGGACTTTGCCGCTGCCTCGCTGAAGAAGCTTATAGACGAAAAATACGATATTGCCGCAGTTTTTACGCAGCCGGACAAGCCGCGTGACCGCGGAATGAAGCTCGCCTACAGTCCCGTCAAGGCGCTTGCGCTGGAAAACGGCATCCCCGTTTATCAGCCGGCAAAGCTGCGCGACGGCACGGCGACCGAGCTTGTAAGAAGCCTTGCACCCGATATTCTTGTTGTCGTGGCCTACGGACGCATTTTGCCGGACGATATGCTCGAGGTTCCGAGGTACGGCGCGATAAACGTTCACGCCTCGCTCCTGCCGAAATACAGGGGAGCCGCACCCATACAGTGGGCGGTATTAAACGGCGATAAGACGACCGGCGTTTCCACGATGTACCTCGCCTCCGAGATGGATACCGGCGATATTATCTATACAGCCGAAACAGAGATCGGCGAGTTTGAGACCTCGGGCGAGCTGTTTAACAGGCTCATGCTCATGGGGGCGGAGCTTCTGGATAAGACCCTGCGCGATATCGCCGCGGGCACGGCTCCGAGAACGCCGCAGGATCACAGCCGTGCAAGCTATGTGAAAATGCTCGACAAGAGCCTGAGCCCCATAGACTGGGCAAAGACCCCGCGTGAGATAATAAAACATATCTACGGTCTTCAGCCGTGGCCGGTGGCGACAGCCGAGCTTGACGGCAGGCAGTTTAAGATATACTCAGCCGAATATACTCAGACGAAAACGCAAAAAGCCCCTGGCAGCATAGTAAGCGCCGGAAAAAGGGGCATAGAGCTCGCCTGCCTTGACGGAGAGACGGTTCTGATAACCGAGCTTCAGGCGGCGGGAAAAAAACGCATGAAGGCGTCCGACTATCTGCTCGGACATCCCATAAAGGTGGATTAAGCATTGGACAAGGCCAGAGAAGCCGCAGTCTTTGCGCTGGAGAGGCTCCGGCGCGACGGCGCGTGGTCGTCGGCACTCGGCGACACGATGAAAACCAAATACGCTTTAGATGCGCGCTCGCTGGCTCTGGCCGTGAGCATCAGCCTCGGCGTTACGCAAAACGAGGCGCTGCTCGACTATTATATAGACCTTTACAGCAGATCATCGTCCAAGATAGAGCCGAAGGTGCGAGATATTATGCGCTCCGGCGCGTACCAGCTCCTTTTTATGGACAAGATACCGGCCTCGGCTGCCGTGAACGAATCGGTCATGCTGTGCAAAAAGCTCGGCTATGCAAGAGCATCAGGCTTCTGCAACGCCGTTCTGAGAAAGCTCGCCGCCGGAAAAGAAGCGCTTCCAGAGATCCCGGACAGGGGCACGGCGCAGTATCTTTCGATAAAATACAGTCACCCGCTGTGGCTTGTGCAGTATATGATCTCCCTCCGCGGCTATGAGGCTGCCGAAGCGTTTTTCGCCGCAAACAATACCGTGCCGGATACCTGCTTGCAGGTAAATACGCTGAAGATACAGACACATGATCTGATTGATCGCCTGCGCACCTCCGGCGTACAGTGCAGCCCTCACCCGTGGCTGCCCGACTGCATCACAGCCTCCGGCAATGTGAGCGTTATGGAGGGCTTTGCGGAGGGACTGTTCTACGTTCAGGATCCCGCGGCAAAATGTGCTGTGCTCACAGCGGGATTCAGGCAGGGAATGCAGCTGCTCGATGCCTGCGCAGCCCCGGGCGGCAAGAGCTTCGCAGCTGCCATAGCAATGAAAAACGAGGGCAGCATTGATTCCTGTGACCTTCACGAGAAGAAGATACGTCTTATAAGGGATGGCGCTCAACGCCTCGGCATCAGCATCATAAACGCCTTTCCGCACGATGCAAGAGCAGGGCAGGCTAAGCTGTATGATGCCGTAATAGCCGACGTTCCGTGCTCGGGTCTCGGCGTTATCCGAAAAAAGCCGGAGATACGCCGCAAAACGCAGTCAGACTGCGCCGCCATGCCGCCTGTTCAGTCGGCAATACTCGAAAGCCTCTCGCAATGCTTAAAGCCGGACGGAGTTATGATATACTCCACCTGCACCGTGCTCAGAGAGGAAAACGAGGACGTTGTGAATACGTTTTTGAGCTCTCACCCCGAGTTCTCGGCAGAGCGCTTTACTCTGCCAAACGGCGAGAGCGCCGAAAACGGATGCTTTACCTTCTGGCCGGATATTCACGGCACTGACGGCTTTTTTGTCTGCAAGCTGAGGAGAAATAAATGAAAAACCTTAGGAGTATGCTCCCGAACGAGATAGAGCAGGCGCTCACCCAGCTCGGCGAGCCGAAATACCGCGCAAAGCAGGTCTTCAAGTGGCTCGGCAGAGGGATCGGCTCGATAGACGAGATGAGCGATATTCCTAAAGCTCTGCGGGAAAAGCTCAAAACAGAATACTGCGTTTATGAGCCGAAGGTGCTCAGCAGGCAGGTATCGAAGCTTGACGGCACGATAAAATACCTATGGGAGCTGTACGACGGCAACGCCGTCGAGACCGTCGTTATGAGCTATAAGCACGGCAACACCGTGTGCGTGTCAACGCAGGTAGGCTGCCGTCAGGGCTGTGCGTTCTGCGCCTCGACTATAGGCGGGCTTGTCAGATGCCTCGAGCCGAACGAGATCCTCGAGGAGGTCATGTTCTCGCAGATAGATTCCGGAAAGCCGATATCCAATATCGTTCTCATGGGTATAGGCGAGCCGCTCGATAATTTTGACAATGTCGTTAAGTTCCTTGAGCTTGTAAACCACCCCGACGGCATGAACATAGGAATGCGGCATATATCGCTTTCGACCTGCGGGATAACAGAAAGGTTTGACAAACTGGCAGAGCTTAATTTACAATTGACCTTATCGGTATCCCTGCATGCTCCCGACGACGAGACGCGCTCCAAGATAATGCCGGCAAACCGCGGCAGGGGCGTGGACGAGCTCATGGAATGCTGCCGCCGCTATTACGAGAAAACAGGCCGCAGGATATCGTTTGAGTATATAATGATAGACGGCGTAAACGATACGCAGTACCATGCCGAGCTTTTGTCCAAGCGGGCAAGGTATGTCGGAGCGCACGTCAATCTCATCCCGATGAATCACGTTGAAGAGAGCCGTTTCCAGCCCTCCACTCAGGGACATATAAAGGCATTCGTCAAGGTACTGGAGGATAACGGCGTTAACGTCACCGTCCGCCGAAAGCTCGGCGGCGATGTGGAAGCCTCCTGCGGTCAGCTCCGCAGAAAAATGCAGAAGGGCAATCAGAAAAAATGAAAAGTTTCGGCATAACTGACAAGGGCAAGGTCAGAAGCGAAAATCAGGACAGCTATATAATCGAAAACTGCGATAAGCGAAAATGCGTGATCGCGGTTATCTGCGACGGTATGGGCGGCGCCAAGGCCGGAGACCTCGCAAGTCGGCTGTCAAGCAAGGAGTTTGTCAGCCGCGTTTATGAAAGCCTTGTCGCGCCGCGCCTGCTCATGGGCAATCAGGAAAAGCTACTGCGCGACAGCTGCGCCGACGCAAACGGCGTTGTCTATGAATATTCGCGCTTTGACGCAAATTACAACGGCATGGGAACTACCCTTGTCGGCGGCATAATAACGCATCGCAGGGCTTACCTTGTGAACGTGGGCGACAGCAGAGCCTATTATCTTTCAAAGGACGGGATAAGGCAGATAAGCCGCGACCACTCCTATGTTGAGGAGCTTGTCGCCATGGGTGCGATAACGAAGGAAGAGGCCGCGCACCATCCGAAGAAAAACATCATCACCCGTGCGCTGGGCGTTGACGCTTCGGTCGAGGCGGATTATTTTGAATGTCCGCTGCACAGGGGAGACGGAATACTGCTCTGCTCGGACGGACTGAGCAATATGGTCAGCGATAAGGAGATACACGATCATTTCAGGGAAAACGCCCTGCCCAAGGACGTGTGCTCTGGGCTCATGGAGCTTGCGCTTGCACGCGGAGCGCGGGACAATGTCTCCGTCGTGCTGATCAAGACTTGATGCTAAAGGTGCTACTATGGAAAACAGTACTGATAAATATATAGGAAGGATCCTTGACGACCGCTATGAGATCATCGAGCTCATAGGCTCGGGCGGTATGGCGAATGTGTACAAGGCTCTGTGCCACAGGCTCAACAGATACGATGCCGTCAAGATCATGCGTGACGACACGGCTGCAAATACCGAGCTCAGGCGGCGCTTCCGCGCAGAGTCGCAGGCCGTTGCCATGCTCTCGCACCCGAATATAGTCTCGGTGTATGACGTCAGCCACAGCGACGATATCGAGTATATCGTCATGGAGCTCATTGACGGTATAACGCTCAAGCAGTATTTGCAGAAAAAAAGCGTTCTCGACCCGTCCGAGGTGCTGAATTTCAGCATCCAGACCGCGAAGGCTCTTGAACACGCGCACAGCAAGGGCATCATCCACCGCGACATAAAGCCGCAGAACATAATGCTGCTCAAGGATGGCATGATAAAGGTCGCAGACTTCGGCATAGCCTCGCTTGAAAGCGATATTGTGGAAAATAACGGCGAGACCGTCGGCTCTGTGCACTATATAGCTCCCGAGCAAGCGCGCGGTCAGGCACCCGACGCGAGAAGCGATATATACTCTCTCGGCATAGTTATGTACGAAATGCTCACGGGAAGGCTGCCGTATGTCGGGGCATCCGATGTCGAGGTAGCCGTAAAGCATATGAACACCGACCCCGTCAGCCCGCGGGATATCGTCCCCGATATCCCCGAGGAGCTTGAACGCATATGCCTCAAGGCCATGAACTCCGATATAAACGAGCGCTATCAGACGGCGGGTGAGCTTTTAGACGAGCTTGAGCAGTACAAAACGCAGAGCCTTACGGCTCATGTGCTCGAGGACTCCGAAGCTGTGCTTATAGACAGCGCCACGGAGCCGCGCCGCAGCTCACGGCGCAGTCACAGGAGCCGTAAGATCGCGCTCAGCTCGGGTATTCTGGCGGTGCTGCTGTTCGTGATAATCGGCTTTGTGTTCCTAAACGGCTATTTTCTCAAGGATCTGTTCTCCGACCCCGTAAAGGTCAAGGTCGATAACTTCGTAGGCCGTTACTATGAGGACGTTATAAACGACAAGGATTATAAGAAGATATACGACTTCAAGGTCACCTTCAAAGTCGATCTTGAGCACGAATACGGCATCATACTGTCGCAGAGCCCCGAGGCCGAGCGCAGCAAAACGGTGAGCGATAAAAACAGCAAGATCGTTGTTGAGCTCGTGTGCGCTGCGGAAACGGTTGACGAGGAAAAGCGGCTTTTGAAGGTCCCCGATATCGTAAACCGCGAGAGGGAAGAGGCCATCAGCATGATCCAGGACGCGGGCTTCACATACTCGCTTGAGCAGGCACCGTCGGACAGCATAACAAAGGGCTATGTCATAAGCACAGACCCCGTTGCCGATGCTGCCGCAGAGGAGGGCTCGGAGATAAAGATAATCATCAGCACCGGCCCGCAGACGGTCATGACGATCGTGCCGCAGCTCAAGGGGCTTTCAAAGGAATCAGCTCTTGCCAAGATAGAAAGCAGCAACCTGAGCATAGGTACAATAACGAGCGCCGAAAGCGAGCTGGACGCGGGAACGGTCATAGAGCAGAATATCGCTGCCAACACCAAGGTCGAGGAGCACACAAAGATATCCATAACGATATCCTCCGGCCCCTCGGGAAGCGGTGGCTGATGGACGGAACGATCATCAAGGCACTCAGCGGATTTTACTATGTAAGCTCGGACGGTAAGCTCTACGAATGCCGCGCCCGCGGAAAATTCCGCCTCGACGGAACATCACCCATGGTAGGCGACAGAGTGAGCTTTGACCCTGACGGAACAAAGGGCTATGTCACCTCGATAGCAGCGCGCAAGAATTTTTTCATCCGGCCTGCCGTTGCCAATATAGACGCGCTCGTATTCATAGCCGCCAATACAAATCCCGTAACAGACCCATTTCTGATAGACAGAGTGTCTGTTATAACCGAGGAGGCCGGCTGCGAGCTGGTCGTCTGCATAAACAAGACGGATATTGACCCCGCAGACGAGCTGTATGATATCTATGCCTCCTCCGGCTTTGAGACCTACAGGGTCAGTGCCGAAACTGGCGCGGGGATACCGGAGCTCAAGGCCGCTCTGAGCGGCAGGATATGCGCCTTTACCGGAAACTCCGGCGTCGGAAAATCGAGCATACTCAATGCAATGCTCCCCGGCCTGAGCCTTCAGGTGGGCGAGGTCAGCGAAAAGCTTGGCCGAGGTCGGCACACGACGCGGCACGTTGAGCTGTTTGACGCGGGAGACGGAACATATATCGCCGATACGCCCGGCTTTGCCTCGTTTGAGATAGAAATGATGCAGACGATCGACAAGGCAGAGCTTCAGCATGATTTCCGAGACTTCAAGAAATATAACGGCTCATGCCGCTTTGCCGACTGTGCTCACATAAAGGAGCCCGGCTGCGCGGTGACCGCCGCCGTCGGGGACGGGAGCATCAAAAAAAGCAGATACGATTCATATGCGCGGCTCTATGAGCTGGCAGCAAAAAACAGGTTCTGGGAAAACAAATAGAATATTCAGGCCGCCTCCGGCATACGTTTTATAAAATGCGTGTGCTGGGGGCGGTTTTTTGCGTAAAGGTCCGTTTGCGTTTTTCGCTGTTATTGCAATAGCTTCGGGGATCATAATAATCCTCTCACTGATTCTGCCCACGCAGTTCTGGTGGTTCATGCTGGCTGCGGCGCTCATTTGTCTCGGTGCGTGGCTCATTCGCTGTCATTAAGCAGGGGCGGGCGGCATAGTATGTACAAAAGCAAGTTTAAGGAGAAATGCCATGAAGATCGAACTTAAAAGCAGGGAAGGCTGCGCCTATAAAAAGCTGTGCAGCTCGGTATCCGAAACTCACTGCGATGCCGAGCTCACCGTTCCCGATACGCTTGAGGATATCCTGCGCATACTCTGCTGCCGCTATCAGTGCAGGGTACGCGAAAAGCTCGTCAGTCAGGACACGGTCAATGTCACCGGCGAGATAGACGTGACCGTGCTTTACGTTCCCGAGGCAGGCGAGGGCGTAAGAGCCGTCGGAACGAGCGTGCCCTTTGAGCTACGCTTTGACGCTGAGGGAGCGGACAGCACGAGCATCGCCGTGACAAGGCTCGTTTCGCTGTACGTTGACGCGAGAGCCTCAAATCCCCGCAAGATATCCCTGAGCGCCGGCGTTTTTATGGAGCAGCACAGCTTCAAATACGCCGATGTCTGCTGGTCAGAGCCTCCTGCCGAGGCGCAGGATAAGCTGTTTTTCAAAACCGAGGAGCTTAAATGCAAAAACATAGCGCTCGTTTCGGAGAAAATGCTGAGCATCGAGGATGAGCTTGAGCTGCCGGAGACCCTTCGCGGCGGAGATTTTGTGAAAGCCTTCAGCAGCATAAGCATCGGCGGCAGCGAAACTGTCGGCACAAGGCTTATCGTCAAGGGCACGGCGGAGATAGAGGCCGTCTATATCGTATCCGGCATTCCGAAGACGGCGCGGTTTTCGCTCCCGTTTTCGCAGCTTTTCAATCTGCCCGACGGCTGCACGGAGGTCGAGGCATCAGCCTGCGCAGTGGTGACGGGGCAGTATTTTGAGGCATTTGACGAAAAGCTTTCGGCAGATATCCGCGCCGTTATACAGGTTGTATGCCTTCAGGAGCAGAGCATGAGCTGCATAAGCGACGCTTACTCGTGCCGAAAGCAGCTTTGCCTGAGCACAGCCGAGTTCAGCTGCCTTACGGAGGCTGAGGAGATAAGGCAAAATGTGAGCATCAGGCTATCGTATAATTCGGATTACGGTGCCGGCGAGACCATACTTTCGACAGCCGTCTCAGGCTGCCCCGAGATATCCGAAACGGAGGTGACGGTTCCCGTGACGGCGGATATCGTATACAGGGACCGCGAGGGAGAGCTCCGAGCCTGCCGCGTAAGAGGTAAGGCGCAGCTTGAGCTTAACGGAGGGCGGCTGCCCGACTCGGTCTGCGCCGATAGGATAAGCGTCAGCGCCTCTGCCTCAGGCGGCGTGAACGCCGACATAACAGTCGCGCTTACCCTGCGCTATCTCGGCTACGGCAGCGTGAGCATGGTAAACGGGGTCGAGCTGACTGAGCTTGAGCGCTCACAAGACGGAGCTTCATTATACATGTGCCGCTGCACGGACGGCGATCTGTGGAGCCTTGCGAAGAAGTACGGCTCGGATATTGAGCTCATAAAGCTCATAAACGAAATTGACGGCGAGCCGGATGAGCGGCTGCTGCTCATTCCCGTGATATAGCATGATAAACGCATATGATGAGGCCGTTAAGCTGCTGCCGTCAAAAACGGCGGCGGCACTCGGCGAGAAATTCAGAGCTGCCGAGGAGTTGCGGCTCAGGACAGGCTGTCTGCCCACCGCGCTCATCGAAGGCAGGGAGCTGCCGGTATCGGACAGCCCCGTAAGCTGCGGAGACATTGCCTGCGTGCTGGAAAAGGCGACGAGAGCATCCGTACATACCGTACAGCAGGATATGGCCAAGGGATTTATAAGCTGCGGCTTCGGCCTGCGTCTGGGCGTATGCGGTACGGGTATCGTATCCGGCGGCAGGGTAACGGGGCTTCGCGATATAAGCTCCGTTTCGATACGCATACCGCATGAGGTGCGCGACTGCGGCGGCAGTGCCGCGGAAAGACTGTATCAAAGCCGCGATAATACGCTTATAATCTCACCGCCGGGCGGCGGCAAAACGACGCTCCTGCGCGAATGCATAAGGCATATGTCAGCAGCAGGAGTAAGGGTCTCGGTAGCCGATGAGCGATGCGAGTTAGCTGCAATGTACAGGGGCGTGCCGCAGTTTGATATCGGTCCTTCAAGCGATGTTATTTCGGATATTCCGAAGGCCGAGGCCGTCATGATGCTGCTGCGCGCAATGAATCCGCAGCTTATGGTCATGGACGAGATATCCTCGCCCGACGACTGTACAGCTGCTGCCGCGGCGACCGGCTGCGGAGTGCGCGTTATCGCCTCGGCTCACGCGGCCTCGACAGAGGAGCTTAAAAGCCGCGCCGTATACAGGACGCTCATAGAGCAGGACATTTTTACGGCTGCCGTTATAATCGAAAGCTCCGGCGGTGTGCGCAGCTACATATGGGAGGCGCTGCAATGAGACTTATCGGCGCGATGCTCATAATGCTCGGCTGCACTGCGGCGGGGCTTATGAAGGCGCATATGCTCGAACAGCGGGACAAGACCTTCGGCGAGCTCATAACGATCCTCACGCTAATGAGAAGCGAGATATGCTCACGCGCCGTGCCGCTTGACGAGGCACTGCGCATTGCATACGGAGCGGCCACCGGCGATACGGGGAGGTTTTTGCGCAGGGTCAGCGGAGATTTTTCAGAGCTCGGCGAGCGTTCCTTTTGCGATATATGGTCAGACGCTGCCGCAAGCTGCCTGCAAATACTGCCCCCTCACTCGCTGTCAGCCGTAAAGGCGCTCGGCAGCAGCCTCGGCAGATATGATGCCGCCATGCAGTGCACTGCGCTCGAGCGCTGCATAAACGATATCGCAGCTGAGCACAGCACCCTGCGCGAAACGCTCTGCGCAAGCAAAAAAATGTATGTCGGAGTCGGCAGCGCGGCGGGGCTTATTCTCGCCATCGTGCTGATATGAAATACGGGAGGAAAAATGGAAGTTGAGCTCATATTCAAAATTGCCGCCGTAGGCATTCTGGTGGCGGTGCTGAACATATTGCTGTCACGCTCGGGGAGGGACGAGCAGGCGCTCATGACGACGATAGCGGCGCTGGTAGTCGTTCTGATAGTCGTAGTTCAGAAGATCAGCGAGCTGTTTGCGCTCATAAAGGACCTTTTTCAGCTCTGATGGATATAGTAATAAAAGCCTCTGCAATAGCACTGCTCTCCGCTCTGTGCATACTTCTTGTCAAAAACAGCAATCGTGAGCTCGGCCTTGCAGCCGCGATAGCCGCAGCGACTGTGATATGCTTTGCATCGGCGCAGCTTTTCGGCAGCATACTCGAGCTTGTGCGCCATGTCATATCTCAGACCGGCCTCAGCTCCGCTCTGTTTGCGCCGATAATCAAATGCGCAGGCATTGCAATGCTCGTGCAGCTCAGCTCCGGACTGTGCAGGGACGCGGCTCAAAGCGGCATAGCCTCGTCCGTCGAGCTCCTGGGTGCGGCCGCCGCGCTGTTCACGGCGCTTCCTCTTATCAGTGCGCTTCTGGAGACGATAGGAGGGCTGATATGAAAAAGCTTATATTTATCCTGATCTTTTCGCTTTTGCTTATAACTCCGTGCCGTGCCGAGCCGTATGACGATGAGCAGCTTCACGATTCCCTGCCGGACTATGCCGACGAGCTTATAGGCGATACGGCGCAGTCACCGCAGGATGGGCTCGACAAGCTCGGCACAGCCTTCACAGAGGCGCTGTCCGGCGGCATTGGCGGCGTTATAAGGCGCTCGGCGAGCATAATAGCAGTCGCGCTTATCTGTGCCGTGCTCGCAGTGTTCTGCGACGATGCGCCCGAGTATGTCCCGCTCGGCGGCTGCGCGGCGATAGCTCTGATAAGCGTTGCGGACGTTCACTCGTTCGTTGCGTCGGGCACGGAGGTCATAACGGCGCTTTCCGGCTTTTCAAAAACGCTGCTGCCGGCCATGTGCGCAGCCTCCGCCGCCTGCGGGACGCTCTCCTCGGCAACGGTGAGATATGCAGTCTCGGTCTTGTTTATGGACTCGTTTGTAACGCTCGCTCAGAGTGTCGTGCTGCCGATCATCTACGCTTATCTTGCCGCCGGAATAGCGGCAGCCTCGTTCGGCAATAAAAGCCTCGGGGGCATTGCCGCATTTTTAAAGCGCCTGAGCTCGCTTCTGATGATCGCCGCGGCACTCGGCTTTACTGTGTATATCAGCATAAGCTCTGTTGTGGCCTCCGGCGGAGACGCTGCTGCGTCAAAGCTTGCAAAAACCGCGATATCGACGGCGCTGCCGGTTGTCGGCGGCATAATATCTGACGCCGCGTCCGCAGTAGTCGCCGGAGCGGAGATGCTGCGCAACACCGTTGGTGTATTCGGTATGCTCGCACTGCTTGCCGTGTGCGTATCGCCCTTTGCGGTAATGGCAATAAACTGTCTCGGCTATAAGCTCACGGCTGCCGCGGTCAGAGCCTTCGGCTGTCAAAGGCTCTCGGCTCTAACCGACTGCATAGGCTCGGCAATCGGAATGGTGCTCGGGCTCGCCGGCTGCTGCGCAATAATTCTGTTTATATCAATGGCAATATCAATAAAGGCGGTGGGGGGATAATGCCTGAGCTTTTCGGTCAATGGCTGCACGCTGTAATATATACGGGCATAGTCTGCTCGATAGCCCTGCTGCTGACGCCGGAGGGCAGGGTAAAAAAGGCGCTCGGTCTGATATGCGCGCTTGCCATGTGCGCCGCCGTCGCATCTCCGCTCGGCGAGCTTGATCCTGATGCCTACTCAAGGGCACTTGCACAGTATAGGCTCGATGCGCAGCGCTATGCGGACAGGGGCGAGGACTACAGCAAAAACTTGAACAGAACTGTCATAGAGGACGAGTGCGAGGCATATATATTGGACAAAGCCGAAAAGCTCGGTGCAGGGATATCCGAGGTCTGCGTGACGGCGGTGTGGAGCAGCGACGGCTACTGGTATCCGCATGAGCTCAGCATAAAAACCGATATAAGCGAGGAGCAGAGAAATGAGCTTGCAGACTGTATAGCGGCGCAGCTCGGCATAAGCCCTGAAAACCAGAAATGGAGCGTGGAAGAAAATGACGGATAAATTAAAAGCCGGACTCGGCAGATTCAAATATCCTCTGCTCGCGCTCGTGCTTGGGCTTATAATAATGCTTCTTCCGGTAACAGGCTCGGCCGGCTCGGATGACAGCGCGCAGACCGGCGAGCAGCGCCTTGCAGCCGTGCTCAGAAAATGCGACGGTGTCGGCAGCGCGGAGGTCCTGTTGTCCGATACGGGTGCGGTCATCGTCTGCGACGGAGCGGAAAACGCCGCCGTGCGTCTGGCCGTAATAAAGGCCGCGGAAGCCTTCACGGGCTTTTCAAGCGACAGCATTCAGGTAATGAAAACTGCGCCGAATATAGGAGGGTAAAATGAAGCATCTAAAAAGAAATGCGACAGTTGCGGCGGTGCTGCTGCTCGTGTGCGCGGCGGTGTATCTCAACTGGTCATACAACAACAAATGGGGCACGGCAGACCCCGCAATGGTAAAGGCAGAGGACGCGGCGATGCAGGCGGCAAACGAGGCGTATGAAGCGGCAAACACCAAAAGCTCCGGCGGCTATTTTGCCGAGGCGCGGCTGAACCGTCAGGTATCGCGTGACGAGGCTATGAAAATGCTCGAGGATGCGGTCAATTCCGACACAGCCTCGCAGGAGACGATAGATTCCGCCATGACCTCGATATCGGCAATGGCAAACTACTCCATGAAGGAGTCGCAGCTTGAAAACAAGCTGCTGGCAAAGGATTTTTCCGACTGCGTCGTTTACATGAGCGAGGACGGCATAACCGTAGCCGTGCCCGCCCCGCAGGAGGGACTGAGCGAGGCCGCAGTCGCCAGAATAACCGAAACTGTCACCTCCGAGACCTCATATACCGCCGCCCAGCTCAACGTAATAGAAGTGCCATCGTAAAAATCACAAAAAAAGACGGGCGAGCCCGTCTTTTTTCTTTATTTTTGCTCTGCATTGTGGTACAATACTGTGACAAGATTTTTGCACCGTCGGTGCAGACACAACGGAGGCACATTATGAGTGACAATTACATTAGCTGCAAGGCCGAAAACGGCAGCATAAATATATCCGAGGAAGTCATTTCCGCAATGGTACGCACAGCCGTCACAGAGGTAGACGGCGTTGCCGCTATATCCAACACCACGACCGGCGAGATAGCCGAGCTCATCGGAATAAAAACCATGTCCAAGGGCATCACGGTTCAGATAATAGACGATACCGTCAAGGCCGACGTTATCATTCTCGTCCGCTACGGCTGCAATATAGTCAACGTCGCACGCGATGTCCAGAACTCCGTCGCAGATCTCGTTCATGCGGTGACCGGCATAGAAAAGGCAGAGATAAACGTTCATGTGTCCGGCGTGGCATTTGAAAAGTAAGATACGAGGTATTGCAGGATGAAGAGATCTACCGCCAGAGAGATAGCGGTGCAGCTCAGCTTTTATGCGAGCGCAAATGAAAAGCCAGTGGACGAGCTGCTGGAGCAGTTTTTCGACAGAGAGTATTACGAAACTCTTGCAGCGGAAAACGAGCTGTTTGCGGAGTATCCCGAAAAAAAGCAGCGGGAGTATATCTCCCGCCTTGTCACAACGGCCTATGACTATCGCATTCAGATAGACAGGCTTATCGAGAAATATGCTCAGGGCTGGAGGCCGGAGAGAATGTCCAGGACCGCAATGTCGGTTCTCCGCTGCGCCGTCAGCGAGATAATGTATATGGACGATATCCCCGCGAGCGCCGCGATAAACGAGGCGGTGGAGCTTGCCAAGAGCTATGACGAGCCGGAGACGGTTTCGTTCATAAACGGTATCCTCGGCGGCATAATGCGCGGAGAATTCTCCGAGGCCGAAGACTCCGAGACCGAGACGGAGACAGTATGATGGATCAGGAATGCCTCAGCGTATCCGAGCTTAATCAGATAATAAAAACGCTTATAGACAGCGAGCCTGTCCTCGGCAGGGTCTGTGTGCGCGGCGAATTGTCAAACTATAAGATATATCCGTCGGGGCATCACTACTTTACGCTCAAGGATGCCGAGAGCAGTCTCAGGTGCGTCATGTTTAAAAGCAGTGCGTCCAAGCTGCGCTTTCGCCCAGAAAGCGGAATGGGTGTCACTGCTTTCGGGCGTATATCGGTCTTTCCCCGCGACGGAGCATATCAGCTTTACTGCACAGAGCTCACACCGGAGGGCACAGGCGATCTTCAGATAGCCTATGAGCAGCTGAAGAAAAAGCTTGCGGCCGAGGGACTGTTCGATCCTTCGCATAAGAAGCCGCTGCCGCCGTTTCCCGAGAAGATCGCCATCATAACCTCGTCTGCCGGCGCTGCCGTTCACGATATGATACGCATACTCGGAACGCGCTGGAGCATGACGAAGGTCGTGCTGCTGCCGGTGCGCGTTCAGGGCGTGGAGGCTCCGCCTGAGATAGTCGGCGCGATACGGTATGCAAACCGACACAAGGTCGCAGACCTAATAATAACAGGCCGCGGCGGGGGCTCCATCGAGGATCTCTGGGCCTTTAACGACGAGCGCGTGGCAAGAGCGATATACGAGTCCGAACTGCCGGTGATCTCAGCAGTGGGACACGAGCCGGATGTTACGATCGCCGACTATGTTGCCGATGTCCGTGCGTCAACGCCCTCAAACGCAGCCGAGATCGCCGTTCCCGACGAAGCCGAGATGCGAGAGTGGCTCATGAACATGAATATACGGCAGACGCAGGCCATGCAGAAAAGCCTGAGCCGCATGAGCGGGCGTCTTGATGATATTAAAAGCCGCCGCGTTTTGCGCGATCCCATGGCCTATGTAGATACAAAGCGCACGGAGCTTGACTATGTACGAGGAAAGCTCATAGCCGCCGCAGAGAAGACCAATGCGGCAAAGCGGCACAAATTCGTCGCGCTCGCCTCGGCGCTTGACGCAATGAGCCCCTTAAAGGTGCTCGGCAGAGGATATGCGATAGCGTCAAACGAAGGCGGAGAGCTTATAAAAAGCGTCGGTGACGTGAAAAAGGGCGATAAATTAAGCCTCGGTGTCAGCGACGGGCTTATAAAATGCACTGTAGATGAAAGTGAGGCGAAAAGCCATGGCTAATGAAAAATTAAGCTTCGAGGAATCGGTAAAGCGGCTTGACGAGATAGTAAAGCTGCTTGAGCGCGGCGACGCTCCGCTGAGCGAATCGCTCAAGCTTTTTGAGGAGGGCACGACGCTCATATCCGGCTGCGAAACGCTGCTCAACGAGGCCGAGCAGAAGGTCGTAAAGCTCAGAAAAGGTCAGGACGGCGAGCCGGAGGAGCTCCCGTTTGGTGAATGATATGACAGCAAAAGAATATAAAAAGCTTGTAGATGCAAGGCTCTCGGAGTATTTCACTCCGGAAGGGCTCAGCTATGACGGGCTTCTCGAAGCTATGCACTACAGCCTTACGGCAGGCGGAAAGCGCATACGTCCCACGCTCGTGCTGGAGTTCTGCCGCATATCCGGCGGCGATATCGAAAAGGCGCTGCCCGTTGCCTGCGCGATCGAAATGCTGCACACATACAGCCTTATACACGATGATCTGCCGTGCATGGATAACGACGAGCTTCGCCGCGGAAAGCCGACGAACCATGTCGTTTACGGCGAATGCACCGCAACGCTTGCAGGTGACGCGCTTCAGGCCGAGGCCTTCGGTACGATACTGCGCAGCCAGCTTCCGGCAGAGGAAAGGGCAAGCTGCGCGGAGATACTTGCCGACGCGGTCGGCAGCGACGGAATGTGCGCGGGGCAGTATCTGGATATGATAGGCGAGAGCAGGATACTCTCCGAGGATGAGCTCAACGACATAAACTCGCGCAAAACGGGGGCTCTGCTCATAGCTGCCTGCCGAATGGGAGTTGCCGCAGCCGGCGGCAGCAGCGAAATGCTCGAGGCCGCTGCGCAGTACGGTGCATGCATCGGCTCGGCATTCCAGATCCGCGATGATATCCTTGACGTTATAAGCACCAGCGAGGAGCTCGGCAAGCCCGTCGGCTCGGATGCGCAGGAGCATAAAAATACATATATGGCTCTGCTCGGCGAGGATAAGTGCATGGAAATGATAGAAAAGCTGACCGAGCAGGCCAAGAGCGTACTTAAAACGGCATTTGAGGACACCGAATTCCTCTGTGAGCTTGCCGATTCCATGGTAACGAGAAAAAATTGAATCGAATAATTCGTAAAACCGCGATGAATGTCTATTGTAAAATTCACCGCGGTTTGTTATTATGTTATTTATAATAGCTATAATAGCGAGTATAGCGAGATTACGAGGCAATATTTTGAATATTTTAAATAAAATAAATTCATCCAACGATATAAAGCGCCTGAACAAGAGCGAGCTACCGCAGCTTTGCAGCGAGCTCAGAGAGTTTATAATCGACGGCGTTTCAAAGACCGGCGGTCACCTTGCGTCAAATTTGGGCACGGTGGAGCTCACTGTCGCACTGCACAGAGTGTATGACAGCGCTGTTGACAGGATCGTGTTCGATGTCGGGCATCAGAGCTACGCTCACAAGATAATAACGGGCAGGCGCGATGCCTTCGGTACGCTGCGCTGCTACGGCGGACTTTCGGGCTTTCCCAAGCCATATGAGGCCGACGACGACGCATTTATAGCCGGTCATGCATCAAACTCAGTCTCCGTAGCCTACGGAATGGCAAAAGCGAGGACTATAAAGGGCGAAAAATACAGCGTGTGTGCCGTTATCGGCGACGGTGCGCTCACGGGCGGCCTTGCGTATGAGGGGCTTGCCAATGTCGGCGGCAGCAGCGAGCCTATCGTTATAATACTCAACGACAACGGCATGAGCATAAACGGCAATGTCGGAGGTATGGCAAAGCTCCTTTCAAAGGAGCGCGTAAAGCCCGGATATATAAACTTCAAGCGCTGGTACAAGCAGGCCGTCAGCGGTATGGACGGCCTGTATAACGCAAGCCACAAAGCCAAGGAAGCGCTTAAAAGGTCTATACTGCCGTCGAATATGTTCGACTCCATGGGCATTTACTACCTCGGCCCTGTTGACGGACATGATGTCGATCAGCTCGAAACGGTCATACGCTGGGCAAAGGAAATGAACAAGCCCGTGCTCGTGCATGTCATAAGCAAAAAGGGCAAGGGCTGTAAATATGCCGAGGAGCACCCCGACAAGTATCACGGTGTCGGCAAATTTGACCCCGCAACGGGCGAGATGCCGCCCTCAAAGCCCTGCTTCTCATCGGTTTTCGGCAAAAAGCTCACGCAGCTGGCCGAGATAAATCACGATATCGTAGCCATAAGCGCCGCCATGTGCGCAGGAACGGGACTCACGGAGTTTGCCGAGAGATTCCCAGAAAGATTCCTTGATGTCGGCATAGCCGAGGAGCACGCTGTTGCCATGGCAGCTGGCATGGCCAAGCAGGGGCTCACTCCCGTTGTCGCAATATATTCCGGCTTTCTCCAGCGTGCCTATGATATGCTCATACATGATGTTTCGCTTCAGGAGCTCCACGTCGTTTTCTGCGTTGACAGGGCAGGCCTTGTCGGCAGTGACGGCGAGACGCACCATGGCGCGTTTGACGTGAGCTATCTGCGCTCTGTGCCGCATATGCAGCTGCTGTGTCCCGCGAGCTTTGCCGAGCTCGAGGCAATGCTCGACGAGGCCGTAAACCGTATGTCCGGCCCCGTTGCCATACGATATCCGCGCGGCGGAGAGGGAAGGTATACCGATTGCATGCCCGACGGCTGCGTTAAGCTCCGCAGCGGGAATGACATCACCATAGCGGCCTACGGCACGGATATAAACATTGCGCTCGATACGGCGGAGGCACTTGCGGACAAGGGGATACACGCTGACGTGTTCAAGCTTTCGCGGCTCGACGGCGCATATTACGGAGATATTATTGCGTCCATGCGGAAAACGGGTCGTTTTCTCATGAGCGAGCAGGTGTGCAGCAGCGGCTGCATCGCCGATGATATTCTCGCCCATGCAGAACGCGAGGGAGTTAAGATAAATGCGGCCTATACGCCCAACCTTGGCAGCGGCATAGTCGTTCAGGGCACGGTCCCCGAGCTTATCGTGCACTGCGGACTTGACGCGGAAAGCCTGACAAGCGAGGCCGAAAGGCTGGTCAGGAGCGGAGCATGAAAAAAATAAGACTCGATCAGCTCGTTTTTGACCTCGGCCTTACTGAGAGCCGCGAAAGGGCAAAAACGACGATAATGAGCGGCCTCGTCTTTGTTGACGGGCAGCGCGCAGATAAGCCAGGGATGCAGGTATCACCTGACGCGAGCGTTGAGGTAAAGGGCGCTGCGCTCCCCTATGTCAGCCGCGGCGGATTCAAGCTTGAGAAGGCGCTCAAGGTGTTTCCGGTCGATCCGGCAGGTAAGGTGTGCATCGACTGCGGCGCATCGACCGGCGGCTTTACCGATGTTCTGCTGAAAAACGGTGCAGGGAAGGTATATTCTGTCGATGTCGGCTACGGGCAGCTCGCGTGGAGCCTCCGGCAGGATGAGCGCGTTGTCAATATGGAGCGCACGAATATAAGATATATAAGCTCCGAGCAGATACCCGAGCCTGTTGATATCGCGGTGATGGATCTCTCGTTTATATCAATAAAGCTCGTTCTGCCCGCGGTGTGTCCGCTTCTGAAGGACGGCGGCGAGCTTATATGCCTTATAAAGCCGCAGTTTGAGGCCGGCAGGGAAGAGGTCGGCAAAAAGGGCGTTGTACGCGATAAAAACGTTCATCTTGCCGTCATTGACGGCATACTGGAGTTTGCGCCGGGCGCCGGCATGACGGTCATGGGGCTGGACTATTCCCCGATAAAAGGCCCTGAGGGCAACAGGGAGTATCTGTGCTTCATGAAAAAAGGCAAATTTGATGCACCTATCATAGATGCGCAGGCAGTCGTTGATGCCTCGCACGAAAAACTGTGAGGTCGAAATGGCTAAACTTATCGTTTTGTGCCCGAATCCCTACAGGGATTCCGGCCTTGAGCTTACAAAAAAGGCAAGAGACCTGCTGCAAAGAGGCGGCTATAAAACAGCCGTGTGTCCTGTGTTCGGGGCGCACGATGCAGCCGTTATCCCCGAGGATGTGGAGATCAGCGCGTGGAGCGCGGTCGCCGACCGTGCCGAGCTGTTCATAATTATCGGCGGCGATGGGACCATTCTGCACACGGCAAGATATCTTAATCATACCGAGGTACCGATGCTCGGCATAAACCTCGGAACAAAGGGCTTTATGGCCTCGCTCGAGCCGGAGGATATAGAACTCATACTCGATGCCGCTGCGGGAAGATATTCATCAAGCTTCAGGATGATGATAGATGCCGAGCTTATCAGGCAGGGCGAGGTGATCTATGCCGATGTCGGCCTTAACGACGCTGTCATCCACGGCATGGGCGACTGCATAAAGCTCACCGCATGGTGCGACAATGAGCGCATCATGAGCTATTCCGGCGACGGGATAATCATATCAACGCCCACCGGCTCTACAGGCTATTCCATGTCCGCCGGAGGCCCGATAGTCGAGCCAGAGGCCAAAAATCTTATAGTATCGCCCATTTGCGCGCATTATATCGGGTCAAGAAGCTTTGTACTGTCATCCGATCACAAAATAAGCGTAATGGCAGAAAAGCTGCACGGCAGGCGAGCCTATGTATCCGTTGACGGAACGGACGGCTTTGAGCTTGCAAATGAGGATATAGTTATCGTGAGCAGATCGATGAAGGCGGCAAATCTTATATACCTCGGCGAGCGCAGCTTTTACGATTCGACCTTTGACAAGCTGCAATACAGAGTTGACTAAGGAGGGGGCACTCAATTGAAGGATTCAAGACAAAGCGTTATTCTCAAGATAATCTCCGAGCAGGAGATAGAGACCCAGGCACAGCTTATACAGGCGCTTGCCGAGCACGGTATCCCCAGCACTCAGGCAACGCTTTCAAGGGATATAAAGCAGCTGCATCTTGTAAAGGAGCTCGGCAACAGCGGGAGATATCACTATGTTGTCAGCGGCAAATCGCGCAATAACGACCGCGTGATGCGCCTTCGCAAGATATTCCGCGAGAGCGTGACCTCCTATGCGGTCGCGCAGAATATGATCGTCATAAAAACGCTGCCCGGCCTTGCATCGGCAGCCTGCTCAACGCTCGACTCGATGCATATCGAAACGCTTGTCGGCACTCTTGCCGGTGATGATACGGCGTTTTTGGCAATGAAGGATAACGAGGCGGCGGAGGCGCTCTGCCACGAGATAGATGAAATGTTCTGATAAAGGGGTCTCCCATGCTTACACAGCTGCATATCGAAAATATTGCCGTAATTGAAAAGGCTGATATAGAGCTCGGCAGCGGCCTTACCGTGCTGACGGGCGAGACCGGCGCGGGCAAGTCTATCATTGTTGATTCTCTTTCCGCCGTGCTCGGTGCGCGCACGAGCCGCGAGCTTGTACGCAGCGGCGCTGAATACGGTGTTGTGTCGGCGGTTTTTGAAACTGCTGCCGCGGCAAAATGGTTCGAGGAAAATGATTTCGAGCCGGAGGACGAGATAATCATCCGCCGCAAGATATCCGCGGACGGGAAAAATAACTGCCGCGTATGCGGAAACCCTGTAACGGTGTCGCAGCTGAGACAGCTTGGCTCACTGCTGCTGGATATTCACGGCCAGAACGATGGCCGTCAGCTCATGGACGAGACCTCGCACCTTGCCTATCTCGACGGCTTCGGGAAGACGGATAAGGAGCGTGCGCTGTTTGCCGAGGCGTATAAGGAATATATTGAATGCAAGCGCGAAATGGACAGGCTTTCTATGGACGAGGCTGAAAAGGAACACCTTGCCGACAGCCTGAGATACAGGATCGAGGAGCTTGAAAGCGCCCAGCTTCGCGCAGGCGAGGAGGATGAGCTCATAGCCCGCCGCGAGCTGCTGCGGAACTCCGAAAAGCTCACCGAGGCGCTCGATGGAGCATACAGTGCGCTCTACGCCTGCGATGAAAACGCAGCCTCTTTGATTGATGAAGCCTCGGCTCTTGTAAGCCGCGCCGCCTCTATATCCGACGGTCTGCGCGAGACGGCTGATATCCTCGGCAATGCCTCTGCGCTGATATACGACGCTGCCGAGCGCATACGCGATTTCCGCGACAGCCTTGAATTTTCGCCGGACGAATACGACCGCATCGAAACGCGCACAGCGCTTTTAAAGCGCCTGAGCAGGAAATACGGCAGCGACGAGGAGGGAATGCTGAAGCTCCTTGACGACAGCCAAAAAGAGCTGTCCATGCTTGAGTATTCCGACGATATGCTGAAAAAGCTTGAGCGGCAGCTCAGGGAGCACAGGGATAGCTGCGTTAAAAGGGCGGCAGCTCTGACCGATAGCCGAAGGGAGGCCACAAAAAGGCTTGAGGAGCGCATTTGCAGCGAGCTTAAAGACCTCAGCATGCCGTCAGTTCGCTTCAAGGTCTCGGTAGAGCCCATCGAGAGCGAGCTCGGCTTTGACCGCACGGGCGCCGACAATGTGCGCTTTCTCATATCCGCGAACGCAGGTATGGAGCTCGGACGCATATCAAAGATCGCCTCCGGCGGTGAGCTGAGCCGGATAATGCTTGCAATGAAGACCGCTTTTTCCGACAACGACCCTATCGAAACAATGGTGTTCGATGAGATAGACACCGGCGTGTCCGGCATAGCGGCTCAGCGAGTTGGCGAGAAGATGAGCGATCTTTCACGCGGCAAGCAGGTCTTGTGCATAACGCATCTGCCGCAGATAGCGGCTCTGGCCGACAGTCACGATAAGATAGAAAAGGCCGAGCGCGGCGGAAAGACCTTCACCGTCGTAAAGGAGCTTGACCGTCAGGGACGGCGCATGGAGCTTGCAAGGCTGCACGGCGGCGATGTCGTCACGGAAACCACGCTTGCAGGAGCTGAGGAGCAGCTTGCGGCAGCGGATAAATATAAGTTGACAAGAGGCAAATAGTTTAGTATAATCTGCTTCGATAACGCGATGAAGAGCAGGAGTAGTTCATCTTTGCTGCACAGAGAGACCCTGATTGCTGGAAAGGGGAGAGCGGGAATGAATGAATACGGCTCGGAGCGGCTCGCCGAAAGCTCAGTAGGCGATGACGGGTGCGCCCGATACAGCGCAGGAGTCACGAACTCACCGAGGCTTTATCCGCGAGGGTGGAGCACATAGAGGTGGTACCGCGTTTTTAACGCCCTCTGTCTTAGGACAGGGGGCTTTTTTACAGGAGGGCAGCTATGGATATCGGACAAAAAGCGTTGAGCTATCACAAAAACGGCTTTAACTGTGCACAGTCGGTGTTTGCCGCCTGCTGCGAGTATACCGGAATGGACGAAAAAACGGCGCTGGCACTGTCGGCGGGCTTCGGCGGCGGCGCAAGAAGCGGCGAGCTATGCGGCGCTATCGCAGGAGCGGTCATGGCAGAGGGACTCGTTTTTCCTTTTAACGACGGGCAGGATGCCGAAGCAAAGGACAAGATCGCGGCTATAGCAAAGCGGTGCGTTGGCATTGCGCGTGAAAGGTACGCCAATGTGCGCTGCGCAGAGCTAAAGGGCAATATAGATTGCAGCGAAATAATAGCATTCATGGCCGAAACGGCTGAAGATATAATTAAAAAGGAGAAAATTTGATGGGTATTTACGAAGAACTGGTCGAACGAGGCCTTATCGCTCAGGTGACCAACGAGGATCAGATAAAGGAAATGATAAACAACGGCAAGGCCACGTTCTATATAGGCTTTGACTGCACCGCCGACTCTCTGCACGTCGGTCACTTCATGGCTCTGTGCCTCATGAAGCGCCTCCAGATGGCCGGTAACCGCCCCATTGCCCTTATCGGCGACGGCACTACGCTTATCGGCGACCCCTCCGGTAGAACGGATATGCGCCAGATGCTCACCGAGGAGACAATTGCTCACAATGCCGAGTGCTTCAAAAAGCAGATGGAAAAGTTCATCGACTTCTCCGATGGCAAGGCGATCATGCTCCGCAACTCAGAATGGCTCAAGCCGCTCAATTACATTGAGCTCTTGCGCGAGGTCGGCGCGTGCTTTTCGGTCAACAACATGCTGCGCGCCGAGTGCTACAAGCAGCGCATGGAAAAGGGACTGAGCTTCCTTGAGTTCAACTACATGATCATGCAGAGCTATGACTTCTACTACATGTTCCAGCACTACGGCTGCAACATGCAGTTCGGCGGCAATGACCAGTGGTCGAACATGCTTGGCGGCACGGAGCTTATCCGCCGCAAGCTAGGCAAGGACGCGCATGCGATGACGATAACCCTGCTTCTCAATTCCGAGGGCAAGAAAATGGGCAAGACCGCTGCCGGTGCAGTGTGGCTCGATCCCAATAAGACCTCGCCCTACGACTTCTACCAGTACTGGCGCAATGTCGATGATGCCGACGTTCTCAAATGTCTGCGTATGCTGACCTTCCTGCCGCTTGAGCAGATAAACGAGATGGACGGCTGGGAGGGCTCTCAGCTCAATAAGGCAAAGGAGATACTGGCTTACGAACTCACCGCACTTGTTCACGGCGAGGAAGAGGCAAAGAAGGCCGAGGCCTCCGCAAAGGCTCTGTTCGGCGGCGCAGGACTCGGAGACATGCCGACTACCGAGATAAGCGAGGCCGAGCTCACGGACGGCTCTCTCGATATCATGAGCGCGCTCGTTCTCAGCGGCCTGTGCGCCTCCAAGTCAGAGGCTCGCCGCAATGTCCAGCAAGGCGGCGTTTCCGCCGACGACGAGAAGGTCGGCGACATTGCCAAGACCTTCAGCGCCGATGAGCTCAGGACCGGTGTCGTTCTCAGGCGCGGCAAGAAAAGCTTCAACAAAATAATTCTCAAATAAGGTGGCTCAGGTATGTCCATAGAAAAAGGCAGAGCATATTTCAGGCAGTTCGGCATGGAGGATCGCGTCCGTGAATTTGACGTATCCAGCGCGACAGTCGAGCTTGCAGCGCTCGCGCTCGGCGTTGAGGGTGCAAGAATAGCAAAAACGCTGTCCTTCAAGAAGGAAGACAGCTGCATTCTCATTCTCGCCGCCGGTGATGCGAGGATAGACAATCATAAGTTCAAGGAAAAATTCCACATGAAGGCCAAGATGCTGTCTCCCGACGAGGTGCTCACCCTTGTCGGACACCCTGTCGGCGGCGTGTGTCCCTTCGGCATCAACGAGGGCATAGACGTTTATCTTGACGAAAGCCTAAAGCGCTTCGAGACCGTCTTTCCGGCTGTCGGCAGCGGCAGCAGCGCCATAGAGCTTGATCTTGATGAGCTGTATAAATACTCAAACGCTATCGAGTGGATAGACGTGTGCAAGCTGCCCGAAGCATAGATCATAGTCAAAAGCAGAAGGAAATGAACGTTTTCCTTCTGTTTTTTGCATTTTATATTTGTAATTTCTATAATAGTGGTGTATAATAAGCTGGATTGTGCGCAGACAGGGGGGGCGCAGCTTCCGCACGCCCCCCATATATAAAAGCGGCTGTGCGCACTTTACCGCTGCAATATTTTATGCCGAAAGGGCTTCCGAGGTTATAGATATGATAAAGATAGCTCCGTCGATCCTCTCCGCCGATTTCACAAGACTCGGAGCCGAGATCGAGGATATACGTTCTGCAGGCGCTGACTATGTTCATTTTGACGTTATGGACGGAGCCTTTGTGCCCAATATTTCAATAGGCATTCCCGTTCTGAAGTCGGTCCGCAAAATGACCGATATGTTCCTCGACGTTCATCTGATGATAGATAAGCCCGTCAGATACGCAAAGGCCTTCTGCGATGCCGGAGCCGATCTTGTTATGCTCCATGTAGAGGCCGACTCCTATCAGAACATATCCGATGCCATTGATATAATAAAGGAAAACGGCAAAAAGGCCGGCCTGTCCGTCAAGCCGAGAACGCCCGCAAGCGTCCTGTATCCCTTTATCGACAGGCTTGATATGGTGCTCGTCATGACGGTCGAGCCCGGCTTCGGCGGCCAGAGCTTCATGCACGACCAGCTTCCGAAGATAGCGGAGCTCAGACGCGAGATAGACAGACGCGGTCTTGACTGTGAGCTTGAGGTTGACGGCGGAGTTGACCCCGTCACGGCAAGGCTCGTAAAGGACGCGGGAGCTACCGTCCTCGTCGCGGGAAGCGCCGTTTTCGGAAAGCCCGACAGAAAAACGCAGATCGACGCTATCAGAAACGCTTAGGAGATATCTTAAATGCCATTTTTCCCTGCTTCACTCGAAAATCTTATAGATAAATTTGCCTCTCTCCCCGGTATAGGCCGCAAAAGCGCTCAGCGCCTTGCTTTCCATGTTCTCGCTCTGCCGGACGGAGAGGGGGAAAGCTTTGCAAACGCCATCCTTGAAGCAAGGAAGAATGTCTGCTGCTGCAAGATATGTCAGAACCTGACCGAGGGTGAGATCTGCTCGGTGTGTGCGAGCACAAAGCGCGACAAGAGCATAGTGTGCGTAGTATCCGAGCCGCGTGATGTGTTGTCTATCGAGCGCAGCCATGAATATAACGGCGTGTACCATGTCCTGCACGGCGTTCTTTCTCCCATAAGCCACGTCGGCCCTGACGATATACGCATAAGCGAGCTTATCCGCCGCGTCGCAGCCGACGACAGCGAGATAAAGGAGATCATCATGGCCACCAATCCCGACACGGAGGGCGAGGCTACGGCCATGTATATTTCGCGCCTTCTAAAGCCCTTTGAGATCAGGGTGACACGTCTTGCATACGGCATCCCCGTCGGCTCAAACCTTGAGTTTGCCGATGATGCCACGCTTCTTCGCGCCCTTGAGGGGCGAATTGAAATGTGATAAACGGGTTATAATCCCTGTAAAGCATAAAATATTACATCAGACTGTCAAAAAACTGTTTGACACGCTGATTACATACCGAATATCGGAGGGGGAAAGCTTAACGGCATGCCGCGTTTCAGGGCGCTTGCCGCAAGAATCCCTTTGCTTTGCGTTTTCGGAAATAATCACTCATATTGGAGGTTAATATATGACGCATAAACTGAAGATCATACCTCTCGGCGGTCTCGGAGAGATCGGCAAGAACATGACGGCCATAGAATTCGGCACGGATATAATCGTTATCGACTGCGGCCTCGGCTTCCCTGACGAGGATATGTACGGTATCGACATCGTTATACCCGACATTTCGTACCTCAAGGCAAATGCCGAGAAGGTGAGGGGCATAATCATCACCCACGGTCATGAGGATCACATCGGCGCAGTCCCGTATGTTATACGCGAGCTGAACGTCCCCATATACGCAACGCCGCTCACGGCGGCGCTCATAGAGCTCAAGCTTGAAGAGCACGATCTGCTGTACAATACGCAGATATTCACAAGGAAGGCCGGAGATATCTTCCGCCTCGGCTGCTTCAGCGTTGAGTTTATAGCCGTAAACCACAGTATAGCCGATGCCGTCGCGCTGGCGATAAAAACTCCTATCGGAACGATAGTCCACACCGGCGACTTCAAGATCGACCTCACGCCCGTGCAGGGCAAGGTTATCGACCTGCCGCGCTTCGGCCAGCTCGGAAACGAGGGCGTGCTCGCACTGATGAGCGACTCGACCAATGTTGAAAAGCCCGGCCTGTCAGCGTCCGAGCGCAAGGTCGGCGAGACCTTTGATATGCTGTTCAAAAACTGCGACCAGCGAATAATCATAACGACCTTCGCTTCAAACGTCCACAGATTGCAGCAGATAATCGACGTTGCGGCAAAATACAAGCGCAAGGTCGCAATAACGGGACGCAGCATGGAAAACATCCTGCGCGTTGCAACGGTTCTGGGCTATCTTAATGCACCCGATAACGTGCTTGTTGATCTTGCTCAGATAAATAAGCTGCCCAAGGAAAAGGTCGTCATTATTTCGACCGGCTCTCAGGGCGAAACGATGTCCGCGCTTTACCGCATGGCGTTTTCAGAGCACCGGCAGATAAACATTCGCCCTGGAGATAGGGTCATAATATCCGCCTCGGCCATTCCGGGCAACGAGAATATGATAAGCAAGGTCATTGACGAGCTCTTCCACAAGGGAGCCGAGGTCATTTACGACCGAAACACCGCCCTGCACGTCTCAGGTCACGCCTCGCAGGAGGAGCAGAAGATGATGCTCGCCCTCGTGCGCCCCAAGTATTTCATTCCTGTCCACGGCGAGTACCGTATGCTCGTAAAGCACGCCGAGCTCGGCAGGCTCATGGGAGTAGACCCCAAAAACGTCGTGATAGCCGAAAACGGCAAGGTCATTGAAATTTCAAAGAAGAGCATCAAGCTCAACGGCGCTGTCCAGTCCGGAGCCGTAATGGTTGACGGAATGGGCGTGGGCGATGTCGGCAGCGTCGTCATGCGCGATAGGCACAGGCTTGCAGAGGACGGCATGGTCGTCATCGTCGTTACGCTCTCGTCATGGGATAACGCGCTGCTGTCCGAGCCCGAGATACTCACCCGCGGCTTTGTCTATGTAAAGGAAGCCGAGGATATGCTTGAGGAGCTCAAGCGCGTGACCAAGGAAACGCTTGCGGCCTGCGAGGAAAACGGAGTCAAGGACTGGTCGGCAATAAAAAGCCGCATAAAGAGCAATGTCTCTGGCTATCTGTACAAGACTACAAAGCGAAGCCCCATGATACTGCCGCTCATTTCGGAAGTATGATGGGCATACCGCTTTTCGACTGTCACTGCGATACGGCGACCCATGCACGCGAGCGCGGCGAGCTGCTGAGAAAGAATTCGATGCAGCTTGACCTTGAGCGTCTGGCAGATTATTCTCCGGCGGCTCAGGTGTTTGCGATCTGTGCCGTTGACGATCCGGAGCCTGTCAAATTTGCCGATGTCTCGATCGCGTATTTTCACGAGCAGATAAAAGAAAATTCAGACATGGTCAGGCTGTGTCTGAATTTTCAGGATATCATCTCCGCCGAAAGGGAAGGCAGGATCGCTGCCTTGCTCTCCATAGAGGGCGCAGAGCAGATAGCCGATATTGACGCTGCCTTCGGGCAGGGTGTGCGTATCGTACATATGACGTGGAATCACGATAATGCCCTTTGCGGCGCTGCCGTGGACAGCGGAACTGGACTTACCGTGCAGGGCAGACGCTTTGTTATGCGCGCACAGGAGCTCGGTATTATGCTCGATATGTCGCACATATCAGAGCGCGGCTTTTGGGATACGCTCGAGATAAGCACCCGCCCTGTGATAGCCGGTCACTCCGACTCAAAGACCCTGTGCAATGTGCCGCGCAATCTTACGGATGAGCAGTTTACGGCGCTCGTAGGGCAGGGCGGCGGCGCGGGGATAAATCTATATCCCGAATTTCTCGGCCTCGGGCGAGACATCGACGCTGCTTTTGCCCATATCGAGCACTTCATGTCGCTCGGCGGCGAAAGAGGCGTGTTTCTCGGCTGCGATCTTGACGGTATAGAGGAGACACCTAAGGGCATAAGCGGAGTGCAGGATCTCGGCAGACTGTATGAAACGCTTCTCAGGCACAATTACGCCGAGCAGCTTGCACGGGATATCTTCCGCAACAACATTCTCAGAATCATGGAGAAAGCGCTGTGAACATTCAAATTTTCGGCAAAAGCAAATGCTTTGACACAAAAAAGGCCGAGCGTTATTTTAAGGAGCGCCGGATTAAATACCAGTTTGTCGATATAATGAAATTCGGCATGAGCAGGGGAGAGCTCAATTCGGTCAAAAATGCCGTCGGGCTCGATGCCATGATAAATAAGGACGACATTGATTATCCGCTCATTCAGTACCTCGCGTTGAACGATGCAAAGCTTGAAAAGCTTTTTGAATGCCCGTGGCTCATAAAAACGCCCATCGTCCGCAACGGAAAGCAGGCGACCGCAGGCTACGCTCCAGACGTATGGGCAAAGTGGGAATAAAAAGCATTTTACTTGTATGCGAGATGCTCCCCAAAGAAGGAAAAGCAGCGTGAGCAGCATAGTTAGCTTTTTATATAAGAAAAACCGCCTGACACGGCGGTTTTTCTTATCAGACTGTCAAAAAACCTATGCTGCTGCGTAAGCTGACGGGAGCCGAACCCTACCGCCTGTCAGCGCCCCTTTTCGGCGCTTTTCGCCTTTTTCTCTTTGATGGGCGACAGCCCATCTGCATCAAAGAAAGCCAAAAATCACGCGAAAATTGTCAGCTGACAGGTGC
>CAVFCI010000006.1:0-72156 GCA_963620985.1 Hallerella sp. | reverse complement strand
CTTGTCAGGTAAGTTCTGACCCGCACGAATGGCGTAATGATTTGGGCACTGTCTCAACAGCCCGCCCGGCGAAATTGTAGTACTGGTGAAGATGCCAGTTACCCGCAACTAGACGGAAAGACCCCATGGAGCTTTACTGTAGCTTAATACTGAAGATCGGTAATGCATGTACAGGATAGGTGGGAGCCTAAGAAACTGGGCCGTCAGGTTCAGCGGAGGCAACCTTGGAATACCACCCTTGTATTGCTGGTTTTCTAACCTGCGGCCGTGAATCCGGTCGGGGGACACTGTTAGGCGGGCAGTTTGACTGGGGCGGTCGCCTCCAAAAGAGTAACGGAGGCGCTCAAAGGTTCGTTCAGCACGGACGGAAATCGTGCATTGAGTGTAAACGCATAAACGAGCCTAACTGCGAGACCGACGGGTCGAGCAGTAACGAAAGTTGGAGTTAGTGATCCGGTGGTATGTGAGTGGAAATGCCATCGCTCAACGGATAAAAGCTACCCTGGGGATAACAGGCTGATCTCCCCCAAGCGTCCACAGCGACGGGGAGGTTTGGCACCTCGATGTCGGCTCGTCACATCCTGGGGCTGAATTCGGTCCCAAGGGTTCGGCTGTTCGCCGATTAAAGTGGCACGCGAGCTGGGTTCAGAACGTCGTGAGACAGTTCGGTCCCTATCTGTTGCGGGCGCAGGAGATTTGAAGGGAGCTGTCCTTAGTACGAGAGGACCGGGATGGACAGACCTCTGGTGCACCAGTTGTCGTGCCAACGGCACAGCTGGGTAGCTACGTCTGGACGAGATAAACGCTGAAGGCATCTAAGCGTGAAACTCCCCCTAAGATAAGATCTCCCATCCTTTATGGAGTAAGGGTCCATGTAGACTACATGGTTGATAGGCCGGCGGTGTAAGCGCAGTAATGTGTTCAGCCTACCGGTACTAATAGCCCGAGGGCTTGACCTACAGTTATGCAGGCAGCCTTGCTTAACAAAATCTTTTCTGTTCAGTTTTGAGGGTGTAATGCCCTTATGATCAATATGGCCCGTTGGTCAAGTGGTTAAGACGTAGGCCTCTCACGCCTGAATCAGGAGTTCGACTCTCCTACGGGTCACCATATGCACCATTAGCTCAGCTGGTAGAGCACCTGACTCTTAATCAGGGTGTCCAGGGTTCGAGTCCCTGATGGTGTACCACTCCGTTGGATGTGTGGTACACATCCAACGGGGAATTTCCTCTTGACACGAGGTCAATTTTATAGTAGTATTTGACATGAGTCATTTACCATAGTTGGTGTTTTTAACGGTGAGGGTCCACCCGTTCCCATTCCGAACACGGAAGTTAAGCTCACCAGTGCCGACAATACTTGTCTGGAGACGGACCGGGAAGATAGGTCAATGCCAACATCGAAGGGTTTGGCGCAAGTCAAGCCCTTTGCTTTTGCCTCCTTAGCTCAACAGGTAGAGCATGCGGCTGTTAACCGCAGGGTCGTAGGTTCGAATCCTACAGGGGGCGCCAATGGTATTGCCGCCACATTTGTGACGGCAATACTGATATAAGGGCCTTTAGCTCAGTTGGTTAGAGCAACCGGCTCATAACCGGTCGGTCTGGGGTTCGAGTCCCTGAAGGCCCACCAACTTTATAGGGGAATAGCTCAGCTGGTAGAGCGGCGGTCTCCAAAACCGTAGGCCGAGGGTTCGAAGCCTTCTTCCCCTGCCAAAGCAGCAGCGTATCCGGAATTTTCGAGTTCCGGATACGCTTTTTTCTTCTGATTCATATACTGAGAGTGTGCGCACTCTCAGTATATGCAGCCCTCGATATAGCGGTGGAGGATCGCCGCGACCTGCGCACGGGACGCGCCGCTGTCCGGCATGAGAGCGCCCTTATTGCCGCTCAGTATGCCCTCGGCCACTGCCCATGACATCGCGCTGTGCGCGTAGGCGGAGACGCTTGCGGCATCGGAAAAGCCGCTGAGGTCACCGGCTGCGGACACGTCGAGTCCCTTGAAGCCTGCAAAGCGATACAGGACGGCGGCCATCTGCTCGCGTGTAATGCCTGCATTCGGGGAGAAAACATCCTCGCTGTAGCCGTTTACGATGCCGTTTGCGGCAGCCCAGCCGACGGCCTGACTGCACCATGTGCCGCACACATCGGAGAACGTGGGCTCGGCAGCCTTGGGACTGCCCTCCATGCGCCACAGCACGGTAACGAGCATGGCGCGCGTCATGACGGTGTCGGGAGAGAAGGCGGTATCGGAGGTTCCGGCGAACAGAGCGTTGTTGTACGCATAGTATGCGTCGCCGAAGTACCACGCGCCTGAGGGAACGTCGGTAAAGGGGAACACGCTGACGGCTGTCAGAGCTCCGCTTACTGTCGTGCAGCTGAGCGAGCCTGCGCTGATGCTGCTGCCGGTGGACTTTATTGTGCCATCCTCGGCTATTGCTGCCGCGGCAAAGCCATCGCCGTTTACGGGAACGGTGAGAGTGCAGGCAGTGCTCAGCTCCCCGCCGTCTGCCGCTGCCGAAACGGTAAACAGCTGTGCGCTGACGAGCTTTTGCCCGAGTGCGCGCTTCTGCGCAGCGTTGGGCTCGGCGGACTTGAGGCTGATGCTCACATCGCCTTTACCTGCAAGCTCTGCCGTGTCAAAGCCGACAGTGCCCATGGAGCTTACGAAATTCACCTTATCAGCCGCTGCCAGAGCCGACATGCCGCGCTCCCAGACCCTGACGGTGCTCACGCCGAGCTCGGATGCATCGATGCTGACGGTTTTGCCATTGGCGGAGAGCTCACGCATCATGATGCGCGTCGGGAACACGATGCACTCGCTGCCGTCTATAATGGCGGGAGCGCTCACGGATGCAGCGCCGCAGGAGAGTGTGACGTTCGTTGTGATAAGATTGCCGTTTAAAACGATCAGCGCGTCGTTATCCGAGGTGAAGTTCGAGTCGTTGCCCATGGAGTCTGCGACCTTGCAGATATAGTCGTTTATCCTGGCCTTTACCGCTCGGGTAAAGAAGTTATCGAACTTCAGAGCCGAGACCGCGTCGCCGAAGGCGTGCTTCTTGACGATCGCAAGCAGCTCGTCGAGTATCTCGCCGTCCCTGACCTTGTCAAGTCCGGACTGCACCCATGCGGGGTAATTGCCGTCGTCCTCGCCGCCGAGATGGCTCTGATAGATATAGTTTACGGCGTCAAGCAGGGTCTTACCGTCCGCGACGGGGATGTTCACGCCCTCGGAGATGATGCTCTGGATGTTGGAGACTATGCGATTGCTTATCCATTTCGAGACGCTCGTTTCGATCGGACAGAGCTTTTTCAGGAAGCTGCCGACATAGCTTCCGGCGACCGTCTTTAGCATATCCTCGGAGAGCCCGTGCTCCCTGCCGTACTCGGTCACGTCGGCGATGGTCTCGCTTTTTCCAGAAACGGCGTTATAGTAGGTGACGGGGCCTATGTGGTTGAGCGTATTCACCGAGGCGACGAGACTGCCGGACACCTCGCGCAGCTGCACAAAGCGCATCGGCGAGGGGTAGGTGAGATTCGAGCCTGTCTCAATATCGTAAAGCGTATTGCCGTTTTCGGTCGTCATTGCCGCGATGTCGTTTGCGTGCATGTGGCCTGTGAATATCATTTCAAGCCCCGCGTCGGCAAGCTTTGCGGAGATCTCGGCGTAGTCCTCGACGAGGTACATTTTGAGCACATCCGGCTCCATCGAAAAATGCGGTATAAAGCCGTGGTGAGCCATGCCGATGACGCGGTCGCCGCTTGCTTTGGCGGCCTTTATCTGTCCGACAGCCCATTCGACGAGCTCATCGCTCATCTCGCCGCGGGTCTCGTGCTCATCCTCATTGTCCGAGGTATTGTCGGCGCTGTAGCAGCAGGTGTCGAGCACGATGAGCGTCAGCCCCTCGCAGGGCTTTGCAACATAGGAAAGCTGGCCGGATTCCTTGCCGGAGGGCGGCGTGTAGCGGGCGACTACGCTCTCGTCGGAGTAGACAAAGTCGTAGACGGAAAGAAAATCCTCCGGCTCCGTGCGCGTCGCGGGAACGGCCTTGCCGTCGGCGGTGTTGAAGTTTTTCGCATCGGAATTGCGGACGTCATGGTTGCCGTTTATGACGTAGACCTTCATGCCGGGCACATCCTCCTGCACCTGCTTCAGACGTGCGGCAAACTCCTTGTGCCCCTCCAGCTCGCCGTCCTTGGTGAGATCGCCGGAAACGAGAAGCACGTCCGGCTTATCCTCCCTCACCGCGTCCAGCAGCTCAAGATTGATATAGCTGCTTTCGGTGAAGAGCTTTCTGTCGCTGTTGAGATCCGTAACATAGTCCTCCGTACCCTTTATCATGGTCGGGGACAGGTAGTGCGTATCGCTCATGACGGCGATCTTCAGATCAATGCCGTCGGAATCGCTGCCGTCCTGCGCGGCCAGCGCGGGCGTTATCAGCGTGCAAGCCATTATCACGGCAAGCAGCAGCGCCGTACCGCGCCGCATATGAGTGCTCAGTTTCATGTTTTTTTCTCCTTTTTTCCTCTGTGTAAGCTGATAGGTGACATGCTTGTGTCGCCTATTCAAGTCTATCAAAAACAAACTTTACAAACAAGCGGCCTGCTTGGTTGACAGGTAAAATGTAAGTATATATAATGTAAAACGCTTTCCTGACAGGCTCAAATGCGCTCATGCGGCGTTGAAGGTCTTGCACATACACACAAGTATGCGCTTCGACCTTCGCCTTGCCTGAACGCATTTGAGCACTGTCAGACTGTCGGCGGGAGCGCGCACGGCATAGACGCTGACGGAGACAACAGAGGCATGATATGAACAGAGAAAACTTTTTCAGAAAATACGATAAGATCGTCGCGGGCTTCGGCGAGGATAAGCCTCGCATACTGCTGCACAGCTGCTGCGGCCCATGCTCAAGCTCAGTCATAGAGCTCCTGGCGCAGCACTTTGAGGTCACGGTGCTGTGGTATAACCCGAACCTGTGGCCGGAGGCGGAGTATGAAAAACGCCTTGACACGCAGCGGCAGCTCATCGGCTGCCTTGCCGCAGACGGTGTGACGGCGGAGCTTATGATCCTGCCGTGGCGCAGCGAGGACTATTTTTCACGCATAAGAGGTCTGGAGCATGAGCCCGAGGAGGGCAAACGCTGCCTTGAATGCTTCCGCATCCGCCTTGAGGAGACGGCGCGCATCGCCTCGGAGCGGGGCTTTGACTGGTTCTGCACGACGCTGACTGTATCCTCGCGCAAGGATGCCGTCGCAATAAACGCCATAGGCCGCGAGACCGCGCAAAAATATAATGTAAGCTGGCTGCCCTCGGAATTCAAAAAGCGCGAGGGCAATCACCGCTCGATAATCCTGTCGGAAAAATACGGTCTGTACCGTCAGGAATACTGCGGCTGCATTTTTTCACTCAACGGAGGACACAATGAATAAAACAACAAGAAGCATAGTCACCGCCGCCGTCATCGGCGCACTGTACGCGGTGCTCACAATGGTGCTCGCGCCGATAAGCTACGGCCCCGTGCAGTGCAGGATATCCGAGGTGCTGTGCATACTGCCGTTTTTCATGCCATGCACGACGTGGGGGCTGTTTTTCGGCTGCGCTGTCGCAAACGTGGCAAGCGCCGCGGGACTGCCGGATATAGTCTTCGGCTCGCTGGCAACGCTCATAGCCTGCCTGTGCATATCGTACTGCGGGAAGCACAATAAAAAGATACTTGCCTGCCTGATGCCCGTCGTGTGGAACGGGCTCATAGTCGGCGCGATGCTCACCGTCGTTATCGCTGGGCTCGACCCCATAAAGAACTTCGGCGCGTTTGCCGTCTTTGCCGGACAGGTCGCGCTCGGCGAGGCCGCAGTCATGTTCATTGCGGGGCTCCCGCTGCTTTCATGGCTGCCCAAGCAAAAATTTTTCACCGACTACATAAACAGGACTTGACAAAACAGCGTTAAAATATTAATATAACTGTGCAAAAGGGGTGCTGAGTTTTTCTCGGCTGAGACGGAAAGAATCGAATTTCCGAGACCCTCGAACCTGATCCGGGTAATGCCGGCGTAGGAAACGAAAATTCATATCAAATCGTTTTCCTATGACCGCATTGCATTTGCAGTGCGGTTTTTTGTATTCTTTAGGAGGAATAGTTATGAATCAGAGCAAAACAAAGTGTCTGGTGGAATGCGCCATCATGGTCGCGCTTGCCACTGTGCTGAGCATGATAAAGCTTGCCGAGCTTCCGTACGGCGGCTCGATAACGATTGCGTCAATGCTGCCGATAGCTATCATCGCATACCGCAGAGGCATGGGCTGGGGTCTCGGCTCGGCCTTCGTTTACGGCATCGTTCAGCAGCTTTTGGGTCTGAACTCGCTTTCGTATGTCACTACATGGCAGAGCATAGTTGCAGTCATACTTCTTGACTACATTGCTGCATTTACGGTAGTCGGCTTTGCCGGTATATTCAAAAACAAAATAGAAAATCAAGCTGCCGGCCTCACCCTCGGCTGCGTTTTCGTATCGCTTCTTCGCTATATCTGCCATGTCATCTCCGGTGCTACCGTATGGGCCGGCCTGTCGATACCGACCCAGGCTGCACTGTCCTACTCTTTTATCTACAATGCCACCTATATGCTGCCTGAATGCATCATCCTTGCGGTAACTGCCGCCTATATCGGCTCTGTCATAGACTTCAGGGATGAGAAGCTCAGCAGGATCGTAAAGGGCGGTACAACGGCACACTCTCCCGCCATCGGAGTGGCTGCGGGACTTGTGGCTGCAGGAGCCGTCATTTATGACGCCGTCGAGGTGTTCTCACACCTCCAGAACGCCGAAACAGGCGAGTTTGACATAACCGGGCTCGCAGCTGCAAACTGGACTGCGCTCATTGCCGTAACAGTCTCGGCTGTGGTCGTCACTGTGCTGCTGGTGGTCGTAAACAAGGCTCTTAAAAAGAGCAAAGCCGCATAAAAGCTTTCGGGACGGGCTGCCCATGCTACCCGAGCGGTTCGTCTCCGAAGGCTATAAATAAAAAAACCTTGACAGGGTAAAAGCCTATCGTATATAATAAACTTCCGATGCCTGTGGGCGTCGGAAGTTTTATTGTCAACTGCTTTGAGCTTCGGCTCAATGTTGAGTATTATTCTGAAAGGAGTGCACAAAACATGCTGCGTACCTACCAGCCCAAGAAGCGTCAGCGCAAGAAAGAGCACGGCTTCCGCAAAAGAATGGCCACCGCAAACGGCCGCAAGGTTCTCGCCCGCCGCAGAGCAAAGGGCAGAGCAAAGCTGAGCGCCTGATTTGGCAGCTCCGAGCAGGAAAAGCAAATAAATTTTTAGGGCGGCTAACCTCCGCCCTTAATGTGTTTGCCGGTAAAAACGGAAAGCAAGGGTGGAATAATTGGATTTCAGGTCAACACTGAAAAAGAATTATGAGTTCAAACGGCTCTATAACAAAGGCAAGACCGCCGTTACGCCCTATATGGTCGTGTATGCTCTCAAAACGCAGCGGGGTCACCGCCGCGTGGGATACACCGTGTCCACAAAGCTGGGCAAGGCCGTCGTGCGCAACCGCGTGCGGCGCAGATTAAGAGAGATATACAGGCTCAATTCGGACAGGCTCATTGACAGCGCCGATATCGTCATCGTTGCGCGCAGCCGCTGCATTGAAGCGGAGTACGCAAGGATGGAGCGTGCCTTTCTGCACGCCTGCGCCGAGCTTGGATTGATAAGAGGCGAAGAACAATGAAAAGGCTTCTGCTTGCGCTTATCCGCATTTATCAGAAATACGTCTCCCCGGCCTTCCCGCCGAGGTGCAGATTTATCCCGACCTGCTCACAGTATGCCGTTGAGGCCATCGAGAAATACGGGGCCTTGAAGGGCGGCTGGCTCGCCCTGAAGCGGCTGTCGAGGTGTCATCCTTTTCACCTCGGCGAACACGATTTCTTCGATCCCGTTCCCTGACGAGGATCGGAATACAAGGAGAAACTTATGTCACTATGGGATATTATAGTCTGGCCGTTTGCCAGACTGCTGGAGATCCTTTATAACTGGACCGACAGCTACGGTCTTGCCATTGTGCTCTTTGCTCTCGTGGTCAATCTGATCCTCCTGCCGTTCATGGCAAAGAGCAAGAAGGGCATGATGAAGACCACCCGAATCCAGCCTCAGCTCAAGGAGCTGGAGAAAAAGCATAGGGGCAACCAGCAGAAGTATCAGCAGGAAGTCATGAAGCTGTATAAGGAGCAGGGCGCGAGCCCCACCTCCGGCTGCCTGTGGTCGCTGCTGCCCTTCCCGATACTCATCGCTCTGTACAGCGTTATCCGTCAGCCTCTGAGCAGCATGATGGGTCTGGGCGAGAGCAGTATCACAAAGCTCACCGAGTGGGCGACCGAAAATGCGGGCTTTGTAGCCTCCAAGCAGGGCACCTACGATCAGATCGGCATAGCCGACGCTATCCACAAAAACTGGGACGCGGTCGTAAATGCGCTCGGCAGCTTTGACGGAAAGCTTCTCGACATCGACTATGGCTTTCTCGGCATGAACCTCGGTACGATCCCCGACTGGAAGATCTGGAACTACGATTTTTCGAGCGCCGATATCCTTGCGAGCATCGGCCTGTTCCTTATCCCATTGATCGCGGCCTTCCTTTCATGGGCATCCATGAAGATCAGCCAGGCGACCAATCCTCCCCAGGCCGGACAGGCGGCGATGAGCATGAAGACCATGAACATCATGATGCCTCTCATGTCCGTCTGGATCTGCTTCATCATGCCTGCGGCTCTCGGCGTTTACTGGATCGCCAACAGCTGCTTCGGCATCGTCCGCGACCTTATACTCACCAAGTACTACAAGCGCAAGCTTGATATCGAGGACGCAGAGCGCATCGCCGCTCAGAAGGAGAAGGACGAGGAGCGCGCACGCCGCCATGAGGAGCACGAGCAGCTCAAGGCGGAGGGTGCAACCACCCGCAATAACAACACCAGCAAGAAGAAAATGCAGGCTCAGCAGAAGCAGGCCGACGCGGAGCGCATCGCGGCAAGCGAAAGAGCCGAGCGCGAGGCGCGCCTTGAAAAGCTCGGCATAGATAAGCCCGATAACCCCTCGCAGGTCGGCAAGCGCCGCTATGCAAGAGGCAGAGCTTACGACCCCGACCGCTACGCCGGTGAAATGGCGGCGGCAGCGTCCGAGGCGGAGGCTCAGAGCGAAGAAGAGCCTGAACAGTCACAGGAGAACAGTGAAACATGATAAAGTCTTTGGAAACCACAGGCCGCACCGAGGATGAAGCCATCGCCGCAGCCCTGAAGGAGCTCGGACTTGAGCGCGACGATGTTTCCGTAACCGTCGTCGAGCGCGCAAAATCCGGATTTCTGGGCATAGGCGCGTCTCCGGCAGTCGTGCGCGTCGAGTATGAAGCTCCCGACGAGCCCGAGGCAGAGGCAGAGCCCGAGGTCGAGAAGGCCGCACCCGCTGCCGAGGCAAAGGCTCCCGAAAAGGCGGAGGCAAAGCCTGCCGCGAGCGGCGAGTTTGCCGATATCAGAGCCTTCCTTGAGGGACTTCTCGAGCGCATGGATGTCAAGGCCAATATCGAGATCAGCCGCCGCGACGGTAAGAGCATTGCCGTCAACCTTTCCGGCCCCGGCATGGGCGCGGTCATAGGCCGCAGGGGCGAGACCCTCGATGCCATCCAGCACCTGACCAACTACGTCGTCAACCGCGGCAGCGACAAGCATATGCACATCTGCGTCGATGCCGAAAGCTACCGCGCAAAGCGCGAGGAATCGCTCGTCCGCCTTGCCGAAAAGATGGCGGCCAAGGTCATAAAGTATAAGCGCAGCATGGCGCTTGAGCCGATGAACAGCTACGAGCGTCACATTATCCACGCCGCCCTTCAGGACTATGAGGGCGTTACCACAAGCTCGACCGGCACAGAGCCCAACCGCCGCGTCGTCGTATCCTACGACAGGCCGCAGAACACAGGCAATAAGCCGCAGAGCCGCGAATGGGCATAAGATATATAATATTGGAGGAATAAATCATGATACTTGAAAAGATACAGCAGATCCTTGCACAGCAGTTCGAAGTATCCGCAGGCAGCATTTCCGAAGATACCAATATCGTCGATGACCTCGGCGCGGATTCGCTTGACGTTGTCGAGCTCATCATGTCCGTTGAGGACGAGTTCGGCATCCAGATCCCCGATGAGGACGCAGCGGAGCTGCCCACCGTCGGCAAGATCGTCGAGTATATCGAAGCAAGGCAGTAATAAAAAGCATGAAAAATCCCCGACCGCGGTCGGGGATTTTTGCTGTACAGGTCAGGAATTAATATACGGGAGCACATAAACGAGCACGAGTGAAAACAGCGAAAGGAACACGCAGAAGCCGATAGGCACGCAGGGCTTATACTTAAAGCTGTCCTGCGCATTTATTTTTTTGTCTATCAGCCACGCGCCGACAGCGCAGGCAAACGACGCGGCGAATATCGGCAGGTTCAGCTCGGCACTGTGCGTGAACAGACCGAGGCTGAAATACAGTCCTGTCAGCCACGCAATGTAGAGCAGCGTCGATAAAATTATAAGGCTTATGTATTTTGCTTTGCTCATAGCTCATTACGCTCCGTTCCTAAAATGTTGGGAGATTAGCGGGTACATATACCGGCTGCTATTGATGCCTGATATCGTCTATGAGCACGAGATCGCAGGTGCTGCAATAAAAAGCGGTCACACAGCCGCCGAGCAGGTAGCCGCCGTCTCCGAGCTGGAGCTTGCCGCCTCGTTTTCTGGAATGAAATGAAAGAATATCCTCCTCATACCCCTGCGGTTTCCAATATACCGGGCATTTTTTGTTGTCGATGAAGCCCTCTGTCATTTCAGAGGAGCATTTGGGACACAGCATATGGCAGACTCCTTTCACAGCGTGCTATTTTAATGCGTCGATTATGATGTCGAACGTCTCTTTTTCTCCGCTTGCATTTGTGCCCTCGCCGGTCATGATGTAAACAGGGAAGAGGTAGGTCTTGTCGTTGTGCTTAACGCTGTCGGCGTAGTAGTAGAGCGTGCAGTCCGTGATCTTTGCGTTTGTCAGGTCGGAGGTAAAGCTTGCGGAATAGTTTTTTGCCTGCAAGTCGGCTGAAATTTCGGCGCTGCTTTTGAGCTTCGCGGTTGTGCTGCTGCCTGTCTGGCTTACAAGGTAGTGAACTGACTGTATGCTTCCGTCGAGATTTATGTTGATGTTGATCCGGTATCTTCCCAGAACATTTTTGCCGTCAACCTTCGGATAGAAGAATACGCTCTTCATGTCGATGCCGTATGTATTATCCTCATTTGTCCCGTATTGACCTACAACCTTTACGTTCTCTATTTCCTCCGGCCAAAGGCTGTTTTCTTCTACAAACGCTTTTGCGATTTTCAGCGCTTCAGCATCGCTCACAGATGCTCCGGATTTCGCGGAAGGACTACTGCAGCTTATGACTGACCAGTACCCGCTGTCGTTTTCTATATCGATTATATAATCATCCGTGGTATAAGTGACTCCCAGCTCATCATTTGACCTTGACGCTTTGGACAGGTCTATCCCAAAGCAGCCTTCAATTTGATTAACGGCGGCTTCATCATCTATTTTCAGCTCATAAAGCGATGCCGTTTCACCTACATTCTCCACTCTGATTTCGGCGGGCAGAGACAGATCTGCATGAGCATCGGCTCCGGGAGGCGCAATGTTCGGATGCACCGAAGCTGACGTGTTGTCGTTTCCGCAGGCGCACAGCGAAAAAAGCATTAACGCAGCGAGCATAAAAGATATAAATTTACTGTGTTTCATAATTGCCTCCTTAAATTATTATGCCATTGTGAGGTATTGTTACCGTTTTTAAAATACTAAAACTTGATAGATTGCTTGCAGCGCTTGGGGCATAACTATAAGAACTTGTCAGTCTGTCGTTCTTTGCCGCATTATACCCGACTGCACGTGCAATGGCATCGCTGTCTTTAAGCTGCGCTTGATATTTGATTGCAGACTCGAAGAATGCATCTGATATAGTTAAGTTCCTCATTTTCAAGACAAAACTTGTTGCTTCACGAGAATCAAGGTACATTGTGGATGCAAAGCCGAACATTAAACGTGTTCCGTTCATCATCTTCAGAATGTTATTTGCTTTTGTGGTACTGCCATTGTTCGTCAACTGATTGCAAGAGTATAATATTACATATTTTTGATTAAATCTCGTATCTGTTGTTAACTTGTTAATAGCCGTAGAGGTTTTTTCACCCAATTCTGCATGAGATTTTTGCGAGCTGTTGTAATTAACGTGCATGGCGTTGTCGGTTGTATAATTATATACTATTCCGTGCCCTGAATACGCAAAGAACGTAGTTGCGCCTAAGCCAGCACAGTTATATATAGTAACATTGTTATTTACCTTGATATAGCTTGTAGAATAGTCTATCAAAGCCTGATTTCCAAGCTGGCGTAGCCCAGCGTTTAAATTCCGAACATATACATGCCCTGGCGGCGACCCATAGCTACAATATCCATAGTTGCCAACACCAGCAAACCCACCGGTTACAGTAGGAACGGCAAAAGCGTTGATGGACATACAAAAGAACATACATATTGCAATTATTATTGATATTAATCTTTTTCGCATATAGCGGCGCTCCTTTCATTATAATTTGTTTTTTCTCATCTGTAAATACATCACAAAGTATTATTGCCCATCGGGCTCACCTCCAAGCACCGTTTTCTTATCCCCTCACTTATATAAACAGTGAATGTCGGGAAAATGGGACAAGTTTTTTCGGATTTTTTAAAATTGTCGTTTTCCACAAAATCAGTAATGCGTATTTGTGGACAATACACAACCTCATAATAGCCCCTGCGCGGTTTTTGTTGACTTAAACCACGGAAAAGAGTAAAATAAACTGATTAAGTATTTATTTCGGAGGATGCTATGGAAAAGCTCTCACATGCGTATATAGTGTCCTCGGCATCGGATACGGCGAGGACGGAGAAGGCGTTTTGCCTTGCCGAAGCTATGCTGTGCCAAAGCAGCGGTGAGCGCCCCTGCGGCGTGTGCCGCGACTGCCGCAAGGTAAAGGCGCGCGTTCACCCCGATCTTGCCGTTATCGAGCGCATCACCGACGATAAGGGCAGACAGAAAAAGGAGATACTTGTCGATCAGGTGCGCGCCATGGGTGCGGATGCCTATGTCCTGCCCAACGAGGCGGCGGCAAAGGTCTATATCATAAAGGATGCCGACACGATGAATGAGCAGGCGCAGAACGCCGCGCTCAAGATTCTCGAAGAGCCGCCCAAGGGAGTTCACTTCATCCTCTGCGCATCAAATCCCGAGCGGCTTCTGGCAACCGTTCGCTCGCGCTGTGTGCTCATTAGCTGCGCCGGCGAGGAGGACGCGGAGGACGAGACCGCCGCCGCGCTTGCCGAGGAGTTTATGTCGCTCGAACGCAAGGGCGATACTCCGGCGCTGACGGCATGGTGCTTTGAGCATGAATCGCTCGATGCGCCCTCTCTCGGCGCGTTTCTGCTCGCGCTCAAGCGCCGCTATGCAGCGCTTCTGGCGTCGGAGCGGGATAAAATGCGCATAATGGATATCATACGGCTCATTGACCGCTGCATGCAGTATCAGACGGTCAATACGGGCGTGAAACACATTCTGGGGCTGCTGGCGGTACGCTCGGCAGCGGAAACGAGGAAAGCAATTGACTGAGGTTATAAGCGTAAAATTCAAAAACAGGGGAAAAAGCTATTACTTTTCCCCGAACGGCAGGAGCGTAAAAACCGGCCAGCCTGTCATTGTCGAGACCAGCAAGGGGCTTGAGATAGCCGACTGCATCCGCGGCAATCACGAGGTCGAGGACAATGCGGTCGTCCAGCCGCTGCGCCCTGTCGTAAGACTTGCAACACGCGACGATCTGCGCGTTGCGGAGATAAACAAGCAGCGTGAAAAGGAAGCGTTCGAGATATGCCAGAGGAAGATCACCGAGCACGGACTGGACATGAAGCTCGTCGATGTCGAGTGCAACTTTGAGGGCAACAAGACAATGTTCTTCTTCACCTCCGACGGCAGGGTAGACTTCCGCGAGCTCGTAAAGGATCTGGCCGGCATATTCCGCAACAGGATAGAGCTCCGGCAGATAGGCGTCAGGGACGAGGCCAAAATGCTCGGCGGGCTCGGCATCTGCGGCAGACCCTTCTGCTGCAGTCAGTTTATCGACGAGTTCCAGCCGGTCTCGACCAAAATGGCGAAGGTGCAGTCCATGTCGCTCAACCCGGGCAAGATCTCGGGCAGCTGCGGCAGGCTCATGTGCTGCCTGAGATACGAGCAGGAGGCATACGAGGAGCTTACGAAAAATGTGCCCAAGCAGGGCGCGTTCGTCGAAACTCCGATAGGCTACGGCAATGTCACGCAGGTGAACCTCCTGCGCCAGATGGTCAAGGTCAAGCTCGACGGCGAGGGCGATGATACGGTCAAGACCTTCCGTGCAGTCGAGGTCGCGGCAGTGCCCGGAGGCCGTCCCAAGGACGGAGAGACTCCACCGTCGGTGCTCAAGTACATTCCCGAGCCCGAGGAGGAAGAGGAGGAAGAGGACGAGTGGAAGCTGCCCGAGCTTTTCGCGTCCGACAGCTCCGACAGCTACGGGCAGGACAGCGACGATACGCGGAAAAAGCGTGGCCGCAGCCGCCGCTCGCGCCGAAACGGAAAAAAGCCGCAGAGCGACGCAAGACCCGTTGTGCAGGCCGAGCCGATCTCCCGCGCTCAGGAGGAAAAGAAGGCCGCTGCACGTCCAAAGCCGAGAAATAACCGGCGCGGCGGCGGAAAAAAGCCTGAGGCTCAGAAGCCTGCCGAGCAGCCGAAGCCGCAGCAGCAGGCGAAAAGCACGGAGGGCGAGAAAAAGAAAAATAACCGCCGCTACTATCACCGCGGCAAGCCCAAAAACAGGGGCGGTCAGACGCAGAACCAATAGCGATCCCGGAGGCGAGATATGAGCAGAAAAAATAACGGCAAGCGCTCGATGAGCATGAAAACAAAATGGATAATAACAGGCATCCTCTGCGCTCTGGCAGTGCTGACGGTCGTGGTAGTCGCGGCTGACGGATGCTTTGACTTCAAGCCCGGCTCGGTCACATCAAATAACAAGACCGTGGTCGAGAGCGCCGCGCCCGAACAAAAGACGGATACGGACAAATCCGGCAGCACGCATACCGTACACGTTACGGCGGGCAACGGCGGCAGCACCGATCCCAACGGCAGCGCGTCCGTCAGCGACGGCGGGAGCCTGAAGATATCCATCACCCCCAACGACGGCTATGAGATACAGGCGGTCATGGTAGACGGCAAGGACGTAGGCGCAGTGGACAGCTACACGCTGTCGGGCGTGACGGAGGATCACAGCATCGTTGCTACCTTCGTCAAGAAGGTCGTTCCCACTCCCACGCCCGCACCGGCGACCCCCGAGCCGGACGACGGCAACGATGACGAATAAAAGCAGATAGATAATGAAAAAATCCCCGACCGCGGTCGGGGATTTTAGTTTGCCCAAATCAAATTGTCATGCCGCCTGCGAAGCGATTGAACATCACCGCGACCTGTGCGCGGGTCGCGCTGGCCTGAGGGCTGAGCGTCGTTGCGCTCGTTCCTGTAACTATGCCTGCGCCGATCGCCCAGCACATGCTCTCGCGTGCGAAGGTGCTGACCTGCTGCGCGTCGGAGTAGCTGCCTATATCGGCGTATACCTCGGTGTTATAGCCCTTGTAGTTTGCGTATCTGTTCAGGAAGGTCACGAACTGCTCGCGCGTGAGCGTGCCGTCTGGCAGGAACGTGCCGTCGGAGTAGCCGTTTGAAATGTTGTTGTGCGAGCCCCAGAGCAGGGCGTTGTAGTAATACTTGCTCTCGTCAACGTCCGAAAAGCGGTTTTCATAGCCGGACACGTCGGGGCTGCCGTCAAGCCGGTAGAGCACTGCGAGCAGCATGGAGCGCGTCATGAGGTCGTTCACGCCGAAGCGCGTGGTGCTCGTGCCGTTGAACAGTCCCAAGGATACGACATTGTCTATATCGCTGTGCGCCCAGTAGCTCGCGGGAACGTCGGCGAAATTCTTCGACGGGCAATTATCCCCGAGTGGGCACATATGCTCGCCCCAGACAGCTGTAAGGGTGCGTATCTGATCGGCTATGGAGCTTGACGTTATCGTGCTGCCGGTGCTCGCGTCCTTCCAGCCGCCGAATTTCGTGCCGCTGAGCGCAGCTACCGGCAGCGAGCCGTAGGGCTTGCCCTTTTCGTAGGCGATGACGCGGTTGCCGCTGCTGAGCGTACCGCCGTTTGCGTCGAATATGACGGCGACGAAGTTTGTAAAGGCGGTGCTGTAGTCGCCGTAGAGGAAAATTTCCGCTTCATTCAAGCGGCGCTTTAAAAGGCCGGGGAGTATCTCGCCGCCTGCCGAGCACAGCACGGCAAAGGCATCGGCGATCTCAGATGCGGGAATGGCATTGCCGCTGCTGTCCTTAAAGCCGGCCTTGACATAGCGCGCAAGCCGCCATGAGCCTGCGTATGTCTCGACCCAGCTCGGGCCGAAGTTGTACGAAAGGCTCAGCATCGCGTCGAATACGTTCTGGCTTGCTTCAAGCCCGTAATTTGCTATTATGCGGTTTGCCGCAGCTTCAAATACGGCAATATCCTGCTCGAAATAAGCGTCGGCCTGCTCCGCCGTGATCTCCATGCCTTCGTAAACGTCCGGACCGTAGTGGCCGTAGCCTATCGTCCAGTATTCCTCGCTCGAGTGCGCCTTGTAAGCCGTGAGCCTCACGCCCTCCCAATATTTGATGAGTGTTTTAAGCTCCTCGCTGGCTTTCATGGAAGACACCTCACTGTCGGCCAGTGCCGACGCGGGAACAAGGCTCACGAGCATCAGAACGGCAAGCAGAAATGATATGTATCTTTTCATGCGGGTCTCTCCTGTGATGCGTGAAAATAAGTTAAAAATAGGCAACAAAAGCGTTACATCAAACATTTTAACAAAAAAGTGCTGAAAAATCAAGGCTTTTGTTGCTGCGGCTAACAAAGGCCTCGATTTATGCGCGAAAAAGCTTGACAAATGCGGGGGAGTCTGATATCATAATCGAGCGCTCCAAAGACAGCAGGTATCTTATGGTGTAAATCCTGCCGAGGATGGCATCATATTTTGATTGCTTACAGCCTCCATGTCTTCGGACAGGGAGGTTTTCTTTTTGAGCGTGAACATCAGTGTGGAGGTGAAAAACACACATGCCTAACGCAAAGGTTCTCAGCGAGAAGCAGGCGATCGTAGAAGCACTCGTCGAGCGCATCAACGCAGCAAGCGCAGGTATTCTGGTCGATTATCAGGGTATCACCGTGTCCGAGGATACGGCTCTGCGCACAGAGATGCGCAAGGAGGGCGTTGACTACACCGTCGTCAAGAACACCCTTACAAGGATCGCTATCGACAAGGTCGGAATGAAGGAACTCGATCCCGTCCTCAACGGCAGCACATCCCTGGCAACCAGCACCGAGGATCCCATCGCTCCGTTCCGTATCATCAACGACTACTCCAAGAAGCTCGGCGACAGATTCAATGTCAAGGCGGCTTTCATGGAGGGCAAGATCCTCAGCGAGCAGGAGATAGCAGAGCTGTCCACGCTCACCAGCAAGAACGACCTGTACTCGAAGCTGGCAGGCTCCCTGAACGCGATCATGGGCGGCCTTGCAGTTGCTCTGAGCGAAGTCATCGAGCAGAAGGGCGGCGCAGCCGCTCCGGCAGAAGCAGCGGAATAATCGCTGCACCAAACATTAAAATTGGAGGAAATTATAATGGCAAGCGAAAAAATCACCGCCATGATCGACGAGATCAAGGCTCTTTCCGTTCTCGAGCTCAAGGAGCTCGTTGATGAGATCTGCGAGACCTTCGGTGTCTCCGCAGTTGCAGCAGCAGCTCCCGCAGCAGGCGGCGCAGCAGAGGCTGTCGCAGAGAAGACCGAGTTCGACGTTGTTATGACCAGCTTCGGCGCAGAGAAGATCAAGGTCATCAAGGAGATCCGCGGCATCACCGGTCTCGGCCTGGCAGAGGCAAAGGCTCTTGTCGAGAAGGCTCCCGTTGCTGTCAAGGAAGGCGTTTCCAAGGAAGACGCAGAGGCTCTCAAGGCTCAGCTCGAGGCAGTCGGCGCAGCAGTCGAGATCAAGTAAGAAATTACGCAATATCAAAAAGAGTGCAGACTTTTCATCGGGTCTGCACTCTTTTTTTGTTGTAATGTAAGCGGCTAACGCCGCTTCAGGCTGTCAAAGAACCTATGCTGCTGAGGAAAAACATCCGCGCAGCGGGGGAGCTCGAGGGGGCAAGACCCGCCTCGAATTAGATAAACCGCCGTCGAAATCCTTGAAATTTCAAGGATTTCGGTAAAAGCATTTTGAATACTTTCAAAATGCTCGGCGGAAAAGTGCAGTCAAAAAAGTCCCGCGAGGGACTTTTTTGACAAGCTGAGGCGGCTAACGCCGCTTTTGATGGCACCTCATCCGTCGGAGATGAGCGCGTTCGCCTGCGCTAATAAAAAACCTCCCACAGACAGAGCCCCTGCGCGGGTGCGGTGGGACCTGCGTTCTCACGCTGCTTCGACGCGAGCGCGTGCTCCACGTCTGCCGCCGTCATCCGATGTGCGCCGACCTCGAGCAGCGTTCCGACGATGATGCGCACCATGTTGTACAAAAATCCGTCGCCGGAAACGGTGAAGCGCAGTTCCTCGCCGCTGCGCGTGATATCTATTTTGTCTATCCGCCGCACAGCGGATTTTTTCATGCGCTTATTCGACTGAAAGGCCGTGAAATCGTGCTCGCCGAGCAGGAGCTCCGCCGCTGCGCGCATTGCGCCGGTGTCCAGATCCTCCTCGACGCGGTACATGTACCTGCGCTCGAAGACATCCTGTACGGCGCTGCTGCGCACTCTGTAGACGTATGTTTTGCCGGTGCAGCTGAGCCTTGCGTGAAACCTCGGCTCGGCAAGCGAGAGCTCGTTTGCGGCGATATCCTCCGGCAGAGCGCCGCGCAGACGCGACAGTATCTCCTGCACATCGAGCTTCGTGTCAGCCCGAAACGACGCGACCTGCATCCGTGCGTGCGCACCGGCATCCGTTCTGCCCGAGGCGCTGAGCTCGACCGGCTGCGCGAGAATGCGCGAAAGCGCAGCCTCGACCTTGGCCTGTATCGTGTTTTCCGTGTTGCCCTGACGCTGCCAGCCGCGGTAGCGCGTGCCGTCGTAGCTCAGGGTGAGCTTGTAATTATTCATATCTCAGCCTGAATTTTTTCAGCATATACGCGGGGAAGTACGATTGCTTTGCCTGCCGCAGTCCCTCGTCGCCGACATCGTCCTCGCGGTTGATGTAGCGTATGCCGTATTTCTCCAGCTCTGTTTTCGCAAACAGGCAGTTTATCATCTGAAACGCGCCCTTGTACTCGCGCTTGGCCTTTTCAATGTGCACGATCAGCGTATCGCCGAGCACCTCGCCGATGCAGAACGCCGCGATATCGCTGCCGCAGTGCAGCGCATAGCCCGTGCAGCCGTAGGCGGCGTAGTCGCGCAGCACCTCGCGTGTGTGGTCGTTTTCGTATACCGCAAGCTCGCTCAGTCCCGTGTCCGACCAGTCGTGCGCACAGCACTCGGCGATAAGATGGGCGTTTTCGGCGCTTATCGGCTCAAGGCGGCAGTCGGGGCAGAGCTTTTCAAACTGATGGATGAGATTGCGCTTCTTGCTGTATTTTTTGCCGGCAAGATACGCCAGATCCTCGGCATTGTACATATAGTCCGCAATGTCCGGCTCTTCGGCGGCGGTGAAGCTGAACTCCTGTCTGAGCTCGTTCATCGCCTCCTCGGGGACGAGGCTCATCGTGAGTCCGCCGCCGAGCCTTTCGCGCAGCATCGCCGTTCTTTCGCACAGGCTGCCCACGCCCAGCGGCAGCAGATAGTCGTACTCGCCGCCGTGCCGCGCCCGCTCGCGCATGAACAGCACGCCGTCGGATATGCAGTATTCATATCCGAACCTGTCCGCCCACATGAATATGCCCAGCACCGAGTAGTCGCAGGAGCGGTACTGACCGAGCAGGTAAGGCCGCAGCGTGCCGGCATCGGACAGAGTTATTTTCTTAAAATCCACTGAGGATACCTCGTTTCGTGTGATGGCGTCATTATAACAAACCGGCGGCAAAATAACAAGCGCCTGTGCCACAGAGCACAAAAACTCATAAAAAGACAGTAAAAGCCATGCCGCAGGTCTTTTTTTATTCACAATTATGTGTTACAATCTATGCGTGAAATTATCTTTACATACGAAAGGCAAATAATATGGGTTTCTTCAGTAAAATTTTCGGCAGCCATACCGATCATGAGCTCAAAAAAATATACCCCATCGTCGATAAGATAGAGGCGCTCGAGCCGCAGATGCAGGCTCTTTCCGACGCGGAGCTGCGCGCCAAGACCGCCGAGTTCCAGAGCCGCTACGATAACGGCGAGGATCTCGACTCCATGCTGCCCGAGGCATTTGCCGCGGTGCGCGAGGCCGCGTGGCGCGTGCTGGGCATGAAGCCCTTCCGCGTCCAGCTCATCGGCGGCATCGTCCTGCATCAGGGACGTATCGCCGAGATGAAGACCGGCGAAGGCAAGACTCTTGTCGCGGTCATGCCGGCCTACCTCAACGCCATAGCCGGTGACGGCGTTCACATCGTCACCGTCAACGACTACCTCGCCCGACGCGACAGTGAGTGGATGGGCAAGGTCCACAGGTTCATGGGTCTTGATGTCGGACTTATAGTCCACGGTCTGGATAACGAGCAGCGCAAGGCGGCCTACGCCGCCGATATCACCTACGGCACGAACAACGAGATGGGCTTTGACTATCTGCGTGACAACATGGCGATCTATAAGGAGAGCCGCGTCCAGCGCGGTCACGCCTTTGCCATCGTTGACGAGGTGGACTCGATCCTCATCGACGAGGCGAGAACGCCGCTCATCATTTCCGGTCAGGGCGACGAGAGCACCGACCTTTACCGGCAGGCAAACGATTTCGTCGCGGGTCTGAAGAAAAAGGTCTACGCCTCCACCGACTCCAAGGAGGAGGAGGACGAGAGCCTCGACGCGGACTACATCGTGGACGAAAAGGCGCGCACGGCGACGCTCACGGCTCGCGGCATAGCCAAGGCCGAGCGAGCCTTCAGCCTTGAAAACTACGCCGATATCGAAAACTCGACCCTCACCCACCACATAAATCAGGCGCTGCGCGCCCACGGCATCATGAAGCGCGATATCGACTACGTCGTAAAGGACGGCGAGGTGCTCATCGTCGATGAGTTCACGGGCCGTATCATGCTTGGCCGCCGCTACAGCGAGGGTCTGCATCAGGCGATAGAGGCCAAGGAGCATGTCGATGTCCAGCGCGAGAACAAGACCCTTGCGACCATCACCTTCCAGAACTACTTCAGACTTTACGACAAGCTCTCCGGCATGACCGGCACGGCTGTCACGGAGGAAGAGGAGTTTGCGTCGATCTACAAGCTCGATATAGTCGAGATCCCGACCAACAAGCCCGTTGCCCGCATCGACCAGCCCGACGTTGTCTACAAGACCGAGGCCGGTAAGGACAGAGCCATTATCGAGCAAATAATTGCCTGCCACGAAAAGGGTCAGCCCGTTCTGGTCGGTACGATATCCATTGAAAAGAGCGAATATCTCTCCAAGCTTTTAAAGGCGCGGGGCATAAAGCACAGCGTCCTCAACGCAAAGCACCACGAGAAGGAGGCCGAGATCGTCGCTCAGGCAGGCAAGCTCGGCGCGGTCACCATTGCGACGAACATGGCAGGCCGAGGCACCGATATCATGCTCGGTGGCAATGCCGAGTACCTTGCAAAGAACGATCTGCGCAAGGCGGGCTTTACAGAGGAGGTCATCGCCGACGCTACCGGCTATGCCGATACCGACGATGAGGAGATACTCAAGGCGCGTGCGATGTACGCCGAAAAGCTCAGGGAGCACAAGGCGGTGTGCGACGAGGAGGCCGAAAAGGTCAAGGCCGTCGGCGGCCTGTTCATCCTCGGCACCGAGCGCCACGAGTCGCGCCGTATCGATAACCAGCTGCGCGGACGTGCGGGCCGTCAGGGCGACCCCGGCGAGAGCCGCTTTTACATTGCACTGACCGACGACGTTATGCGTCTGTTCGGCTCGGAGCGCATGAGCAATATGATGGAGTCGCTCGGCGTGGACGAGGATACGCCGCTTGACCACAAGATGCTCTCCAACGCGATCGAGCAGGCTCAGAAGACCGTCGAGAGCCGCAACTTCCAGACCCGTAAGAGCGTTCTGGAATACGACGACGTTATGAACCAGCAGCGCAATATCATCTATGACGAGCGCCGCAAGGTGCTCGACGGCGAGGATCTGCGCGAGAATATAAACAAGATGATATACGACTTCATCGCGGGCAGCGTAAACGACGCCCTGCACGGCGGCGCGGCGGAAAACTCCGAGCACCTTGCCGAGGTCACGGCTCCCTTTGAAAAGCTCTTCCTGCCCAAGGGCGCGGTGAGCATCGACTCCTTCAAGGGCTCGCCCAAGGCTCAGGATATCATCGACAGAGTGTACGATATCGCACAGCAGGTCTACGATAAGCGCGAGGCGGAGTTCGGGCTTGCGCCCGACGGCCAGCCCGTCATGCGCGAGATCGAGCGCGTCGTCATGCTGCGCGTCGTTGACGAATACTGGATGGATCATATCGACGCTATGGCCGAGCTCAAGCGCGGCATCGGTCTGCGCGGCTACGGCAACGTCAAGCCCATCGACGCATACAAGCGCGAGGGCTACGATATGTTCGAGGCCATGATAAACGGCATCCGCGAGGAGACCGTCAGAAGAATTTACACCATCCGCGTCCGCAAGGAGCAGACGCTCGAGCGCAAGGCCGTTGCAAAGAACATGGCGGCAAACGTCGGCGGCGAGGTGCAGAAGAAAAAGCCGATAAAGAAGGCGCCGAAGCCCGGCCGCAACGATCCCTGCCCCTGCGGTAAGATGAAGGCCGACGGCTCGCGCAGGCTCAAATACAAGGAATGCTGCGGCAGGAACGACTGAGGAAGCACAATGGCATTTACTGAAAACACGCGGCACGGCTGCGTATACATGAGATCGGACAAAATAGGCGCGGAGCATATGTTCACAACGCGCATCGGCGGCGTGAGCAAGGGCGTTTTCGCCTCGTGGAACCTCGGAAAGAACAGGGGAGACGACGAGGCCGCCCTCTGCGAAAACTACCGCCTCGCAGGGGAGATACTCGGCTGCGGCGGGGACGACTTTGTCGTCACAAAGCAGGTTCACGGACGCATCGTCTATCTTGCAACGGAGTCCGACCGCTGCCCAGCAAACGAGGATAAGTGCATTGAGTGCGACGGCTTTGTCACGAACGTGAGGGGACTGCCGTTGATGATATATATCGCCGACTGTGTGCCGGTGCTCATGCACGAGCCCGAGGCGGGAGTCATTGCGGCGGTGCACTGCGGCTGGAAAAGCAGTGTGCAGGATATCCTCGGCGCGGCTGTCGAAAAAATGTGCGCCCTCGGCGCAAGACCGGAGAATATCCGTGCGGCGATAGGCGCGAGCATCGGCAAATGCTGCTTTGAGTGCGACGATGACGTGCCCGCGGCGGTCGAGAGCTATCTCGGCGGCGACACCGCCGGACTTTTCGAGAAAAAGCCCAACGGCAAGACACATGTCGATCTTCGCGGAGCTAATGCGCGCAGGCTCGTGCAGCTCGGACTGAAGGCAGGGAATATCGACGTGTCAACGGAGTGCACGATGTGCCTGCCGCAGAAATACTGGTCGCACCGCGCAACGGACGGCGTGCGAGGCAGTATGGCGGCGGCAATAGTGCTTTGAGGTGGAGCCGATGTCAAAGATAAACAGAAGCATCGCACTCGTGCTCGCGCTGCTGATGAGCCTATCGCTCGCGGCCTGCGGCACGTCTGACGACGGCAATGACGATTATGTCAAGGGACAGAGCGCCGGTGTGGACAAGACGGCGCAGAGCGTCGCGGCTGACGACGTGTTCACGCTCAACTGCAACAAGAGCTACAGCATGAACCCGCTCATTGCGACGAATACGAACAATCAGCTCGTGTGCAGCCTCGTGTACGAGAATATCGTTGAGGTAGACAACAGCTTTGAGGTACAGCCGAACGTGGTCAGTGAGTGGTCGTCGGAGGACGGCTCGAGCTGGACGCTCAAGGTCGCGTCGGGGCACACCTTCCATAACGGAGCCTCCCTTACCGCAACGGATGTAGCCTACACCATCCAGATCGCCATGAGAAATGACCGCTTCAAGTCCCGCCTGAGCTGCGTCGCGGGCTGCTCGGCCAGCGATTCCGAGACGGTCGTTGTGAACCTCTCAAAGAAAAACATGCAGTTCATGTCGCTTTTGAGCATACCCGTTATCCAGTACGGCACGGCGACGCAGACCTATCCCGGCGGCTCGGGACCTTATCAGTACGCTGACGACTACAACAGCCTGACGGTGTTTTCAAAGTACAAAAACGCGGCGACCCTGCCGCTCAAGACGATATACCTCAAGGAGTATGTCGGAACGGAGGAGACGATGTCGGCCTTTGCCGATTCGCTTATCGACCTCGTCGTAAACGATCCGAGCGCGACGACGAACATCGGCTACGGCAACGCAAACGATATACGCGCCTTTAACACGACGAATATGCACTATATCGTATTCAACTCCTACAGCACCGACTTCCAGAACGATGTCCTGCGCTTTGCCATGAACTATGCCTTTGACCGCGACTATATCGTTGACCAGCTCGGAGGCTACGCCGCCGAAGCTAATCTGCCGATAAATCCGGCCAGCAGCCTGTATAACGAAAACTACGCAAAGCAGTTCAATTACAATCTGAACAAGGTGCAGGAGATGCTCAGCAGCGCCGGAATGAAGGACTATGACGGCGACGGCTTTCTGGAGATACAAAACGGCGACACGCTCGTTGAGATAGACCTCAGCTTCCTCGTTTACAGCGGCAGCACCGTCAAGGTCAACGCCGCGAAGAAATTTGCCGAGGATATGAAGAGCCTCGGCCTTCAGGTCACGGTCAACAAGCAGGACTGGGACAACTACCAGAAGCTGCTCGAGGCCGGCAACTACGATATGTGCTACTGCGAGGTGCGCCTGAACGGCGACTTTGATCTGAGCCGCCTCCTCGGCACCGGCGGAGCGCTCAACTACGGCTCGGTCAGCGACAGCCAGCTTGACAGTCTGATAAGCGACTATCTTGCCGCGGGTGCCAAGGAGAGCAATACCGCCTGCGACAATATGTGTGCGTACATCGCAAATAGAGCCTACATTGTGCCGCTGATCTTCGAGCGCCACCAGCTCGTAAGCCACCGAGGCGTTATCGAGGGCGCGAAGGCGAATGAAAATAACCCCATGTGCAATATAGAAAACTGGACAGTAAACATCGAAACTGCGGAGACAACAGAGGATACAGCTAAAGATTGAGAAACGGAGAGGTGTCTTATGACAGACAAGGAGCTTTTGGCGATCGCAAGAGAGGCGTCCGGCAGAGCGTATGTTCCTTATTCCAAGTTCGCGGTCGGCGCGGCGCTTGAATGCCGCGGAGGACGGGTGTTCACCGGCTGCAACGTGGAAAACGCCGCCTTGGGCGATACGATATGCGCCGAACGCACGGCCTGCGTGAAGGCCGTCAGCGAGGGCTACAGGGATTATGTGCGCCTTGCAATTTATGCGGAGAGCCAGAATTACTGCATGCCCTGCGGCTCGTGCCGCCAGTTTTTGTCCGAGTTCAACGACGGCGAGCTGGAGGTGCTCTGCTGCAAGGCCGACGGAAGATACGTCAGCTACAGGCTCAAGGAGCTGCTGCCCTATACATTTAATTATTGATCGCGGCATGAACCTTGAACAACTGCGCGCCTTCGTTGCTGTGGCGGAGGAGAAAAACTACACAAGGGCAGGGGAGCGGCTGTATATGAGCCACTCCACGATGTCCCGCGCCGTTTCCGCGCTCGAGCGCGAGTTCGGCGTGAGCCTGATATGGCGCGGCAATCAGGTATCCGGACTGACGCCCGAGGGTGAAAAGCTCTGCGCAATGGCCAGACAGCTGCTCGCTCTTGCCGACGATATCGAAAGGGAAATGAAGCATTAAAGCTTTTGCACAAAAATAAGCCCGAAATTTCTGCAAAAATCACAAAACTCCCCCTTGACATACAGGGGGAGTTTTGGTATTCTATTAAAGCGCCTGTGCGTTGCTGACGGGCGTATTATGCGATGAAGCGGGAGATTGCTCGCAGAGGCGAGGTAACTTCCGTGGAGTATGTCCGGTACCGATGCCATTTCGGTACACAATCGGGCGGCTGAAGCGTACTGCACATGGTGTATATCACCTGTACGGTATCAGACCGGCTCAAAAAAGCCGGTTTGTTTTTCGGACAGGGTTTGATACACATGGTTGAGTGTGCAAAACTTCGCTTCATCCGTACGGGACATGAGGCGATCCCAATGACGCCGCAAAAACTGTACGAAAAGGAGAAAAAGCAATGGCAAACAAGAACATGATCCGCATCAGACTCAAGGCCTACGATCATCAGCTGATCGACAAGGCCGCAGAGACCATCGTTGAGGCTGCAAAGCGCACCGATGCACAGGTCTCCGGCCCCATCCCCCTGCCCACCAAGACCGAGATCGTCACGATCCTCCGCGCTGTTCATAAGTATAAGGACAGCCGCGAGCAGTTCGAGCGCCGCACTCACAAGCGCCTGATCGACGTGATCAATCCCACCCAGAAGACGGTCGAGGCTCTTATGTCCCTCGAGCTGCCCGCAGGCGTTGAGATCGAGATCAAGCTCTGAGCACCACCCCACAAACCCAAGTCAACGACCCATAGTCCGTAACTTGCGAATGCGGACGGGTTAAGTTGCCAGCCTCTGATCTTTAAGACTAAGCGAGGCAACCAATAACCGAAGGAGGAAATATCTAATGAAGAAAGCCATTATCGGCAAGAAGGTCGGCATGACGCAGATCTTCGACGAAATGGGCAAGGTCATCCCCGTGACCGTCATCGAAGCAGGCCCCTGCGTCGTGACTCAGAAGATGACCGTCGAAAAGGAAGGCTACGAAGCCGTCCAGCTCGGTTACGAGGAAGTTTCCGAGAAGCACATCTCTAAGCCCGAAGCCGGCCACCTGAAGAAGAACGGCCTCGGAATGCTCAAGCACCTTAAAGAGTTCAAGCTCGAAAACGCGGCAGAGCTCAACGTCGGCGACGTTCTGAATGCAGACGTATTCGCGGCCGGCGATAAGGTCGATGTTACCGGCACCAGCAAGGGTCACGGCTACGCAGGCGTTGTAAAGCGCCACAATGCGCAGCGCACCCCGACCAGCCACGGCGGCGGCCCTGTTCACCGTCACGCAGGCTCCATGGGCTCCGGCACCGACCCCAGCCGCATCTTCAAGGGCAAGATCGGCGCAGGCCACATGGGCGTGGATCAGGTCACCGTTCAGAACCTCGATGTCGTTCAGGTAGACCCCGAGCTGAATATGCTCGTTATCCGCGGCGCTATCCCCGGCCCCAAGGGCGGCCTTGTTTATGTAAAGAGCACCGCAAAGATCGCACCCGTCAAGAAGGGCGAGGGCGCAGGCATCAGCCTCAACCCGCAGAAGGCATCTGCCCGTGTCAACCCGCAGAAGGCTTCCGCGCGCAACAAGTAAGGAAAGGAGAGTGTCTTAAATGCCTACTACTAACGTATACAACATGGCAGGTGAGAAGGTCGGCGAGATCGAGCTCTCCGCAGCCATCTTCGGCATCGAGCCGAACAAGTCTGTCCTTCATGACAGTGTCAAGAACCATCTGGCAAATTGCCGTCAGGGCACCCAGAGCGCACTCACCAAGGGCGAGGTCAGCTACACGACCGCAAAGCCCTGGCGCCAGAAGGGCACAGGCCGCGCACGCGCAGGCTACAAGGGTTCTCCCGTGTGGACTCACGGCGGCGTAGCATTTGCTCCCAAGCCCCGCGATTACAGCTACACCCTCAATAAGAAGGTGAAGCGCCTTGCTCTCAAGAGCGCACTGAGCGCACTTGCGGCAGAGGACGCGATCGTGGTTATCGACGATATCAAGGTCGATGAGATCAAGACCAAGACCTTCAAGGCGTTCCTTGACGCGGTCAATGTCTCCGGCAAGACCCTCGTCGTGACCGAGAGCGTTGACGAGAAGGTAGTCAAGTCTGCACGCAACATTGCAGGCGTTACCACCACTATCGCAACCATTCTCAGCCCCTATATGATACTCAACAACCGCAAGCTCGTCGTCTCCAAGGCAGCGCTTGCAAAGATCGAGGAGGTGTACGCCTGATGAAAACCGCTTATGATATCATCATTCGCCCCATCATCACCGAGCAGTCCATGGAAGACCTGGACATCAAGAAGTACGCTTTTGAAGTCGCTAAGGATGCAACCAAGATCGAGATAAAGAAGGCCATCGAGGAGATCTTCGACGTGACCGTCATCAAGGTAAACACCCTCAACGTCAACGGTAAGGCAAAGCGCACCGGCTCGTACCCCATGGGCAAGACCGCCTCTTGGAAGAAAGCCATCGTAAAGCTCAGCGAAGACTCCAAGAACATTGAGCTGTTCGAGAACATGGCATAAGGGGAGGATCAAAGAATGTCTATTAAAACTTACAGACCTACCACTCCGGCCCGCAGACAGATGACCGTTTCCGGCTTTGACGGTGTTGATAAGCACGCAAAGCCCGAGAAGAGCCTGACTGAGGTGCTCAAGAAAAAGTCCGGCCGCAACAGCTATGGCCGCATCACCGTTCGCCATAAAGGCGGCGGCAACCGTCAGAAGTACCGTGTTATCGACTTCAAGCGCAATAAGCTCGAGATGGAAGCGGAAGTCGTCCGCCTCGAGTACGACCCCAACCGCAGCGCATTCATCGCTCTGGTAAAGTATGAGGACGGCGAGCTTCGCTACATCCTCGCTCCCGTCGGCCTGAAGGCAGGCGACAAGGTCGTATCCAGCGCAGCAGCCGACATCAAGCCCGGCAATGCACTGCCTCTGGCAAACATCCCTGTCGGTACCGTTATCCACAACATCGAGCTCTACCCCGGCAAGGGCGCTCAGCTCGTCCGCTCCGCCGGCGTTTCCGCACAGCTCATGGCTAAGGAAAACGGCATGGCGACAGTTCGCCTCCCCTCCGGCGAGTACCGCAAGGTCCGCCTCGACTGCTTCGCGGTCATCGGTCAGGTCGGCAACATCGACCACTCCAACATCTCCATCGGCAAGGCCGGCCGCAAGCGCCACATGGGCATCCGTCCTACCGTCCGCGGCTCCGTCATGAACCCCTGTGACCACCCCCACGGCGGTGGTGAAGGCAAGTCCCCCGTTGGCCGTCCCGGCCCTGTAACTCCGTGGGGCAAGCCTGCACTCGGCTACAAGACCCGCAAGACTAAGAACCGCACCGATAAGTTCATAGTCAAGCGCCGCAACGCTAAGTAAGGAGGGCAAAAGATAAATGAGTAGAAGCGTTAAGAAAGGCCCCTTCGCAGCTCCCGAGCTTCTGAAGAGAGTCGATGAAATGAATAAGGCCGGCGAAAAGAAAGTCCTCAAGACATGGAGCCGCGCCACTACCATTTTCCCGTCCTTCGTAGGACACACCATCGCAGTACACGACGGCCGCCGTCATGTTCCTGTGTACGTCACCGAAGATATGGTCGGCCACAAGCTCGGCGAGTTTGCTCCCACCCGTACCTTCCGCGGCCATGCAGGCAGCAAGACCGGCAAGTAAGGAGGAGAGAACATGGACGAAAAGAAAATGGCAAGAGCAGAAGTCAAGTATGCTCGCATTTCTCCCCGCAAGGTCGGCATCATCTGCGATATGATCCGCAACAAGGACGTCGCCGTTGCCAAGGCACTCATGCAGCACACCCCCAAGGCAGGCTGCGAGTACATGATCAAGCTTCTTGACAGTGCCAAGGCAAACGCGGAGAACAATTTTGAAATGGATCCCGAGAAGCTCTATGTCGCAGTTGCTTACGCGACCGGCGGCCCCATCCTCAAGCGCGGCATGCCCAGAGCTCAGGGACGTATGTACCGCATCAACAAGCGCACCAGCCACATCACCATCTGCGTGGCTGAGAGAGACTAAGGAAGGAGGCAGAATAAATGGGACAGAAAGTTAATCCTCACGGCATGCGCGTCGGCGTTATCAAGGACTGGGATTCCCGTTGGTACGCCCGTGCAGACAAAGTCGGCGATCTTATCGTTGAAGACTACAACATCCGCAATTACCTGAAGAAGACCCTCTATTCCGCCGGTGTTCCTACCATCGAGATCGAGCGCGATTCCAGCAAGGTACGCATCTATATCCACTGCTCCAGACCCGGTGTCGTCATCGGCAAGGGCGGCGCGGAGATCGAGCGCATCCGCCTGTCCGTCGAGAAGATGATAGGCAAGCCCGTGGCGATCTCCATCGTTGAGGTCCGCACCCCCGACACCAATGCTCAGCTCGTAGCAGAGAACATCGCACAGCAGATCGAGAAGCGTATTTCTCACCGCCGCGCAATGAAGAACGCAATGGGCCGCGCAATGCGTATGGGCGCAAAGGGCATCAAGGTCATGTGCTCCGGCCGTCTCGGCGGACGCGAGATCGCAGGCGTTGAGCAGTACCACGACGGTACCATTCCTCTTCAGACCATCCGTGCCGACATTGAGTACGGCTTTGCAGAGGCAGCAACCACCTACGGACGCATCGGCGTTAAGGTCTGGATCTACAAGGGCGAGGTTCTCTCCCAGACCCTGCGCACGACTCCCCGCGTGATGGATATGAACAAGCCCCAGGGCGAGCGCCGCCGCCGCGACGACCGCCGCGGTGACCGCCGCAACGGTGGCCGTCAGGGCGGATACAACCGTGACCGTCAGCAGAACGGCGAGCGCCGTCAGGGCGGCTACGGCCAGCGTCCGGCAGGACAGGGCGGCTACAACCGCGGTCCCCGTCCGGCAGCTCCCGCAAAGGAAGGAGGCAACAACTGATGTTAATGCCTAAAAGAGTAAAGTACCGCAGAGTACATCGCGGCCGCATGAAGGGCAAGGCAATGCGCGGTAACTTTGTTGCATACGGCGAGTTCGGCCTTCAGGCCACCGAGCCGTGCTGGATCACCAGCAATCAGATCGAGGCAGCCCGTATAGCCATGACCCGCTACACCAAGCGCGGCGGCCAGGTCTGGATCAAGATATTCCCCGACAAGCCCGTCACCGCGAAGCCGGCTGAGACCCGTATGGGCTCCGGTAAAGGCTCTCCCGAGTACTGGGTCGCAGTCGTTAAGCCCGGCAGAGTGCTGTTTGAGATCGCAGGCGTTCCCGAAGAGACCGCACGCGAGGCTCTGCGCCTTGCCAGCCACAAGCTGCCCTGCAAGACCAAGATAATTGCCAAGGGCGCTGAGTCTGAGAACGGTGGTGAATAAGATGAAGGCAAATGAAATACGTTCCATGTCCGCAGCAGATCTCGAGAAGAAGCTCGTAGAACTCAAGAAGGATCTTTTCATGCTCAGAATGCAGCATGCCACCAATCATCTCGATAACCCCGTAAAGATTTCCGCTGTACGGCGTGACATTGCACGAGTCAAGACCGTTATCCGCGAGAAAGAACTCGAGCAGTGAGGAGGTAAGTCAGAATGAATAATAGAACAACTTCCCGTAAGACTCGCGTTGGCAAGGTAGTATCCGATAAGATGGATAAGACCGTCGTTGTCATCGTGGAGGATCGCGTCGCACACAAGACCTATAAGAAGATCATCGGCAGAACCTACCGTCTGAAGGCGCATGACGAGAACAACGAGTGCGGCATCGGCGATATCGTTCGCGTAATGGAGACCCGTCCTCTGTCCAAGGACAAGAGATGGCGCGTCGTGGAAATCGTAGAAAAGGCTAAGTAAGGAGGCAGCATAATGATACAGCAGGAAAGTTATCTGAAGGTTGCCGACAATACCGGCGCCAAGGAAATCAAGTGCATCCGCGTTCTCGGCGGCTCCAAGCGCAGATACGCAAGCATCGGCGATGTGATCGTTGCTTCCGTCCGCAAGGCAGCCCCCGGCGGCTCTGTCAAGAAGGGCGACGTCGTCAAGGCAGTCGTCGTGCGCACGGCAAAGTCCGTTCGCCGCGCAGATGGCACTTACGTTCGCTTTGACGAGAACGCAGCGGTCCTTATCAACGGAACCGATAAGAACCCCCGCGGCACTCGTATCTTTGGACCCGTCGCTCGCGAGCTGCGCGATAAGGATTACATGAAGATCCTGTCCCTGGCTCCCGAAGTGATTTAAGGAGGGCACAGAGAATGAAAATCAAAACTGGCGATAAAGTTATAGTCCTGTCCGGCAAGGACAAGGGCAAGACCGGCAAGGTCATTTCCGCAGATCCCAAGAACGGCAAGGTCACCGTTGAGGGCGTCAGCGTAGCCACCAAGCATCAGAAGGCAAAGAAAAAGGGTCAGGACGGCGGCATCATCAAGATGGAAACTCCCGTCTATGTCAGCAAGGTCCAGCTCGTTTGCCCCAAGTGCAATAAGGGCGTTCGCGTCGGCTACAAGTACGTTGCAGACAAGAAGCTGCGCGTATGCCGTAAGTGCGGCGCAGAAATCTGAGAAAGGAGATAACTTACTATGACAAGAATGAAGAAAAAGTACGTTGAGGAAGTTGCTCCTGCTCTGATGGAGAAGTTCCAGTACAAGTCCGTTATGCAGATCCCCAAGATCGACAAGATCGTCGTATCCGTCGGCTGCGGCGACTGCAAGGACAACGCCAAGGCACTTGACAATGTTATCAAAGAGATCTCCGCGATCACCGGCCAGCACGCCGTTGCTACCGTAGCGCGCAAGTCCGTCGCTAACTTCAAGCTCCGTGAGGGCATGCATGTCGGCGTAAAGGTCACCCTGCGTCAGGATCGTATGTGGGAGTTCCTCGACAGACTGCTCAACGTCGCGCTTCCCCGCGTTCGTGACTTCCGCGGTATTTCCGCAGATGCCTTCGATGGCCGCGGTAACTACAGCATGGGTCTGAAGGAGCAGATCATCTTCCCCGAGATCGACTACGACAAGATCGAGAAGCTGCGCGGCATGAACATTGCGATCACCACCACAGCTCAGACCGATGAAGAAGCACGCGAGCTGCTCAGACTCATGGGCGCTCCGTTTGCGAACTAAGGAGGAACTGACAATGGCAAAGAAATCTATGATTCTCAAGCAGCAGGCTCCTGCTAAGTTCTCTACCCGTAAGTACAATCGCTGCAAGATCTGCGGCCGTCCTCACGCTTACCTGCGTGACTACGGCATCTGCCGTATCTGCTTCCGCGAGCTGGCTTACAAGGGTCAGATCCCCGGCGTCCGCAAGGCATCCTGGTAATCGGACGCTCCGGTGAAAAAAGCATCTTATTTTGCGTAAAAAAGCTTGCAATATCAAGCTGCTTGCGGTAAAATAGTATGATGCCAATTTTGCGGAAAACGAAGTTGAGATACACCGAAAAACTCGGTGTATCTCTTCGGCGGTTTTTCAAATATTGCCTCGAAAGCCTCTTTTGAGGCAGCCTACCCCCGCAGTTTGCGCCCGAGACCCCAAGTCCCCGATCAAGGCTTGGCCGTCGAGCGTAAACTTGAGCCGACGAAAGGCCGCAGCTAATCATGTATTAGTGCGGAACCTCGCGGCCATGACCGAGGGAGTCATCCCCGGTAACTTCTAAAAAAGGAGAAAAGATTATGCAGATCACAGACCCCATTGCAGATATGCTGACCCGCATCCGCAACGCCGGTGTAGCGAAGCATGAAACTGTCGATGTCCCCGCATCGAAGATGAAGAAAGCAATTGCAGAGATCCTTCTTGAGGAAGGCTACATCAAGAGCTTCCAGATCATCGACGACGGCACTCAGGGCATCATCCGCATCACCCTCAAGTATCTCCCCGGCAAGGAGAAGGCCATTCAGGGTCTTCGCCGTGTCTCCAAGCCCGGTCTGCGCGTTTACGCAGGAGCAGACGAGCTGCCCAAGGTCCTCAAGGGCCTCGGTATCGCGATCGTATCCACTTCCAAGGGCGTCATGACCGACAAGGCTGCTCGCGCAGCTCACATCGGCGGCGAGGTCCTGGCATTCGTATGGTAAGGAGGAAAGCTAACTATGTCAAGAATTGGTAGAGCACCCATTACCATTCCCGCAGGAGTGGAGGTAAAGGTAGACGGTCAGCACGTTTCCGTCAAGGGTCCCAAGGGAGCACTTGAAATGACCGCAGCACCCACTATGAAGGTCGAAGTCGAAGCAGGTGTCGTTCACGTCACCCGTCCCAACGACGAAAAGATGAACAGATCTCTCCACGGTCTGACCCGTACCCTCGTTAACAACATGGTCGTCGGCGTATCCGAGGGCTTTTCCAAGACTCTCGAGGTAAACGGCGTAGGCTACCGTGCGGCAAAAGAGGGCAAGAACCTTGTTCTGAACATCGGTTACTCGCATCAGGTCATCGTACCCGAGACCGAGGACATCCAGATAGAGGTTCCCAATCCCAACCAGATCGTCATCAAGGGTATCGACAAGCAGAAGGTCGGCCAGTTTGCAGCAGAAGTTCGTGGCAAGCGTCCTCCCGAGCCGTACAAGGGCAAGGGCATCAAGTATGACTACGAAGTTATCCGCCGCAAAGAAGGCAAGACCGGCGCTAAGTAATAGGAGGTGTGCCTGAATGATTAAAAGACCTGATACAAGAGCGCAGCGCATCAAGCGCCACGCAAGAGTACGCGGCAAGATCTCCGGCACTGCCGAAAGACCCCGCCTGAGCGTATTCCGCAGCGAAAACAACATTTATGCCCAGATCATCGACGACGTGGCAGGCAATACTCTCGTGTCCGCCTCCACCGTTGAAAAGGGCTTTGAAGGCAACGGCGGCAACGTCGAGGCCGCAAAGAAGATCGGCGCGACCGTCGCCGAGCGTGCACTGGCAAAGGGAATCGAGAACGTCGTGTTCGACCGCGGCGGCTACATTTTCCATGGCCGTGTAGCAGCACTTGCAGAGGGCGCCCGTGAGGGCGGCCTGAAGTTCTAAGGGGAGGAGGAAAACTATTATGGCATACAATAATGACAGAAGAGATCGCCGCAGAGACGAGGAAGCATCCGAGTTCGTTGAAAAGGTAGTTTCCCTCAACCGCGTCAGCAAGACCGTCAAGGGCGGCCGTGTTATGAAGTTCTCCGCACTTTGCGTCGTTGGCGACGGCAAGGGTCGCGTAGGCTACGGCCTCGGCAAGGCGAACGAGGTTTCCGAAGCAATCCGCAAAGGTCTTGAGGATGCAAAGAAGAACATCGTCACCGTTACCCTTCAGGGCACGACCATTCCTCATGAGATCATCGGCTCCTTCGGCGCAGGCCGCGTCCTGCTCAAGCCCGCAGCACCCGGTACCGGCGTTATCGCCGGCGGCGCTGTCCGTGCAGTCGTTGAGGCAGCCGGCATCAAGGATATCCGTACCAAGTGCCTGCGCACCAACAATCCCGCAAACGTCGTTGCAGCGACCATGCAGGGTCTTATGTCTCTGCGCGACGCTGCTCAGGTGGCTGCCGTCCGCGGCAAGACTCCTGAAGAAGTTCAGGCTTAAGGAGGACGCAAAATGGCTAATCTTAGAATTAAGCTCGTCAAGAGCCTGAACGGTCGCCTCGATAAGCACATTGCGACCGCAAACTCCCTCGGACTGCACAAGATCGGCAACGAGACCGTCCAGCCCGACAACCCCCAGACCAGGGGCAAGATCGCCAAGATCGGCTATCTCCTCCAGGTAACTGAAGAATAAGGAGGAAAAGGCATAATGTATATTCATGAACTTTCTCCCGTAGCCGGCTCCACCCACGTTGACAAGCGCAAGGGCAGAGGCCACGCTACCGGCAACGGCAAGACCGCAGGCCGCGGCCACAAGGGCCAGAAGGCACGTTCCGGCGGCGGTGTCCGTATCGGCTTTGAAGGCGGCCAGATGCCTCTGGCACGCCGCATCCCGAAGAGAGGCTTCAACAATATCTTTGCAAAGCCCCTCGAGGCGATCAACGTTTCCGAGCTCGACAGATTCGAGGACGGCGCAGTCGTCGATGCAAAGGCTCTTCTTGACGCAGGCGTGCTCTCCAAGTGCCGCTACGGCGTGAAGATCCTCGGCAACGGCGAGATAAGCAAGAAACTTACCGTTAAGGCTTCCGCTTTTTCTGAAACCGCAAAAGAGAAAATTGAGGCGGCAGGCGGAAAGGCCGAGGTGATCTAAGTGCTTCAGACAATGCGTAACGCATGGAAGATCGAGGACCTGCGTCACAAGATACTCTTCACGCTCGTCATCATCCTCCTTTACCGTCTCGGTAATGCCGTTCCCGTTCCTTACGTCAACATCGATGCCCTCAATGCGTATTTCTCGCAGATGCAGAATACCGTTCTCGGCCTGCTGAACGTCATGAGCGGCGGCGCGTTCTCCAACGCAACCATCTTTGCACTGTCCATCCAGCCCTACATCAACGCCTCCATCATCATTCAGCTCCTGTGCATCGCTATCCCCGCACTCGAGCGTATGAGCAAGGAGGAGGGCGAGGAAGGCAAGAAGAAGATCGCCTCCATCACCCGCTACACCACCGTAGCGATCGGCCTTATCCAGGGCTTTGCTTACTACTACATGATAATGAAGTCCGGCTTCCTCACCTCTGACGGCGAGGGCGTCTGGGCGGCGATCGTCATCATCCTGACCTTCACCTCGGGCTCTGCCCTTATCATGTGGCTCGGCGAGCAGATCACGGAGTTCGGCATCGGCAACGGTATTTCCATCATCCTGTTTGCAAGTATCGTTTCCCGCTTCCCGCCGTCCCTGTACCAGATGATCACCAACACCATAAACGGCACCGTAGCATGGTGGGTCAACGTCCTCCTGCTCATCGGCGCACTTGCGATGATCGTCCTGATCGTCCTGATAAACGACTCCGAGCGCCGCATCCCCGTCCAGTACGCCAAGCGCGTGGTCGGACGCAAGATGTACGGCGGCCAGAGCACCCACCTTCCCATGAAGGTCAACATGTCCGGCGTTCTGCCCATCATCTTCGCTCAGTCGATAGCGACCCTGCCTGCGACCATCGCGGCATTCACCGGCCACTCCGACAGCGCATGGGCAAGCACCACCAGCATCCCCTATGCGATAATCTACTTCCTGCTGATCATCTTCTTCGCCTACTTCTACTCCACCATCCAGTTCAACCCCGTGGAGGTCGCAAACAACCTCAAGAAGAACGGCGGCTACATTCCCGGCTTCCGTCCGGGCAAGCCGACCAGCGAGTTCATCAAGAAGGTGCTCAACAAGATCACCCTGTTCGGCGCGATCTATCTGGGCATTATCGCAATAGTTCCTATCCTCATCAGCCACTTCAGCACATCTGCTTCCCTCAGCGGCATTTCCCTCGGCGGCACCTCGATAATCATCGTTGTCGGCGTTGCGCTTGAGACCGTCCGCGCACTCGAGGCACAGATGCTGATGCGCAACTACAAGGGCTTCCTTAGCTAAGAAGAGGTGCAGTGATATGAAGCTTATACTTTTAGGCGCCCCCGGCGCAGGTAAAGGTACACAGGCGGAGATACTCAGCCGTATGCTCTCTATCCCCACCATTTCGACCGGCAACATTCTCCGTGCGGCCATGAAAAACGGCACGCCCGTCGGCCTTCAGGCTAAGGCATATGTGGAAAGCGGCAAGCTCGTTCCCGATGATGTCATCATCGGCATCGTAAACGAGCGCCTTGCCGAGCCCGACTGCAAGAACGGCTATATCCTCGACGGTATGCCCAGAACCATCCCTCAGGCCGAGGCGCTTGAGCAGGCTGGCATCGATATAGACTGTGCGCTGTCCATCGAGATAGCGGACGAGACGATAATCGAGCGCATGTCCGGACGCAGGACCTGCAAGGATTGCAGCCAGACCTTCCACATCGTGTCCAATCCTCCGAAGCAGGAGGGCAAGTGCGACTTCTGCGGCGGCGAGCTGACCATCCGCAAGGACGACGCTCCCGAGACAGTCAAGGCACGTCTTGCCACCTACCACAAGGAGACCGAGCCTCTCAAGGCTTTCTACGAAAGCCGCGGCAAGCTCAAGAGCGTTGACAATCAGCCGAGTATTGAGGCGACGACTGAGGTTATCAAGGCTGCCTTAGGGATCTGAGCTATGTCGAGAGATCCAATCATAATCAAAACAGCTCGTGAGATCGAGATCATGCGCAAGGCGGGAGCGATCACCGCCGGCGCACGATCCGTCGCACGCGCCGCGATAGCCGACGGTCTGACCACAAGGCAGATAGACCGTGAGGTCAACGACTTTATCATAAAGTCGCGCGCCATCCCTACCTTCAAGGGCTACGGCGGCTTTCCGGCAAGCACCTGCCTTTCCGTAAACGAGGAGGTCATCCACGGCATCCCGGGAAAGCGCGTCATCCGCAGCGGCGACATCGTCTCCGTTGATGTGGGCGCGACCTTCGGCGGCTTCGTGGGCGACTGTGCGGGTACTTATCCCTGCGGCGAGATCTCCGAGCAGGCAAAAAAGCTCATTGAAGTCACGCGCCAAAGCTTTTATGAGGGACTTAAATTCGCAAGAGCCGGCTACCGCATCGACGATATAGGCTCGGCGATACAGGAATATGCCGAGTCGCACGGCTTCGGCGTTGTGCGCGACTATGTCGGGCACGGCGTGGGCCGCAATATGCACGAGGCTCCCGAGGTCCCGAACTACAGCATAAAGGGCAAGAGGGCAAACCCCCGTCTGGTTGCGGGCATGACGATAGCCATCGAGCCGATGATAACGGCGGGCGGCTACGGCGTTCATGTTCTTGATAACGACTGGACGGTCGTGACCAATGACGGAAGTCTTGCCGCTCATTATGAGAACACGATCCTCATAACCGACGGCGAGGCAGAAATACTCACTATGGCAGAGAACATTGACTGACATTTCGTCAAACCGACCAGGAGGAAAATTATTTTGGCAAAAGACGACGTAATCGAACTCGAGGGCACGGTAGTCGAGTCCCTGCCCAACACCATGTTTATGGTCGATATCGGCCAGGGTCATACGATCCTTGCCCATATCTCCGGTAAGCTCAGAATGAACTTCATCAGGATCCTCCCCGGCGATAAGGTCACGGTGCAGATGTCTCCGTACGATCTGACCCGCGGGCGCATCACCTGGAGAAGCAAGTAGGAGGTAAAACAAATGAAAGTAAGACCTTCCGTGAAGCCTATGTGCGAAAAGTGCAAGATCATAAAGCGCAAGGGCAAAGTCATGGTAATTTGCGAAAACCCCAAGCATAAGCAGAGACAGGGCTGATAATTAACCCAGCTCGTCCGACAAAAGTAAGATCCCGCATGGACCGCAAGGCTCCCTCCGGCGGGAATAAGCCAAGCGTATCCGTTCAAATGCGGAATAATAATCGAAAGGAATGATCGATCAATATGGCACGTATAGCCGGCGTTGACCTGCCCAAGGACAAGAGAATTGAGATAGGACTCACTTATGTCTACGGTATCGGCAGAACCAGCGCAAACAAAATACTGGCAATGACCGGTATAAATCCCGACACCCGCGTAAAGGACCTCACCGAAGAGGAAGAAGCAAAGCTGCGTGAGTGCATTGACCACAACTTCATCGTTGAAGGCGACCTGCGCCGCAGTGTGGCGCTCGACATCAAGCGCCTGACCGAGATCGGCTGCTATCGCGGCCTGCGTCATCGCCGCGGTCTGCCCGTTCGCGGACAGCGCAGCAAGACCAATGCCCGTACCCGCAAGGGTCCGAAACGCACCATTGCAAATAAGAAGAAGTAAGGAGGGATATGAATTATGGCAGCAAATGCAAAGAAAAAAGTCAGAACACGCCGCAGAGAGCGTAAGAACATTGAAAAGGGTCAGGTTCATATCAGCTCTTCCTTCAATAACACCATGGTAACCATCACCGACACTCAGGGCAACGCACTTTCCTGGGCATCTGCCGGCGGCATGGGCTTCCGTGGCAGCAGAAAGTCTACCCCCTTCGCAGCTCAGACCGCAGCAGAGACTGCCGCAAAGGCAGCCATGGAGCATGGTCTGAAGACCGTCGAAGTGTTCGTCAAGGGTCCCGGCTCGGGCAGAGAGGCAGCTATCCGCGCTCTGCAGACTGCGGGTCTTGAAGTTACGATGATCAAGGACGTTACCCCCATTCCTCACAATGGCTGCCGTCCTCCGAAACGTCGTCGTGTCTAATTGAAGGAGGGAAAGACAAATGGCAAGATATACTGAAGCAGTCTGCCGCCTGTGCCGCAGAGAAGGTCAGAAGCTCTTCCTGAAGGGCGACCGCTGCTACACCAAGTGCGCACTTGAGAACAGATCCTATGCGCCCGGCCAGCACGGCCAGGGCCGCAGCAAGAGCTCCGAGTACGGTATGCAGCTTCGTGAGAAGCAGAAGGCAAAGAGATACTACGGCGTTCTTGAGAGTCAGTTCCGCAGCTACTATGAGATGGCAGAGCGCCGTTCCGGCAAGACCGGCGAAAACCTCCTGAGCATCCTCGAGTGCCGTCTGGACAACGTCGTGTACCGCCTCGGCTTTGCAATGAGCCGCGCCGAAGCACGTCAGATGGTCAGCCACGGTCACTTCACCGTAAATGGCCGCAAGGTCAACATCCCCAGCTATCAGGTAAAGCCCGGCATGGTCATTACTCTGAAAGAGAGCAGCCGCGGTCTTGAGAAGATCAAGGCCAATGTTGAGGCAAACAGCTCACGTCCCGCACCCAAGTGGCTTGAGTACGACGCAAACAACATGATCGCAAAGGTCGTCGCAGTGCCCGCACGCGATGATATCGACCTCCCCATCGAGGAGCGCCTCATCGTCGAGTTGTACTCCAAGTAATACAGATACCCTCAATTGGTAAGCTGACAAAACTCAGGGCGCAAATATGCGCCGAACTTAATAAGGAGGGTTATATTTAATATGATCGAAATAGAAAAGCCGCGTATAGAGTGCATTGAAACTCCGACAGACAGCTCCTATGGCAAGTACATCATCGAGCCGCTGGAGCGCGGCTACGGCACGACACTTGGTAACTCTCTGCGCAGGGTCTTATTGTCCTCACTCCCCGGTACCGCCGCCACCTCGATCAAGATCGCAGGCGTGCAGCACGAGTTTTCGACCATCCCCGGTGTCAAGGAGGATGTGACCGAGATCGTTCTTAACGTTAAGAAGATCAACGCCCGTCTCCACTCCGAGGAGCCCAAGACCGTCTATATCGAGGCCGTCGGCGAAGGCGTTGTCACCGCCGGCGACATCAAGGCAGACGCCGAGGTCGAGATCCTCAACCCGGAGCAGCCCATAGCTACCCTCGGACCTGACGGTGCGCTCTCCATGGAGCTTACCTTCGATCACGGCAGGGGCTATGTATCTGCAAGCAAGAACAAAACGGCCCAAACCGCAATCGGGACCATCCCCGTTGATTCTATCTACACACCCGTCCTGAAGGTCAATTTCTCGGTCGAGAATACCCGTGTGGGCAATCAGACCGACTTTGACAAGCTGACGATCGAGGTGTTGACGGACAAGACCATCACAGCCCGTGATGCAGTCTCCCTCGGCGCAAAGATACTTTGCGACCACTTCACACTGTTCACCGATCTGTCCGATGCAGTCGGCAGCCGTCCGACCGTTGTCGAAAAGACCGAAACTCAGCGTGATAAGGTGCTCGAGATGACCATCGAGGAGCTCGATCTGTCCGTGAGAAGCTTCAACTGCCTCAAACGAGCAAACATCAACACTGTTGAGGACCTCATCTCCAAGACTCAGGACGAGATGATAAAGGTCCGTAACCTTGGCCGCAAGTCCCTCGAGGAGGTCGAGCACAAGCTCGCCATGATGGGACTGTCTCTCGCGGACGAGGACAACAACTAACTCTAACAAGGAGGAAACACCGAAATGCCCGGAACAAGAAAGCTCGGCAAGACGACCGATCAGCGTATGGCAATGCTCCGTCAGCAGGTCACCGATCTGCTCGACAAGGGCCGCATGGAGACTACCGTCACCCGCGCCAAAGAGATCGCTCCCATGGCCGAGAAAATGATAAGCCTCGGCAAGAAAAAGGATCTGCCCGCATACCGTCAGGCGCTGGCCTTCATCACACGCGAAGACGTTGCAAAGAAGACCTTTGACGAGCTGAGCGTTAAGTACGCCGACCGCAACGGCGGCTACACCCGCATCACCCGCATCGGACCCCGCCGCGGCGACGCAGCCGAGATGGCAGTCATCGAGCTGGTCTGATCAGCATATAAACAAAGTAAAGCACCCCGTTTTTTCGGGGTGCTTTCGGCGTTAGAGGATTAATCATGCATGACGATCTGACAAAACAGGATATTGCAAAAATGCAGGCAGAGCTCGACCACCGCAGGCTGGAGCTCATGCCGGAGCTCATCGAGGAGGTCAAGCGCACCCGCGCCTTCGGCGACCTGAGCGAGAACTTCGAGTATAAGGAGGCAAAGCGTGCGAAAAACCGCAACGCCAGCCGCATCCGATACCTCGAGAACATGATAAAGTCGGCGCACATCATCGACTCGGACTCCGCTGCCGACGAGGTGGGGCTTTACGATAAGGTCGAGATATACATACCCGAGGACGACGAGACAAACGTCATTCAGGTCGTGACGACGATACGCACAGACCCTCTGAAGGGGCTCATAAGCCGCGAGTCGCCCTTTGGCAGAGCTGTGCTCGGCAAAAAGGCCGGCGACCGCATCACGGTGTATGTAAACGATAACTACAGCTACGAAGCCGTCATAAAAAGCATCACAAAGGCCGAGGACGACGGCTCGGCACCGATATTGCAGTATTAAAGCAAAAGCTCAGGCCGATCGACCTGAGCTTTTGCTTTGAACCTATTCGGCTTGCTCTGTCTGCCTTGTCGGGAGCGTTGCGCTGTACTCCGTGCCGCCGTCGCCGTAGGTGTATTTTACCGTCAACTCGCCCGTTTCCTCGTCCTGCTCGCAGGAGCTGACGCTTATAGACAGCGACTGAATGTCGAGATCCAGCTCGTAATAATAGCCGTTTTCATCGAACATATCGCGCACCATCATGCGATGGCCGTTGTTATAGTCGTGATAGGCCACGAGCCTGCCGTTATCCCAGAAGGCGTTGAAGAACGACTCGGAGGCGCGGCTGTTTTCAAGATCGTAATAGCGGCAGAAGGTCTTGTCGTTGACATAGAACCTCACGCCGAGCAGATCGTCGTTTATGACGGCAGCGTGCGGCTGCTGCGAGCAGATGGCGCTTTCTATCTCGTTCCCGTCATTGTCCGTTATCGTGTAGCAGTACTTGGTGACGCCGCTGGTGTGCTCCTCTGTTATGACGTAATTGTCGCCCTTTGAGAGGATCACGGCCGAGGGCGCGGGCGTTTCCGCCGGCGTATCCTCGCCGCAGGCGGCAAGCAGCATGAGCATCAGCAGCATGAGCGCGGTAAATCTCTTTTTCATGGCTTAATCCTTTCGTAGCAAACAAAGCAGTATTCGATATCCCCCTCGCGCAGAGTCTCGCTCCGGCTTTCGATCCGCCAGCCGTCCGCTGCGTCGAGGTTTTCAAAAAAACTGTCCGAATATGGGCAGCTGTTTATTTTTGTGACGAAAACGCGGTCAAGATACGGCATCATATCGCGGAAAACGCTCTGACCGCCGAGCACCATCGCGTCGCCTGCGCACATTGCGGCGGCTTCCTCGGCGCTGTGCGCCGTTTCCGCTCCGTCAATGCTTATATCCTGCCGCGTGAGGATAATGTTCCTGCGCCCCTTGAGCGGCCTGCCGCAGGGGAAATCGGCAAGGGTGCGGCGCCCGACGATGACCGTTCTGCCGCGTGTGAGCTCGACAAAATGCTGCCGGTCGGCCTTCAGAACTACCGGCTGGGTGCCGTTCGCGCCTATCCCCCAATCGGAATAGACGGCAACTATTGCGTCCATGTTCCTTCCTTTCAGACAGCGACGGGGATCTTGGACTTGAACTCGGAATATTCATAGCCCTCGAGCCTGAAGCTGTCGCGTGTAAACCTGTAAAAATCGTCCACCGAGCTGTCTATGATGAACCTCGGCGCGGCCTTGGGAGTGTTTGCGATGATCTCCTCGATGGCCGGAACGTGGCGGTCATAGATATGCGCGTCGGCGATGACGTGCACGAGCTCGCCGGCCTTGAGCCCCGCGACCTGCGCGAACATATGCGTGAGCACGGCATACTGCACGACGTTCCAGTTGTTCGCAGCAAGCATGTCCTGCGAGCGCTGATTGAGTATTGCGTTGAGCGTATTGCCGCTGACGTTGAAGGTCATGGAATACGCACAGGGGTACAGCGCCATTTCGCTCAGATCGGCGTGATTATAGATGTTGGTCATTATGCGGCGCGAGGCGGGATTGTGCTTCAAGTCCCAGATGACCCTGTCCACCTGATCCATATCGCCCTCGGGGTAGTGGTGCTTTATGCCGAGCTGATAGCCGTAGGCCTTGCCGATGGAGCCTGTCTCATCCGCCCACGCATCCCATACGCGGGTGCGCAGCTCCTTGACGTTGCTGCTCTTGGCCTGCCATATCCACAAAAGCTCGTCGATGGCAGACTTCAGGAACGTTCTGCGTATGGTCAGTATCGGGAATTCCTCAGACAGGTCGTAGCGGTTCACGATGCCGAACTTCTTGACCGTATGCGCCGGAGCGCCGTCCTCCCAGCGCGGGCGTACCTCGCGGTCGGTGTCCCACACGCCGTTTTCCAGTATGTCTCTGCAATTTGCTATAAATATCTCGTCGGCTCTGCTCATATCGCACCTCTTTAAGCATATGTTTTTTTCATTTTATCATCTCACCGAATTTTATGCAACGCATATTATGACATTACAGGAGGTGATGAGATGAAAATACTCGTTTGCGGCGGTGATGAGCGCAGCGTGTATCTGGCGAAGCTTCTGCTCGCCGACGGGCATGAGGTCGTGTGCTTTTGCCTTGAAAACGCCGAACTGCCCGCGGGCTGCCGCAGCACAGCCGTACCCGTCGAGGCCGAGGCCGTGATACTTCCCGTGCCTGCCGAGGATATGCGCGGACTTTTAAACGCCCCCTTGGGAGCTCAGCCCTGCCGCATTGAGCACATACTCGACTGCGCAGGCATCGGAGCAAGGCTTATAGGCGGCGGCCTGAGTGTGCAGATACGGGCAGCGGCCACGCAGCGCGGCATTGAAGCATACGACTATATGCGCCGAGCGGAGTTTACCGCCCGAAACGCCGCGATAACCGCCGAGGGCGCAGTGAGCGAGCTGATGAAAAAGACAAAGACCGCGCTGTGCGATATGAGCATCCTTGTAGTCGGCTGGGGCAGGATAGGGAAGCTTCTGATAAATAAGCTTCGTGCGCTGTGTACCGCGCTGTGCCTCATGTCGCAGAACTCCGAGGCGCGGGCTCTGGCGCGTGAGCTCGGCTGCTCTGCCATAGCGCCCGACTGCCCGCCGGAACTGCTCGGCGGCTTCGATGCCGTCATAAACACCGCGCCTGCGCCCGTTATCGCCGATCTGAGGGCGTTCAGGGACAGCTGCATACTGCTTGAGCTTGCATCCGCCCCTGGCGGCCTTGATGCGGCCTGTGCGGAGGACTGCGGGCTGGAGCTGAGCGTTCTGCGCGGGCTGCCGGGACGCTATGCGCCCGAGAGCGCGGCGCGAGCCGTTCATGAGGCCGTCGCGGGGATATTAAAAGTGTCAATGGGAGTGATATCATGACTAAGCCACGGGTAGGCATTGCCCTATGCGGCTCTTACTGCACATATGATAAGCTGTTTGCGCAGCTTGAAGCGCTGGCCGGCAAATACGAGCTTGTCCCGATCATGAGCGAGACCGCCGCCGCGACAGATACGCGCTTTGGCGCATGCGCGGACTTTGCCGCAAGGCTTGAAGCACTGTGCGGCGCAAAGCCGGTGTGCTCTGTCGCCGAGGCGGAGCCTCTGGGGCCGGCAAAGCCCATGGAGGCGCTCGTTATCGCGCCCTGCACGGGCAATACCATGGCAAAGCTCAACCACGGCATAACGGACACCGCCGTCACGATGGCGGCAAAGGCGCACCTGCGAAACTCAAAGCCCCTTGTCATTGCGTTCTCGACAAACGACGCGCTCTCAGGCTCGGCGCAGAATATTGCGGGGCTTTTGAACCGCAAAAACGTCTATTTCGTCCCCTTCCGTCAGGATGATCCCGTCAAAAAGCCCTTCTCCATGGCCTCTGACTTCTCGCTCATAGATAAGACCCTCGAAGCTGCCCTCTTAGGCAAACAGCTCCAACCTATTTTGGAGGCGCATTGACGCACCTACCTATACGTTTATTGCGGTGTCCCGACCGTAAAATACTGACGAAACCGAAAAACTCTCGCCTCCCGCAAGTGCAGGATAATGTTTGCTGCAGCAACTCAAGTACTGCGACGCACCAAGCCTTCCCCTTGAAGAGCTTGGTAAGCGCCGACTAAATGACTGAGAGGCTGCTCATTGAAATCCGTGCGCCTTGCGCACACATTCGGCTCGCAGATCACTGAGTATCAGCGCTGTAGCTTTTGACAGTGCATTGGTGCTGAGATATCGCAGTCACTGTATAGGTAATGCCTCAATGTGCCACCAAAAAGGTGCCGGGGTAGTAGTGGGAGAGGATATCGCGGTAGTCCGCGCCGCTTTCGGCCATGGTGTTCGCACCGTACTGGCTCATGCCCACGCCGTGCCCGTAGCCGTGGACGGTGAAAACGAATTTTCCGCCGGTGTACTCAAGCTCAAAATCGGTCGAGCGAAGAGAAAACAGCGTTCGCAGCTCGCTGCCGGTGAACGAAACGCCGCCGATGGTGATATCGGCAACTCGGCCAGAGGCGCTGCGGCTTATCTCACCGACCCAGTCCGACGCAGCGCCGGTCATGTCCGCCTCCGGCTTGAGATACAGGATCGTGTCGCGGAAATCGAGCTCGGAGCTTTCAACTCTGCTCGTAAGCTCCGGCACGCTCTCCTCCGTCTCGGGCGATGAGACGCTTTTGAGATACGGCACCTCCGACCATATCGCGGCGGCATCCTCGGTCGCACCGTCGGAGGAGGAGTGAAAGGCCGTGAGCGCGGGCTGCCCGTCATAGCTGAGATATTCGCCGTCGGTCGCGCTGACCGCGGCGCTTATTTTCTCCAAATACTCATCGTAGCTGTCTCCCCAGCCTGCCTTCAGCTCCTCGGGGCTCAGGTACGCCTGACAGCAGGCGCTCGATGAGCAGATATCCGCGCCGTCATGCTTCGGCGAGGCTATGGCACGCTGAAGATAGCTGCGGGCGGCGACTGCCTGCGCCTTGAGTGCCTCCGGCTCGAACGATACGGGCATCTCAGCCGCAACAACGCCTGTAAGGTACTCAAAAACGCTGAGCTCCGATACCGCCTCGCCGGACAGCAGGCGTATGCTGCGCTCACTGTCCGAGGCGAGCTCTTCGGCGGTCTTGTCCGGCGCGGGGCTTTGAAGCGCCCCGCCGGCCTCAATGGGAAGCAGCCGCGGCAGGCTCACGGCAGCAAGCGTCATGAGAAGCGCGGCGCAGAGTATTCTTTTCATCCGGCATCAACCTTTCATCTTGACTGTTAAGCTAAAAAAGTATAATATTAATTGATACAAAAATATTCGTACAGGATTGATACTATGCTTAAAAACAACAATAAGGCCAACGATGCGCTCATCATGCTTTGCTATGTCTGCGCACTCGGTGCGTTCGGCGCGTTTTTCCGCTGGCTGCAAATGCAGGTCGCGCGCGACTCCGAGACGGGGCTCATAAACCCCAGCATCCTCAATATTCTTCTTCCGGCGGTCATCATTGCCGCAGCGGTCGTGCTCTGGCTGCGCACAAGGAAGCTGACGGATGCGGAAACGGTGTTCCCGACGGGCATGAGCGAGGCACTGCGCGGCCTGTCGCTCGTATATATCGTTTTCGCGTGGGTGATCGCAGCTCTGGCCGTGCTCGGCGGTGTGCTGACGATAGTGAGCGCCGCGCTCGACAGCCTGCGCACGATGTATGTGATCATTGCGGTGCTGGCAATGCTCAGCGGTCTGAGCTTCCCGCTCATATGCAGCGCCTCGCGCAGCCACTATTCGCCCAGCCTCGTGAGCGTTTTCATGACCTTCCCCATCCTCATGTACTGCGTGTGGCTCATCGCAAGCTACAGGGCAAACGCCAGCAACCCCAACGTGTGGATGTTTGCGATCGAGATCATCAGCATCTGCTGCGTCATCGTCGCGCTGTTCTATGTCGCGGGCTATGCCTTTGGCCGCCCCGAGCCGCAGAAGGCCTGCTATCTGAGCCTTTTTGCCGCGTTCATGTGCATGACCACGCTTTCCGACAGCCGCTATATGGGGCTTGAGCTCATCATCCTTGCAACGGCGGGGATGCTGCTGATGTACGGCTGGCTGATCGTGAAGAACCGCTGCGCAAGGGAAGAGCTCCCCGCCGAGCCGGAAGCGCCGGAGGCTCCCGAGCCCGAGCCTGAAGCAGGGGAGGACGCGGAGGATACGGTCATTGAAGCCGGTCAGGACGATGTGATACCGGAGCCGACCCTCGAAGCGCCGGCCCGTAAGCCAAAGGCCGAGCAAACGTCCGACGAGGTCGAGGATATCCTGAAGGAATATAATAAATGATAAATGTCATGCGGGTATTAAAGCTTTTAATACCCGCTTTAATTATACTGTAGCTTGCAGGGGTAAAATTCATGTGAAAAAATAGGCGGCTTTCTTGACAAAGCTGCGGGGACTTGTATAATTATATTTGGCATAAAGTAAGCACACGGAGGATGAGCTCTATGAGAGGAATGCAGACAGGTAAAACACGAATAAGGCACGAGGTCTTCACGGAGGTCGCACGTCTGGCATATGAGGGCGGCAACTACGGGCAAAGGCTCGAGGAGCTGCCGTACAAGATATGTCCGGGCGATCCCGACGAGATCGGACCGTACCGCAACAATCTGCTGATAGAGCGCGCCATCGTCGGCGAAAGGCTGCGCCTTGCCATGGGTCTGTCCATGCGCAAGCTGGGCGTACACAATAATATTTCCGACAGCGTTGAGGAATCGGTCATTGCCGAGAAGTATTATGAGCCGCCCCTTATAAACGTTGTCAAATTTGCCTGCAACCGCTGTCCTGACAACCTTATCAAGGTCACGAACGGCTGTCAGGGCTGCCTTGAGCACCCCTGTATAGAGATATGCCCCAAAAAGGCCATCAGCAAGATCAACGGACATGCCCATGTGGATACCGACAAGTGCATCCGCTGCGGCAGATGCATGGATGCCTGCTCCTTCTCCGCGATCATCCGTCAGGAGCGCCCCTGCAAAAAGGCCTGCGGAATTGCCGCCATAGGCAGAGACGAGCTTGGCCGTGCGGAAATAGATTATAAGAAGTGCACCTCCTGCGGTCAGTGCCTTGTCAATTGCCCCTTCGGCGCGATAAGCGACAAGAGCCAGATATTCCAGACCGTCATGGCGATAAAGAGCGGAACTCCCGTCTACGTCGTGCTCGCTCCGGCCTTTGTCGGGCAGTTTGGCGCGGATATACCGCCCGAGAAGATCATACCGGCGTTCAAGCGCCTCGGCTTTGCCGATGTGTACGAGGCCGCTATCGGCGCGGATCTCTGCGTCATTGAGGAGGCTGCCGACTTCCTTGAGGAGGTCCCGTCCAAGCACCGCTTCATGGTAACCTCATGCTGCCCCTCGTGGAGCGATATGGTCAAAAAAATGTTCCCCGATATGGCGGAGAATATATCCGTTGCGATGACCCCGATGGTACTCACCGCACGCTTTGTAAAGAAAACTCACCCGGGCTGCAAGGTCGTTTTTGTAGGTCCCTGCGACGCGAAAAAGCTCGAGGCCAGCCGCCGCACCGTGCGCAGCGACGTTGATTTTGTCCTCACCTTCGAGGAGGTTCTCGGCATGTTCGAGGCTCGCAGCGTCGATAAGGAGGCGCTTGCCGCCGATGAGCCGCAGCTGCTCTCGCAGGCGGGCACGGATGCGCGTAAGTTTGCCGTCTCCGGCGGCGTTGCGCAGGCGGTCGTAAACGCCATAAAGTCTATCGACCCGACGCGAGATGTGAAGATCGCAAAGGCCACCGGCCTGCACGAGTGCCGTAAGCTGCTGATGATGGCACGCGACGGTAAGTACGACGGCTATCTGCTCGAGGGCATGGCCTGTCCGGGCGGCTGCGTTGCCGGTGCGGGCACGCTCCAGCCGATCGACCGCTCGACGCGAGCCGTGGCAAAGTTTGCCGACTGCGCCGAGTACGGCTGCGCCTACGATACGAAATACAGGGAGTTCCTCCCCCTCATCGAGGAAAAGAATCCTTCCGAGGAGAATTTTTAAAGGCGCATTGACGCACTTACGGATACGCATATTGCAGTGTCCCGACCGGAAATATTGGCATAGACCGTAGCGTTTCACTTCCCGCAAGTGCGGTGCAAGCTTTGCTCGCACCGAAATCGGCGCACCCTGCCTTCCCCTTGCGGAGCTTGAGGGGAAGGTGTCTATAAATCGCGGCGACAGCCGCAGCTTTGTTGAAAAAAGATAGTGCAGATTTTCGTCTGCACTATCTTTTTAGCATTTAATATTAGATTCCAACTCCAACGTAGCGGAACAGGCAAGCCTTTCTGGAGGGGTTGCCCATTCAAATCCGCGCGGCGGCAGCCGAACACATTCAGCTATCAGCTTGCTGCGGTCTACGCAGCAACTTCGATACCGTGCTGCCGCAATATGCGTATCCGTAGGTGCGTCAATGCGCCTGTAAAAAATAAAACCTACAGCTCAAAAGAACCGTAGGTTTATGGTGGACGATACAAGACTCGAACTTGTGAAGGCCTGCCGCTGCGCGCCCAGCCTTCAGCCGCCTGTTCCGCTTGCTGCGCAAGCTCGAATAAGGTCACAAGTCCGAGCCCCACGGTCTTGACAAAAAAGAAAACCTACAGCTCAAAAGAACTGTAGGTCTGTGGTGGACGATACAAGACTCGAACTTGTGACCTCCCGCACGTCAAGCGGATGCGCTACCAGCTGCGCCAATCGTCCGTTTTTCACCGGCATCGATTATTCTACATGATGCCGGTGAGTTTGTCAATAGTTTTTTTCAGTTTCGCACATAAACCGTGCACTGGGCGGTCTTTCCGTAGCACGAGAGGGTGACCTTCATCGTGCCGGCGCTCACACCTGTTACGGTGCAGCTGCCGTTTTCATTGACGGTGACCGTTGCGACGCTCGGGTCGGACGAGGACCACTCATACTCGGCGGCGACCGTCATCGGGAAGTGCGAGCCCGTGAGCGTGATCGACTGGCCGACGCTGAACGCAAACTCCGTGCAGGGGCTGGCGTAGGGACTGCTCATCGTGACCGAGGTTATCTCCGGCGTGGGAGTCGGAGTAGGCGTCGGGGTAGGTGTAGGCGTGGGTGCTGCGGAGACCTCCGCGGGCGGCGTGGGCATGACCGGAGCATTGGGATTGTCCGCATTATCGAGGCTCACGGTTATCATGACTATGAGCGCCGCTATGATGGCGACGATGAGTATCGCGCCGAAAATAAACTGCCATTTGCGATTATCGCCGGCTCTTTTATTTGCAGCCGTGCCCTTGACGGCGCTGGGCGTTGTGCCGGGAGCGCGGCGGCTGTTCTGGACTCTGCGAGTGCTGCACTTAGGGCAGCGGCGGCGCATTGCGGAATATTTCTCTCCGCAGCGGCGGCAGGTCACCTGAGGGATCAGACCCATATATGCTCCTCCTTAATAACTATATTATTTTATAATAATACAGCATTCCGCGATTTTCGTCAAGTATTGCCCTCTGCGGCGCGGCTTCGTATGTAATCGGCGACCTCGTCCGCGCTGATGCCGAGCGCGTAGGCCAGCTCGCCGTGCAGCATGCGCTCGGCGGTCTTCAGATACTGTGCATCGACGTTGTGGAAGTGCTTTTTCTGATCCTTCAGCGCCTCGCGGCGGCGGTACAGCATGGCGATGAGCCGCATGAGCTGCTTGCGGTCGCCGTTCTTGACTATCTCGTCGCAGACGGTCTTGCGCTCGTTGTCGCTGACTATCCACTCCAGCGGCTCGTTTATGGCCTCGATGATGAGGGCATCGGCCTCGTCGCCGCTGAGCACGGGGTGGAGCCTGCTCCTGAGCTTTTCGTTTGCAATCGGAACATAGACAGTGCTGCCCGGATCGTCGAGAGGGCTGAGAACATAGTATTCGCCCTTTGTTTTTCCGAGCTTCAGCATGCTCACCTCTCTGACCGTGCACACTCCCTGAGTTCCGTAGACAACCGTTTGACCAACCGCCAGCATTCGTTACCTCCAAAAAAATTGCGCCGCACCGGGCGGCACCGAAATTATTGATCCATTAATACATTATTAATATATCACAAATTTAAACTTCTTGCAAGGCAGAAAAAAATAGTATATAATATGCATTTGTCAACGAATAATTCAAAGATTGGAGTGTCTTTTATGAAACGCACTAAGATCGCTCAGATATTTGCCGATGCGGACAGCTTCGGCGGCAGGGAGATAACCGTCTGCGGCTGGGCGCGCACCATCCGCGACATGAAGAATTTCGGCTTTATAGAGCTCAACGACGGCTCGTGCTTCAAGAGCCTTCAGGTCGTGCTTGAGCGCGGCAAGCTTGCCAACTACGACGAGCTTGCGCATCAGAACGTTGGCGCGGCGTTTATCGCAAAGGGCGAGCTCGTGCTCACGCCCGAGGCAAAGCAGCCGTTCGAGCTCAAGGCAAGTGAGGTCGTCGTCGAGGGTGTCTCCACGCCCGACTATCCGCTTCAGAAAAAGCGCCACAGCGTCGAGTTCCTGCGCACTATCCAGCACCTTCGTCCGCGCACGAACCTGTTTTCCGCGACCTTCCGCGTCCGCAGCGTAGCGGCGCAGGCGGTGCACGAATTTTTCCGCAATAACGGCTTTGTATATGTCCACACGCCGATCATCACGGGCTCTGACTGCGAGGGCGCGGGCGAGATGTTCCGTGTGACGACGCTCGACCTCAACAACCTCCCACTGCGCGAGGACGGCAAGGTGGACGACAGCAAGGACTTCTTCGGCAAGGTCACGAGCCTGACCGTTTCCGGCCAGCTCAACGCCGAGAACTTTGCCATGGCCTTCGGCGATGTGTACACCTTCGGCCCGACCTTCCGCGCCGAGGTATCGTACACGCAGCGCCACGCCGCCGAGTTCTGGATGATCGAGCCCGAGATGGCCTTTGCCGATCTCTACGATTACATGGACAACGCCGAGGCGATGGTCAAGTACGTCATAAACACCGTCCTTGAGCGCTGCCCGCAGGAGATGCAGTTTTTCAACTCCTTCGTCGATAAGGGGCTGCTCGAGCGCCTTGAGAACGTCGTTTCCAACGAGTTTGGCCGCATAAGCTACACCGAGGCCGTCGATATACTCAAAAACAGCGGCGAGAAGTTCGACTTCCCCGTCGAGTGGGGCATCGACCTCCAGACCGAGCACGAGCGGTATCTGACCGAGAAGGTCTTTAAAAAGCCCATCTTCGTCACCGATTACCCCAAGGAGATCAAGGCGTTTTACATGCGCATGAACGACGACGGCAAGACCGTCGCTGCTGCCGACTGCCTCGTGCCCGGCGTCGGCGAGATCATCGGCGGCTCGCAGCGCGAGGAACGCCTCGACGTGCTGCTCGGACGCATGAACGAGCTGGGTCTGAACCCTGACGACTACTGGTGGTATCTCGACCTGCGCCGCTACGGCTCCTGCCGTCACGCAGGCTACGGCATGGGCTTCGAGCGCCTTGTCATGTACCTCACCGGCGTTTCCAACATCCGCGACGTTGAGCTCCACCCCCGTACAACCGGCAACGCTGACTTTTGATGGCGCATTGACGCACCTACCTATACGCATATTGCGGCAGCACGGTATCGAAGCAGTGGAAGATAAGTGCGGCGCAGCTTTGTGTAACACTGCCACAAAGCTGCGCCGTACCACATTGCTGGGAACTTATCTTGCCTGCTCCGCATATGATGCTTTTTGCCGCGGCAGCGGTCGGAACACCTCAAAAATGTATCGGCACAGTGTGGCAGCGCCTCTAAAACAATACTGTTGACTTCCTGCAAAATATCCTGTAATATGGAATTGACAAAACGATCTGATATTTAGGGCTGATATCCGGCCCCCGTATGTATTCAGTCCTGACATGGTGCGGGACTGTTTTTTATTTTGGCTTTTTAGAGGTAAAGCGATGGAATACTATGCCCATATTTCAAGCGACGGTCTGCGCCGCCAGACGCTCGCGGAGCATCTGACAGGGACGGCGGCTCTGAGCCGCGGGTTTGCGTCGGCCTTCGGTGCGGAGGCTGACGGCGAGCTGATAGGCCTGCTGCACGATCAAGGAAAGTGTACGGAGGCATTTCAAAAGCGCCTGCTGCAAAACGGTCCGCGTGTTGACCACGCAACGGCCGGTGCGCTTGCCTGCGTCAAATACTATAACCGGCTCGGAGACGCGGCCTGCATCGCGGGACATCACGGCGGCCTGCCTGATTTCGGCAATTTAAAAGCTGACCGTGCAGGAGACGCGACGCTCTTCGGACGGCTCAAAAAGGGGATAGACGGGCAGTATCTGGAGCACTGCGGCGAAAGCGGCGTGACGCTTCCCGAGCTGCCGCAGGATACGGCGAGACGGGACAGAGGGCTGCAAGCGTCGTTTCGGACGCGGATGCTCTATTCCTGTCTGGTGGATGCCGACTTTCTGGACACGGAGCGCTTCATGGACGGAACGAGGGAGCGCGGCGGCTATGACGATATCCCCACGCTGCTTGCACGGCTGGAGGAATATATTGCCCCGTGGCAGTCTCCGCAGAACGAGCTGAACCGTCTGCGCTGCGATATTCTGAACACCTGTCTGGAAGCGGGCGCAAAGGACAGAGGGATTTACACGCTGACCGTTCCGACGGGAGGCGGAAAGACGGTCTCGTCGCTTGCCTTTGCGCTGCGTCACGCTGCGGCTCACGGGATGCGGCGGGTGATCTATGTCATCCCGTACACCTCGATCATAGAGCAGAACGCCGAGGTCTTCCGCAGGATACTCGGCGCGGACAATGTGCTGGAGCATCACTGCGGCGTACAGCTCGACCTTTCGGACGGCGCAGCGCCCGAGGAGCTGCGCCTCGCGCTGGCGGCTGAAAACTGGGACATGCCGGTCGTTGTGACGACTGCGGTGCAGCTTTTTGAATCGCTGTATGCAAACCGCTCATCTAAATGCCGTAAGCTCCATAACCTTGCCGGCAGCGTCATTATTTTCGACGAGGCTCAGATGCTGCCGCTGCCGCAGCTGAGACCCTGCGTTGCGGCAATGGCATCTTTGGCGGAGCAATTTCGCTCTACGGTGGTGCTGTGTACCGCCACGCAGCCGTCGCTGGACGATCTTCTGCATACCTACGCGCCCGACTGCCGCGTAACGGAGCTCTGCCCGCAGACGGCGAAGCTGTATAACCGCTTCCGGCGCGTGGTGTTCCGGCAGGCAGGTACGCTCAGCGACGAAGCGCTCGCCGAGCGGCTCGGCGCACAGCAGCAGGTGCTCTGCATCGTCAACAGCCGCGCAGCGGCACAAAGGATATATTCTCTGCTTCCGAACGAGGGAAGCTTCCATTTGTCCACTCTCATGATCCCTGCCCAGCGTCAGGCGCTTTTTGCCGAGATCAGAGAGCGGCTGAAGAAAGGCAGGCCGTGCCGAGTGGTGTCTACCTCGCTGATCGAAGCGGGCGTGGATGTGGACTTCCCGCTGGTCTACCGCGAAATGGCGGGGCTTGACTCGATCATGCAGGCGGCGGGTCGCTGCAACCGCGAGGGGAAGCGCCCTGCGCAGGAGAGCGAGGTCACTGTTTTTGAAAGAACAGAGCTGCCGCCGCAGTTGTTTCGCCCTGCCGTCGGTGCGGCAAGAGATGCTCTGGCTGCTCACGCAGACCCCACCGCGCCGGAAGCTATGGCGCATTATTTTCGCGGCCTGCGCGAACTGAGCGACAGCGAGCTGGACAAAAACGGCGTCATCAGGGCGTTCTCCGACGGCATCGGCGGCTGTGATATGCCGTTCAGGACGGTGGCGGAAAATTTTCACCTGATTGACCAAAATACTTACACGGTCTACATTCCGTACGGCGACGGTGCAGAGCTGCTCCGGCAGCTGCGGGACGGCGAGTGCTCAAGGAGACTGTACCGCAGGCTCGGGTCTTATGCGGTCTCCGTATACGAACAGCATTTTAAACGTCTGTACAATGCAGGAGTGCTGCTGACGGCGCGTGAAGTGCCCGCGCTCGACAGGGACAGTGCGATACTGACGGATATGACGCTGTACAGCGTTGCCGTGGGACTTACGCTGGAGCCCGAAACGGGGAAGGCGGAGCTTATCTGAGGTGTCCGGTCGGCACTTGAATAAGCGGAGGCGTAAAGCCTCCGCTTCAGCGTGTCAAAAAAGTCTGTGACTTTTTTGACACGCTGAAAATACGCCACATTTTTTGTGAAGCTTTCGCTTCACGAAAAATCTCGCTACGCTCGTCAAAAAGCCTGATAGCTCAGGCGTTTTTGATGGCTATAATCCAATTGCGAGCGGGGTCTTACCCCCTCGCGCTCCCCCGCTGCGCGGATACTTTTCCGCAGCAGCATAGGTTTTTTGACAGTCTGAAGCGGAGGCGTAATGCCTCCGCTTATGTAAAAGCTGTCGGAGATGCCGATACTGTCGCGGGCGGATCGAAAAGCCCATTCTGCTCGGAAGCATGGGATGACATTTCCCGATACATATGTGCGGGATTGCAGGGCGGCTGTCTGAAAAACAGTCGCCCTAAAAGAGGATATATACAAGTTATTTGCTGCTCGTCCGCCTTGAAACCGTTGATATTACTGGCTCTTTCAAAAAGCTCTGTATCACCGCCCGCACCAAATCAGCTCCTACGGCGTTTCAGCTGCTGTAGGAGTTCTTTTTTTCGGCGATTTCCGCAATAACACAAGCCCCGGCAGTACTTTATGTGCTGTCGGGGCTTGGCGTATTATTCGCAGACGAGCTCGCCGTCGCGGACATCGACCCTGATGACGTGACCTGCCGGCATATCGCCTGCAAGGATGGCGCGGGCGATGAGCGTTTCGACCGTGCTCTGGAGGTACCTCTTCAGAGGACGCGCACCGAACACGGGGTCAAAGCCGCGGTCGATGATCAGCTGCTTTGCCGCAGCCGTTATCTCAAGGCCGAGGCTCTTGTCCTCAAGGCGCTGCCTGAGCGCGGAGGTGAGGATATCAATGATGCCGTCAAGCTCGGTCTTCGTCAGGGGCTTGAAGCAGATTATCTCGTCAAGGCGGTTGAGAAATTCCGGCCTGAACTGCTGATGCAGGGCGTTCATGACCTGCTGCTTTGCACTCTCGTCGATCTCACCGGCATCGTTTATGCCGTCGAGCAGGAACTGACTGCCGAGGTTCGAGGTCATGATGATAATGGTGTTCTTGAAGTCCACCGTGCGTCCCTGAGAGTCGGTGACGCGGCCATCGTCAAGAATTTGCAGCAGGATGTTGAACACATCGGGATGTGCCTTCTCGATCTCGTCGAACAGCACGACCGAGTAGGGCTTTCTGCGAACGGCCTCGGTGAGCTGGCCGCCCTCGTCGTAGCCGACGTATCCGGGAGGCGCGCCGATGAGTCTGGACACCGAGAACTTTTCCATGTACTCGGTCATGTCGATCCTGACCATGTTGTGCTCATCATCGAACAGGCAGCGCGCAAGCGCCTTGGCAAGCTCCGTTTTGCCGACACCCGTGGGGCCGAGGAACATGAACGAGCCTATCGGCCTGTTCGGGTCGCCTATACCGGCGCGCGAGCGCCAGATGGCCTCCGTGACCTTCTGCACGGCCTCGTCCTGACCGATGACGGACTTATGCAGCACCTTGTCGAGGTTCAGGAGCTTTTCGCGTTCACCCTCAAGGAGCTTTGAGACGGGGATGCCCGTCCACTTTGCGACGATGCCCGCTATCTCCTCTTCGGTCACGGTATCGTGCACCATGCTGCTCGCCTTGCGCTCCTCGCTGAGCCTTTCGGCCTCGGCGAGTTTTTTTTCAAGCGCGGGCAGGTCGGAGTATTTGAGCTTTGCCGCCGTTTCGTACTCATACCTGAGCTGCGCCTTTTCGATATCGGCATTCATTTGCTCGATCTCGGTCTTTATCTTCTTGACCTCGTCCACGCTGCCCTTTTCGGCCTCCCAGCGGGATTTTTTCTCGTTGAACTCATCCTTGAGGTTTGCAAGCTCCTCCGTGAGCTTGGCAAGGCGATCCTGCGAGAGCTTGTCGGTCTCCTTTTTGAGCGCCGTCTCCTCGATCTCAAGCTGCATGATCTTGCGGCGCATATCGTCGAGCTCGGCGGGCATGGAGTCTATCTCCGTGCGGATGAGCGCACAGGCCTCATCGACAAGGTCTATGGCCTTATCGGGCAGGAAGCGGTCGGATATATAGCGGTTTGAAAGCGTCGCTGCGGCGACGATGGCGTTATCGTGGATGCGCACGCCGTGATAGACCTCGTAGCGCTCCTTTAGGCCGCGAAGGATGGAAATTGTGTCCTCAACGGTCGGCTCATCTACCTGCACGGGTTGGAAGCGCCTTTCGAGCGCCGCGTCCTTTTCGATGTACTTGCGGTACTCGTCAAGGGTCGTAGCGCCGATGCAGTGCAGCTCGCCGCGTGCCAGCATGGGCTTTAGGAGGTTGCCTGCGTCCATGCTGCCCTCGGTCTTGCCCGCGCCGACGATGGTGTGCAGCTCGTCGATAAACAGGATGATCTGTCCGTCGGACTGCTTTATCTCCTCGAGCACCGCCTTCAGGCGCTCCTCGAACTCGCCGCGGTACTTCGCGCCCGCTATCAGAGCGCCCATATCCAGCGAGAAAATAGTCTTGTTTTTAAGCCCCTCCGGCACGTCGCCGCGGACTATACGCTGGGCAAGTCCCTCGGCTATTGCAGTCTTGCCGACGCCGGGCTCGCCTATGAGCACGGGGTTGTTTTTAGTCTTGCGCGAGAGTATGCGCACGACGTTTCTTATCTCGGTATCGCGGCCAATAACGGGGTCAAGCTTGTTGCTGCGCGCACGCTCGACAAGGTCGGTGCCGTATTTGCTGAGGGCATCGTAGCTGTTTTCGGGGTTATCGCCCGTAACCGGACCCTTTTTGACCTTGGAAAGCTCCTCGGTGAATTTTGCCTTCGTGATGCCGTGATCGTCAAAAATGCGCTTTATCGCACTCGTGGGAGAGGCGAAAATGCCTATCATGACGTGCTCGACGGACAGATACTCGTCGCCGAGGCTCTTTGCCGACTTCTCGGCTGCGTTCATGACGCGCTCGGACTCACGTGAGAGGTAGATATCATAGTCGCCCGTGACCTTGGGCATGGCCTCTATCACCGTATCGAGCTCGGAGAGCAGGCCGTTGCAGTCAACGCCCATCTTTCCCAGCAGCGAGGGGATAAGTCCGCCGTCCTGATCGACGAGGGCATACAGTAGATGCTCGGGGCTTATATACTGATTGTTGTTCTCCATCGCCATTGCCTTGGCGGTCTGGAGCATTTCAAGTGTCTTTTGTGTGAAATTCTGTGCGTTCATAAAAACACCTTCTTTACGTTCATGTCAAAAATTCATATCAAAATATCCGCTCTTCTGAGCTGTGAGAATACGCAGGCTTCAATATCGCGGGCATCGAGCCGCCCGCCGAGGTAGCCCTTCATCATGGTGTCGAAAAGTTTTATATACTCCGATATCACCCTTGCAAGCTCATCGGAGGAGCAGTCGTGCGCCGGAATGCAGATCGAGCGGATAAACTTGCCCTCGTACAGGGCGTATTTCGGCGGCTCGGTCTCCATGAGCGGACGCAGGTGCGCGTCCTCTATGCGCTTCCAGATGCGGAAAAACTCCGTCATCGAGCGTATCAGCGCAGCAGACTGCGTGCGGAAAATGACCGTCAGCTCGCCGAGACAGTCGCTGTCGCCGCGGTAGAGCTCCACCTCGTATTTGACCGTGGGGCGGTACTTGTACTCCAGCGAAGACTTCAAGGACATCGTCAGCGCGTTGGGCGAAACAAAGGGCACGAGCTCACGCGAGGGCGTGAGCAGCTGCTCGATAGCCGAGAAAACGTCGTTTATCCTCCGCTCCGGCGTTACGAGGTTGACATGCTCTGCGAGTATCTGGTTTATTAAATTCGAGCGGTTCGTTCCGAGCCTGTGGGCAAGTCTGTCCACCTCGGCGACCACCTCGTCGGAAAGCATCAGGCTGTACAGTGTCTTTTTCATGGCTCTTCTCTCTTTCATATTCAAGAGGTTTCAAACCTCTGTATATCTTTATATCTTTTACTTCATAAGCTTATGATACTCTCAACTCTCTAATTTGTCAAGGGTTTTATATAAATAATTTTACGAATTATATATCAAGGCGTAATTTAACGGCAGAGCACACGCTCTGCCGTTTCTGCTTATTTATATATCTCTGCCTCGACAAACAGCCGTCCCTTGCGGCTGAGGCCGCCGAGGAAGGATACCGTGCCCTTGCCGTGGCCGCGCAGGGAAATAACGTCTCCCTGCGTGACGGCAGCATCATTTTTGAGGCATTCCGTATAATTGAGGCTCGCCGCGCCCTCGGCTATGAGGGAGGCCGCCGCCGTGCGCGACAGGCCGAACATTCCGGCGAGGGTCGCGTCAAAGCGCATGCTTTTTACGGAAAACGAAACGCGCTTTACCTGCCGCTCGAGAGGGATAAGCTCCGACAGCTGTGCGCTTTGCAGCTTAACGCCGTATCTTCCAACCTTCGTGAGCCCGTCGGCAACGTGCCGCGCAACAGACTGCATGACGAATATCACGGCGCTCCCGCCGTCTGTCCAGATATCGCCGAGCCACTCGCGCTTTATGCCCAGACCGAGTATCGCGCCCATGTAGTCGCGGTGGCCGGGGCTTCCGAGGTGCGCCTCGGAGCGAAGGGCGCTTATATACTCCGATGCATCAAAGCTCTCGCCGTCCATGTAAAACGGAAGGAAGAAGGCCGCGCGGCGCTCGCAGCCGGGCGCTCCGCCCGTCAAAAGCATATTGCAGCCGCTCTCCCGCGCCCATTTTTCGAGCGTGAACTGCTCTGCGGGCGTAAGAAAGGCCGTGTGCGTGACGCTTGACGTTTTTTCGCAGCGGCGGCTGAGATCCCCGGCGCGCCGTATAAGCTCATCGTTTTCCATCTATGTACTCCATGATCCTTTTCATCACTCCGTCAAGCTCATCGGAAAACTCCTTTACCGACATGCGCAGCACGCCCGAGCGCATGGCCGACAGGCGTATGAGCGAGTCGTTCGTGACGACCTTGACCGAATAGTTTTTGCCTATATCGTTTGCGAGCTTTTCGATGTACATATCGGCTGTCTCGTTTTCCCTTGTGTACACCGTGCGTATGCCCTGCGTTTCGCGCTCGCCCGTGTTTCCCGCAACGCGGTAGCCGTCGAAAACGAGCACGAGCTCGCAGTCGCGCATGGCTCTGTAGCTGCGCAGGGTATCGGACAGGCGTTCGCGTGCAAGCGACAGCGAGGCCGCGGCAAGCTCCTTATACTCCGGCGTTCCGAAAATGAAGTTATAGCCGTCCACTATGACGTACTCGCGCTTTGACGGCGCGACGGAGAACTCCGGCGCTTCCTGCGTCTGAGCCTTGGTGTACATCCTGCGGCGGACGGGGCCGAACTCGCGCTCCATGATGGCCTCGAGCTCCTTGTCGTCGATGCTGAAGTACCTCGGGCGCTGCACCGCCTCGGGCGGCTCTCCGCCGGTCTTTGGCGCAATGTGCGCAAAGCGCTCGACCTCGCTCCATTTTACGACCGTGCCCGCGCCGTGCGAGCAGAAAACGGAGTCTGCCGTGTTGTCAAGGTCGGCCTCGGGGTCGTAGCCTACAGTCTCGATGACCTGCCTTGCGTTGTGGCAGGGATAATAGCCCGCCGGACGGCAGCTGAGCCTACCCCTGCCCGAGGTATAGGACGCGAGGATCTCGGCGTAGCCGTTCATTTCCGACACCGGCGCTATGCCCTTTATCACGCTGCTGCCCTCGGTATCGAAGCTGCCGCTCATGGCGCGGACATCGGAGATGGCTCTGCCTATCTGCTCTGGAGGCACCTCGAGCCGGAACTCAAGGCAGGGCTCGAGCAGCACGCTCTCGGCCTTCATGAGCGCCTGACGCACAGCGCGGTACACCGCCTCGCGGAAGTCGCCGCCCTCGGTATGCTTTATATGCGCACGGCCTGCAATGAGGCTTATCTTAACGTCCGTCAGCGGCGAGCCGGTGAGAACACCCAGATGCGTTTTTTCGGCGAGATTTGTCATGATGAGGCTCTGCCAATTGCGGTCGAGCTCGTCTGAGGGGCAGCGGCTTTCAAAGCTCAGCCCCGAACCGCGGGGCATGGGCTCTATGAGAAGGTGCACCTCGGCATAGTGGCGCAGCGGCTCAAAATGCCCCACGCCGTATACGGGCGCTGCCACAGTCTCTTTGTAGGCTATGCCGCCGGAGGAGATCGTCACGTCAAGGTCGAACCTCTCGCGTATGAGCTCTGTCAGCACCTCGGTCTGCACCCTGCCCATTATGTGCACACTTATCTCGCGCAAGCGCTCGTTCCACTCCATGTGCAGCTGCGGATCCTCGTCCTCAAGCTGCTTTAGCTGCCTGTAGGCCGGCAGCGCGTCCGCGCCCTCGGGAAGCTCTATGCGGTAGCTCATGACGGGCTCCGTTTCCGGTCTTGCGGTGTCGCGCTCGAAGCCGAGCCCCTGACCGGCATAGCTGTCATCAAGCCCCTGCACGGCGACGATGCTTCCGGCGGCAGCGGACTGCACCGTCTCGTAATTTGCACCGGAGTAGACGCGCAGCTCGGTGACGGTCTGCCCGTTTATGCTGCCGCGGTTATGCAGCTTGCCGCCCGTTATCTTCATGCAGCTCAGTCTGCGTCCGCGTACGTCGCGCATGATCTTGTATATCCTTGCACCGAATTCCTCGGGATAAGCAGGGCTCGGCGCGTATTTTTCGATAAACTCTATAAGCTCCCGAACGCCCTGCAACTTAAGCCCCGAGCCGTAGAGGACGGGAAAGAGCTTTCGCTCCGCGATAAGGCGCGAGATATCCTCATCGCAGATATCGCCGCCGGAGGCAAGCTTCTCGAAAAGCTCCTCGTCGCACATGGCGATGCTCTCGCGTGTGTCCTGCGTTTTGTCCGTAAGGTCAAAGCAGCCTTCCGAGAGCCGCGTGCGCAGGTCTGCGAGTATGCGCTGCCTGTCGCTTGCCGTCAGATCCATTTTCGTCGCAAAAATTATCGTCGGGACCTTTCGGCGCTCCAGAAGCCGCCACAGCGTTTCCGTGTGCGCCTGAACGCCGTCCGAGCCCGATATGACGAGCAGCGCACAGTCTATAACGTCGAGCGTGCGCTCTGTCTCCGCCGTGAGGTCTGCGTGCCCCGGCGTATCAAGAAGGCACAGCTCCATATTGTCGGTACGGAGCTGCGCCTGCTTTGAAAACACGGTTATGCCGCGCTCACGCTCTATCCTGTGCGTGTCGAGCGCCGTGTCGCGGTGGTCTACCCTGCCGAGCCTTCTTATGCTGCCGCAGGTATACAGCAGCGCCTCGGACAGGGTGGTTTTTCCGGCATCGACATGCGCAAGAATGCCGAGAACGAGCTTCTTCATAGCTCGATGAGCTCGTATTCGCGGCTGCCAACGCCTATCTCGGCGGCTGCCTCAACGGTGTGGATGCCGTTGCGCGACTCTATGCGTTCGATGAGGTCGCCCTTGTCGGGATCGCTGCTTGCGTACACGAGGTCAACACAGGCCTGATCGAGCGCGACGGGGTCGAGCGACGAGAGGATGCCAATATCGCCGATCTTGGGGTCTGCCGCAACTGCGCAGCAGTCGCAGTCAACGGACATGTTCTTCATTATATTCACGAAGGCCATATTGCCGCCGAAGTGATCGACTATGCTCTTGGCCGCATCGGCCATGCATTCAAGAAAGCTGTCGTGATCTGCGTGCCAGAAGTTTTCTATCTCCTTCACGCCGTGGATATACTTCTTGCCGTAGCTCGAAGCAAGGCCGATGGATATATTCTTCAGCGCACCGCCGAAGCCGCCCATGGGATGACCCTTGAAGTGCGACAGCACGAGCATGGAGTCATACTCCGGCAGGGTTCTGCCGACGTAGTTCACGTCAAGGTGCTTTCCGCCCTGCACGGGGATGGTCATGTCGCCCTCCGCGTCCATGATATCCACATCCGCTATCTCTACCCAGCCGTGCAGCTGCATGGTCTTTTTATGGTGCTCGGTCGTATCTCTGCCGCCGTCATAGGCGGTGTTGCACTCAACTATAGTTCCGCCGACGTGATCCACGGCGGGCTTCATGAACTCGGGGCGCAGGAAGTTCTGATTTCCGGGCTCGCCGCTGTGGAGCTTGACCGCCACGTTTCCGCGGAGCTCAACGCCGAGCGCCTCATATGCCTTTATCACGTTCTCAGGGCTGATCTCTTTTATGAAATATACCTTTGACTTTTCCATGGTACCGCTCCTTTTCGTTTTTTAGTATGTCGTCAATTATATAATAATCTCCCCGCTTAATCAATATTTGCTATTCCAATTTTAATAGAAATATAATAAAATGGTCTCGGTGATTTTATGAAGGCTGCTTTGATCGTTCTGATAATTATCTGCGCAGTGCTTGCGCTTTTGTACGCGGTGGGGCTCAAATTCGTGCGTGTGCTCATCCGGCGGCAGGACAATTTCCCGACTCCGGAGACGGGCGCGAGCTCGTCTGAACTGCTTGAGCCGACCGGAAAAGCGCTCTGGGCGCACAACATCCCGTACTTTGCACCCTTCCGCGAGCTGCCGTTTGAGGAGATAAGCATCGTATCCGGCGATGGGCTCACGCTTCGCGCCGAGCTTCTGCGCGGCAGCGGCACGGGGGTCACGGTGATGTTCTTTCACGGCTACAAGTCCGAGCCCGCCTGCGACTTTGCCGCAATGTACGATTTTTACCGCTCGCTCGGGCACGACCTCATTTACGTCCACATGCGCGCCCACGGCAAAAGCGACGGCGAGTATATAGGCTTCGGTGCGCTCGACAGATACGACGTTGTGCGCTGGACAGACAAGGCCGCCGAGCTTTTCCCCGATAACGATATCTATCTGCACGGCATGTCCATGGGCGCGGCAAGCGTGTTGCAGAGCATGGAGCTTGAGCTGAACACAGGCGTACGCGGCGTTATCGCCGACTGCGGGTATTCGGATCTCGACACGGTTTTCCGAAACCTCGTCGGGCAGCTTTATCACCTGCCGGTGCTGTTCGTGGACGTTTTCGAGTACGTCAATCTCCTGAAGGCCGGCTACGGCTTCAAGGAGGCAAGCTCCGTGCGCAGCGTGAGCGCGGCGAAGGTGCCGCTCGTGTATATCTGCGGCGACAGCGACCGCTATGTGCCGAAGGACATGGCAATGCAGATATATAACGCCTGCAAAAGCCCAAAGAGGCTGCTTTTAGTGCCTCAGGCGGGACACGCGGCGAGCTATATGTGCGCAAAGGATGAATACGAGGCTCTTATCAGGGAACTCACGGGAGGAAGAATAAATGAGTAAAACACAGGCCGGCGGAAAAAAGGGAATAGGCGCTCTCAACTGGACGCTGCTTCTGGTGATCGGCTTTTCCGCGCAGATAGCGTGGGTCATCGAAAACAACTGGTTTGCAAACTTTCTATACTCCGATTTCGGCGCACAGCTCGGAGTTGTCACGGCAATGACCATATGCTCCGCGACGGCGACGACCTTCTCGGCGCTGTTTTTCGGAACGCTTTCCGACCGCATCGGCTCGCGCAGAAGGCTCATCGCATGGGGCTCTGTGCTCTGGGGCATATTCACGATAGCCTTCGGTCTGACGCACTATCTGCGCGACAGTATTTACAACAATGTCATGCTCGTCGGCGTTACGATCGTCGCTGCCGACACGATCATGAGCTTCTTCGGCTCGATGGCAAACGACGCAGGCTACAACGCCTGGTACGCCGACATGATGGACGACTCAAACTCCGGCCAGATCGGCGCTGTCGCGGCTACGCTGCCCGTTATCGGAACGCTCGTGGGAACTCTCGTCGGCGGTATGTTCGTCAACGGCCTTGCGACCGAGGCAAATCCGCAGCTTGGCTATATAATCTTCTTCTCGGCTGCCGGCGGCATTACTATTCTCGTCGGCATAGCCTCGTTTTTTCTGCTCAAGGACTCGCCCACGCTCAAGCCGGTCAAGGACGGCAGCTTCTGGCATCAGTTCGGCTCGACCTTCAACTTCCGTCTCTTCGTATCGAACCGCGAGCTTGCGCTCGTATTCCTGACGCTGTGCGTATTTTTCATCGGCTACAACTGCTACTTCATCCACATCATGAACTGGATGAACTACACCCTCGGCTTTGACGACCCCAGCCTCATCCTCGGCATACCTCTGCTGATCGCGGTTGCGGTATCCGTGCCCTTTATAAAGGTGATAAACAACAAAAAGGTGCCCGCCGTCGCAGGGGGCGCAACGGTGCTGAGTATCCTCGGCTGTCTGTTCGTGTATTTTGTCGTCGGCAATATGCAGGGCAGCTTCGACACGAAAAACGCCCTGAACCTCGCGGCGAACTGGCCCTGCTTTATCGGCATAATCCTCGTCGGCATCGGCTACGTTGTTTTCATGCAGGCCATGACCGTGTGGATGAAGCGCCTCTATCCCGAGGAGCACCGCGGCCAGTTCGAGGGCATAAGGATAATGTTCTTCGTATTCTTCCCGATGATCGCAGGTCCGCTGCTTGCCGATCCCATCTGCCGCGCCTTCGGAGAGAAGGTGTATCAGGTCGTGGAAAACGGAAACCTCGTCTTCGTCACCGCGCAGCGCGCAGCGGAACTCGGCTATGACGTATCGAAGATCGCCGAGGGCTATCTGCCGGTAAACGAGCTGTTCATTGCAGCCGCCATCGTCACGGCGCTCGCGCTCATCCCCATGAGCAGGGCGGCGAAAATATATAAGGAAAGGAACAGGTAAAATGAGCGAAAAAAGATTTGAAAAGGCCTATTCTCAGGGAACTCTGGAGGGCACGGAGATATGGGTTGACAGGGAGACCGGCGTAAACTATATCTTCCACCACTCGGGCTATGCGGGTGGTCTGACTCCTCTGCTCGACCGCGAGGGCAAGCCGATAATAAGCACGATAATCAAATGAAAAATCCGAGGCCGTGCCTCGGATTTTTCATTTCAGCTTTTTCTCAAGCAGGACTATATTCACGTTCGGGATGCCGTTAAAGGTGCAGGGGACGATATCGGCCTCGCGGTAGCCGAGCCTTGAATACAGCGCTCTTGCTGCGGCGTTTATGGCATTGGTGTCTATCCTCAGCACCGCGCAGCGGCGCGACAGAGCGTATTTTTCGTAAAACGCGACGAATCTTTTGCCTATGCCCTGACCGGCATATCGGGGGTCTACAACGAGCGTGTGCAGAACGCAGACCTCGGTTGCCGGAGCCTCGAAGCTCCACGGAGCGCCCTCGTACACGTCCACCTGCGTCTTGTTGATTATCGCGGCGGCCTTGATGCAGCCGTCCTTCTCCAAAAGATTTGTAAGCTTCCGTGTGGATACGGTAAGCATGTCCTCGGGAGTTGGATATTTGGACAGCACTTCTTTCGAGGTGACACCAAAGGTATCCGAAAACAGGCTGTCATACTCAGGGAAAACCTGATCCAGCAGTGCAATGACCCTGCGTTTGCAGTCTCCACAGGAATCTACCAGTGCCAAACGGTAACGGCTGAGCTGTCTCATGGCCACGATAACTTCCTCCGAGAGATCGGTGGCAGAAAACTGACTGAAGCGCATGATCTGAGCGATAATGAAGCTGTCCTTACTGTCGTTCTTGGTTTGACGGATATACATTTTCCGAAAGGCTTCCGACTGAATAGGGTTAATGACCTTGACATCATAGCCCTGTTCCTGAAGAAAAGCGTGAACGCTCAGCCAATAATGACCCGTTGCTTCCATTCCGATGAGCACCTCATCCTTGGAGAAGACCAAACGCCCGAACAGTTCCAGCAGCCTCTCGCAGCCCTCTTTGGTATTGGAAAAGAATATGCTGTCTAACAGCGCCTTGCCTGACTTCATCTGAAATCAGGCAGCTCTTTTTTTGTGAATAATGAAATTCTGTTGCCAAAGCGTTTCCACTCGACGAGTGGAAACGCAGTCTAAGCTTTTTTGCATAGGCCGTGCAATAATTGACTTATGCCATACTGGTATCTTTGCTTTTGATGTGCGACATGATCTCACTACAGCGGACAGAGGAAACAGAATCAGCCATTACACAGACAAATCCAGTGGGAGATCGGAAATATCCTTCAGCCGCTTGCCCTGCACCAAGGTTTCCAGCGTTTCCACCGCATCCTCAGAACCAGCCTCTTTAACTGCTCGAATCAGCTCATAGAGTGCAAAGTGATATACGCAGTCAATATCGCCAGTGCCGAGCGCAAGAGATGCCAAGCGATTCGGCATAGGCTCAGCCGTCACAACAACGATGTGCGGCAAATGTCCCTTTCGGTTGCGGATCAGGTTCAATGCCTCGGTGCGGCTGTTCTGTGCGCGGTCGCTGCGCATCGTGTACTTTGCAGAAACACTGGCATGAAGAATGGGCTTGCCGCCGTTAGACTTCCGAATATCAGCCATCTTGCAGATTTCGTCATCAACAATTGGCTGAGCGGCATTGATCTCGCTGTCCTCATAGAGATCGCGGTATACAACAACGTCAGGTGCAACGAGGTAATCATTCCCGAGTGCAGCAGCCAACTGTGCGTTCTGTGTCGTAAGCGCATTTAAGTAAGCAAGATGCTCGTACTGCGCAAAATCGCTTGTTTTCAGTTTGTTGTTATTGCCGAGCTGAAGAATTGTCCAGTTTCCGGGACGGAGGTTCTGCAAATAGGGACAGGTTTCACGCAGGAACTCCATTGTCAGCGTTTCAAATTGCTTTCCGAGAGTCTGCCCGGAAATTTTGTCAACCGTGGAGACAGCATGATGCTGTTCCTCCACAAGAATGTCAACGATCCTCCGCGCAATCGCCTTTGAGCCGCGGCTGCTGGTGTCTGCATTGGATGCGACGCCTGCCGTGGTCAACGTCAGAGTGTTGGTTTCAAACAATTGCTTGTGAAAGTGGAATCTCGCGTTTGCTATCAATGCATCCATGCTCCAAACACTCCTTTATTTTTTCCCCAACTGCCCGGGCAACCGGGGGCGGGAATGCATTTCCAATCATCCTGCAGGCTACGGTTTTCCGGTTTCCGAATGTCCATGTATCGGGGAAACCTTGAATCCGTGCCATCATTCGGCTTGTCAAGCGGGGCATACCCTCAAATCCGGGGGCGGGTGCTTCGTTTGCAATTCCTCGACCATCTACGCCAAGCTCTGCCCATGCATTACGGGCGCGTGTGGGACCAAGGTCAGGACCACCGTGCTTCTTGGAGCCGCCTACAAGGGTCGGAGCAATCCGGTTTGCATTAGATGCCCACTGCTTCGCGCCTTCCCATCCATTCTGTGCCATCAAATCACGGAGCGTATCACCAACAGTGGGAGCGCTGTCTGGCTGTTCATCAGGATAGGCAAATGCTCCGATCTGATCCTTCCGAATGCCGATGATAACCACTCTGGGACGTAGCTGCGGAACACCATAATCAGAGGCGTTCAAGAGTTTGATATGGGTTACATAGCCGAGCTTTTGAATCGACGTGAAAATGTGGTCGCGGTATTCATCAAAGCCCGAGTCAAGAAAGCCACGTACATTTTCAAGCATGACAGCACGAGGCTGAATCTCCTCAATCAGTCGAATTGCTTCGGGAAAAAGATCACGTTCATCATCGCGTCCAAGCTGCTTGCCTGCAATGGAGAAAGGAGGGCAAGGAACGCCGCCAGCCAGCAGATCGACACCACGGTATGGACACCCGTCAAAATCGTGAACATCTGCGCAAATGACGTTCCATTCTGGGCGATTCTGCTTTAATACCTTGCAATAATCTTCTTCATACTCGACAAGCGCAACATGGACAAAGCCTGCCATTGCAAGCCCCAGCGCCTGCCCACCAGCGCCAGCGCATATTTCAACACAAGTCAACGGTTGCTGCATTTCCTTTTCTCTCCTGCGTAGTTCGATTGAAATCATGCCGGTTTCGTATCTGCTTCATCAACGAACTCCAAGATATCTCCTACATCACATTTGAGCGTCAAGCAAATCTTATGCAGGCTTTCCATAGAGACAAATTCGTTTTTTCCCATCTTGGCAAGCACATTGAAGCTGATACCGGAGGCGTCCTTCAAATCCGTCCGGTTCATTTTCTTATCGATCAACAGCTTCCAGAGCTTATCGTAGGAAATTGACATTGTAATTCTCCGTTCCAAATTTAAACTAATTGTATTATAGCACAAAACGACGATGTTCGCAAGATAATCTCATCAGAGCGTGAGATGTTCTCTGCAAAGAAAAAGTCGCCCGCAGGAGAATCTAAACTCCTACGGACGGCTGCGCCTGATATGGGTTTATACTCGTCCTTTCAATCCATTTTTCTTGGCAAGCTCGCTTGCTGCGTGACGGCGCTCATCCGAATACGGCGCAGTCAGACGGAAAGAGAACCGTCCCTTGCGGATTTCAAACTCCATGCAGCCCGTGTCCGGGTCTGCGTCGGTCTGACGGCACTCGCCGGGGTGTGCTGCGGCATAGGCGGTCAGCCTGTTCTTGAGGTCGGTGTTGTGTGTGCGGATATGGATCAGAGGCTCTTTCTCATCGAAGCAGATTTCCGTGATTTTCTGGCTCTTTGTCAGCCCTGTTTTCATATGCGGCTCCTTTCTGCGCCTTTGTTACGCAATAGGGGTGTTTTTCGGCTGTCTTCTCCGGCTCTTGACTTAGGGAAAACGGAGATTTTCAAACAGGAGCACGCCGGACAACGTCCGGTTCGTCCGTCGCGCTCCTGCTGGCTATTTTCGGATTTTTACGGCTCTACACCGTAGTTGCTCACAGCTCCATGTCGCGCTTCTTGCGGCGCGGCATATCACGGTTTCCGGACTGCTCCGGCTTCTCCGGCTCGGTGTGGAGCACGAATTGTATGAACTCCTTGACCTTGCGGGGCGCTCGTTTGAATGCCGCCATGAAGTCCTTTGTCTGCTCTTGCAGCTTTTCATATTTGCGTTTCCATACGCTGACATCGCGCTTGAGCGTTTCCACTTTATTCTTCAAATCTCCGATCAGCCCGCGAGAGGCGACGCCCTCCTTGGCAAGCTCCTTGAGGAACTGCGCGTCCTGCGGTGTCATGGAGATATTGCCGGAGATGGTCTTTTTCCCAATGCTGTCGATTTCGTGGAAGGAAGCAGCTGCGCCCTTCTGCTCCCTGATCTTCTCGTTGTATTTTTCAAGCGTCTGCTGTCTCCTGTCAATCTTATCCTCAATCGATTCCAACCGCGCCTGTTCCTGCTGCACCTTGAACTGCGTCACCGTCAGGTGTTCCTCGGAGCTGCCGCGTTCGCCGCGCTCCACATCGTCATACCCGGCGTCGCGCATATACCGGAAGAAATCGTCCTGCAAAACGCTGTAGGATTTTTTGAGAACAGGCTTGCCCTTTGCACTCAAGACCGGCTCACCGTTCTCGTCCAGCGCGGGCTTGGAATCCCACTTTTTGCTCATACTGACCTGCTGTACCGTTTCCTTGACCGTCCCCACCAGCGATTTATCCTTGCAGCGTTTCGTCCATAGAATCTGTTTTTCCACGACGGGAAGGTAGACCACATGAAGGTGGTAGTGGTACACGTCCTGCCCCAGCGCGTCGGACATGGCGCGGTTGCGTTCATCGGCGTGCATGACCGCAGACAGAATATATTGCTCGCCGCCTACGATTTCTATTGCGGATTTGTATGCGTCGGTGTAGAATTGTTTTGCGAAGTCATAGCCGCCATGATTGTGAAAATAGGCGGTGTTTACGTCAAAGACCAGCTCGCCGTATAGAAAAGCGTCCTCCTTCAACCCTCGGGTGGAGATCACGCC
>CAVFCI010000005.1:0-78071 GCA_963620985.1 Hallerella sp. | reverse complement strand
CATTTTGAATACTTTCAAAATGCTCGGCGGAAAAGTGCAGTCAAAAAAGTCCCGCAAGGGACTTTTTTGACAAGCTGTACGGCCATACGGAGACGCAAAGTCTCTGTATGGCCGTTTTATGTTCCGTATCGATCCCGTATCGAGCCAGTGTCACAGCGCGGCGCGCTGCTCGGGGCTCATGCGGTACTTGGGCTTTACATGGTAGGCGACCTCGGCGTACTGCCGCGCACGCTCGCGCAGCGAGAAGTTGCCGTTCTGACTGCACCAGACGTAAAGCTCGTGGATAATGAGATCGGTCGCTATGCGCGAGAGAAGCTCGGGCGGCTCCTCGGTCTCGATTATCCCGTTTTTTGCGCAGTTTTTGGCAAGCGTTGCAAACAGATCGTCCAGCGCATGCACCGCGTCGCGTATGCCCTCGGGCGACTCGAACTGCATGATGAACAGCGTGCTCGTAAGCTTCGGACCGAAGGCGAGCGCGATGTCTATAAAGCGCTCGAAGAGCTGCCAGATGCGCTCAAAGTCGTTCTCGGCATCGGCAAAGCGCCGGAAGCTCTCCTCATCGTTCTGCTGCGGCTTTGCGACGACATAGTCGAGTATGCTGCGCTTGCCCTTGAACACGGTGTAAAAAACCGTGCGCGAGACGTGCGCGGCCTGACATATCTCGTTTACGCTGACGCTGCCGTAGCCCTCGTTCTTAAACAGCTCTATGGCACATTTTGCAATGTCCTCCCTGAGCCTTGACGCAGAATCCTGCACCGGAACACCCCCTGCAAAACTGTACTTATTTTAAAAACATTTTAAGCATTTTGTTCGCAAATGTCAAGTTGAAAAAGAAAGTGTTCTCAAATATTTTACAGGTTTTTTGTGAGATTTGTCAAATTTAAAGCGCGTTTATTGACTATTTTCAACAATAAAAGTAAGATAAATTCAAGCATCGCCATTTAATTCACAAGCGCATCAAAAATCTTATCAGGAGGCCTGAAACTCATGACAAAAGATCAGAAGATCGCCAAGCTCGGCAAGGAGATCACCGACCGCGCAACCGTCCTTCTCGGCAAGGACAAGATCACGCCGGAATCCCCCGAATACATTGGCATCAATTCCGCACTCAAGTACACCGCATACAAGTATGACCAGAAGATGGCGGACGATATCCTCGATATCTGCCTGACCATGAAAAAGCGCGTTCCCCTGACCATCGAGCAGCTGGCAAAGAAGAACCCGCAGTTTGACAGAGCATACCTCGAAAAGGCCCTGCAGGCCGTCAGCGAGAGCGGCCTCGTCGAGTACCACTGGGAAAACCTCGACGGCAAGAACCCCAACCATGAAAAGCGCTGGGTGCTGGACATGTTCGTCCCCGGCAGCGCAGAGATCATGATGATAAACCCCGAGCAGTCCGATATGTACCCCGAGACCGCAGACTTCTTCGAGCGCATGGCGTATCTGCCCCTGGCAGGCATCACCGAGCTCGTACCTCCCGGCGGCGCAGGCATCGGCATGCACGTTGTTCCCGTTGAGAAGGCCATCCCCGCAGAGAGCAAGAGCCTGCCCATCGAGCATCTGAGCCACTGGCTGAAGAAGTACGAGGGTCACATCGGCGTTTCCGTCTGCTCCTGCCGTAAGCAGCAGCGCATCCGCGGCGAGGGCTCGGGCGACATCGAGTGCGAATGGTGCATCGGCGTCGGCGACTTTGCCGACTACTGCCGCGAGACCAATCACGGCCACGACATCACCTATGAAGAGGCCATGGAGATCCTCCAGAAGGCCGAGGACAAGGGCTATGTCCATCAGATAACCAACATAGACGGCGAGGACAAGATCTTCGGCATCTGCAACTGCGCGGTCGGCATCTGCAACGCGCTGCGCACCTCCCAGCTGTTCAACACCCCGAACCTCTCGGCATCGGCGTACACCGCCGAGTCCGACCCCGAAAAGTGCGTGGCCTGCGGCAAGTGTGTCGAGACCTGCCCGGCAGGCGCAGTACGCCTCGGACAGAAGCTGTGCACTCAGGACGGCCCGATCGAGTATCCCCGTCACGAGCTGCCCGACGACACCCAGTGGGGCGAGGATCACTGGAACAAGAACTACAGAAACGAGAACGGCTCGATCCAGACCTGGCCGACCGGCACCGCACCCTGCAAGGTCGCATGTCCGGCTCACATCGCAATTCAGGGCTACATCAAGATGGCAGCCGACGGCCGCTATGCCGACGCTCTCAAGCTTATAAAGAAGGATAACCCCTTCCCCGCGGTCTGCGGAAGCATCTGCCGCAAGTACTGCGAGGATGCATGCACCCGCGGCACCGTTGACGAGCCTCTGGCCATCGACGAGATAAAGAAGTTCATCGCCGAGCAGGACATGAAGGCCGAGCACCGCTACGTGCCGCCCATGCTGTCCTGCACCCGCGCAAAGTTTGACCAGAAGATCGCCATCATCGGCGCAGGTCCTGCCGGTATGTCCTGCGCATACTTCCTCGCAATCGAGGGCTACAGCCCGGTCGTATTCGAGAAGGAAGCAGTCCCCGGCGGCATGCTCGTAAACGGCATCCCCTCCTTCCGTATCGGCAAGGACATCGTAAAGAGCGAGATCGACGTTCTGCGCGAGATGGGCGTTGAGTTCCGCTGCGGCGTTGAGGTCGGCAAGGACATCACCATCCAGCAGCTGCGCGACGAGGGCTTCAAGGCCTTCTACGTTGCAGTCGGCCTCCAGAAGGCTGCAAAGCTGAACATCCCGGGCGAGGAGCTCAAGGGCGTTCTGGGCGGTCTCGACTTCCTGCGCGCCGTCAACAGCGGCAAGACCAAGAAGCTCAGCGGCGACGTGGTCGTCATCGGCGGCGGCAACGCAGCCATCGACGTAGCGCGCGCTGCACGCCGTCTGACCAAGGGCAGCGTCAATATGTACTGCCTTGAGAAGGACGAGGAGATGCCCACCGTTCCCGACGAGAAGAACGCCGGCATAGCCGACGGCGTTGTCATCAACAATTCCTGGGCCCCCAAGGCCGTTATAGGCGAGGACGGCAAGGTCACCGCCATCGAGCTCATGCGCTGCACCTCCGTGCGCAATGCCGAGGGCAAGTTTGCACCCGTATATGACGAGAGCGAGACCATCACCGTCCCCTGCTCCAATGTTCTGGTCGCTATCGGCCAGCGCTCCGAGTACGGCTCCGTCCTCGCCGGCACCATGGCCGAGACTCCCGACGGCAGCCTCATCGACCACGATGCAGTCACCTTCCAGACCGAGGAGAAGGACATCTTCGTCGGCGGCGACTGCGCGACCGGTCCTAAGTACACCATCGACGCCATCGCAACCGGCCGCGAGGGTGCGGTCTCCATCCACCGCTTTGTAAACGTCGGCCAGTCGCTGACGATCCACCGCAACCTGCGCGAGTTCAAGGAGCTTGACAAGCAGAATATCGCTCTGCCGGCAGAGAAGTTCAAGAAGCCCGCACGCTCCGAGGTCGCCATCGACTCCAAGAAGGTGCTCACCATGGAGGACGACCGTGTGACCTTCACCGAGGAACAGATCAAGTCCGAGGCCTCCCGCTGCCTGAGCTGCGGCCGCAGCGTCGTAGACCCGAACAAGTGCATCGGCTGCGGCATCTGCACCACCAAGTGCGAGTTCGACGCTATCCACCTCAAGCGCAACCGTCCGCAGAACAGCAAGATGATCCCCGCCGAGGACAAGTTAAAGGCAATAGGACCCTACGCAGCAAAGCGTCAGGTCAAGATAATCAAAAAGCAGCTTTCCGGCAAATAATCAGCCCCGGAGCAAGGTCAAAGGTGCGGGAAACCCCCGCACCTTTTTCGGAAAGGACATAATATGCACGAGCTCAGTATTGTGACCTATGTGATCGAACAGGTCGATAAAATTGCAAAGGAAAATTCCCTTACGGATATCCAGTCGGTGACGCTGGAGTTCGGCGAGGTATCGGGCGTCGTGCCGGAGTATCTTGCCGACTGCTGGAAGTGGTACGCAAAGAAAACTCCGCTCATAGAGCACGCGGAGTTCAAATACGAGATCATTCCGGCGGTCACATGGTGCGACGACTGCAAGAGCACCTACTCCACGCTTCAGTACGGCAAGACCTGCCCCCACTGCGGCAGCGGCAAAACGTGGCTTCAGCAGGGTCAGGAAATGAATATAAAGGAAATAGTTGCCTGCTGAGCAGGCGCAGGGGAGACAGCTATGGGACAGTACAAGGTCTACGAGATAAAGCAGAATATTTTTAAAGCAAACGACGACGCGGCGGACATTCTGCGCACCGAGATGAAGAAAAGCAAGTGCTTCATGCTCAACCTCATGTCGTCGCCCGGCAGCGGCAAGACTACCACTCTCACGCGCACGATAGAGAGGCTCAGCGGCGAGATGAGCATCGGCATCATGGAGGCCGATATCGACTCCGATGTCGATGCCGAGCGCATATCGAATACTGCCGTTAAAAAGGTCATCCAGCTGCACACCGGCGGTATGTGCCACCTTGACGCGGATATGAGTCGTCAGGGACTCGAGGAGATGGGCACGGAGGATCTTGATCTTGTCGTGCTCGAAAACGTCGGCAACCTCGTGTGTCCGGCGGAGTTCGACACGGGTGCGGCGAAAAACGCAATGATCCTCTCCGTTCCGGAGGGGCATGACAAGCCGCTGAAGTACCCCCTCATTTTTCAGGTCTGCGACGCGCTGATCATAAACAAGATCGACGTGCTGCCGTACTTCGATTTCGACATGGAAAAGGTCACGCAGTTTGCAAAAATGCGCAACCCCGATATAAAAATATTCCCCATCAGCGCAAAGACCGGCGAGGGCGTGGACGCATGGTGCGACTGGCTGCGCGCTCAGGTCGGGGAGTGGAACGCCTGATATGTTAAAAGAGCCGGCAGATGCCGACTCTTTCAGCATAGTTATAAAGACGTTAAGTGCCAAAGTGTATATTGCAATCCACAATGAAAACGTTAAAATAATAACAGTCCATAAAACGGATGTTGTTATAATAAAGAAGATGAAGGTAAGTGAACGGAGAAAAATATGAAAGATTTAAAGCATCTGCTGTATTTTGAGAACCTCCTTCAGGAGGCTCAGAATGAGCTCGTTCTGCAGGCGCAGAGCGAGGGGAAGGTCTGCGTGGCCTACGTCTGCGAAAATACCCCAGAGCCGCTGCTGAACCTGCCCGGCACATTCTCGACAAGACTTCGCGCACCGCGCACAGGCTCGATGGAAATGGCGACATATTACATGACGAGCTTCCTGTGCGAGTACAGCCGCGCCCTGCTCGAACGTGCGATCGAGGGCGGCTTCAACTTCGCCGACTGCATTATCACGCCCGACGGCTGCACGATGATGAACAGAGCCGTTGAGAACATGGAGCTTCTCAAGGCCATCGGCAAGGACAAGGAAAAGTTCTTCTATGAGTACATGGAGATCCCCATGAAGGCCGACGATAACGGCCTTGCGCTCTACACGCTCCAGTGCAAAAACCACATACTCACGCCCCTGCACGAAAATTACGGCATCGACGTTTCCGACGAGGCTATCCGCAAGGCCGTTGCCGAGCACAACCGCGTGTGTGAGCTCATCCGCGCCATCGGTGAGTTCAGAAAGGGCGATAAGCCCCGCATCACGGGCTATGAGTTCCACGTTATCACGCTGGCTACATACGTTGCGCCCAAGTATCTTATCATCGACAAGCTCGAGGAGACTCTTGAAGAGCTCAAAACCCGCGAGCCCGAGGATAAGGACTACCGCGTAAGACTGCTGGTCGTGGGCTCCGAGGTCGATGATATCGACTTCATAAAGCTCATCGAGAGCACCGGCGCGTATGTCTGCGCCGACCGCTTCTGCTACGGCTCGCTGCCCGGCAGAAACCCCATCGAGCTTACCGACGACGAGGACGCGCTCACGCAGATATGCCGCCAGTACATGTACCGCGGTCAGTGCCCGAGATACATGAACACCGCGAAGATGAACGGACGGCGCGAGTATGTAAACGAGCTTGCCAAGGAGTACGCCGCCGACGGTATCATATACGAGCAGATAAAGTTCTGCGACCCCTGGGCTTACGAGCGCATGATGGGCTCGCATATCCTGCACGACGACTACGGCTACCCCGTGCTCTCGGTTGACCGCCCGTACAACATCTCGTCCTCCGGTCAGATGCGCACCCGCGTTCAGGCCTTTGTCGAGAGCGTTGAGATCAAGAAGATTCAGGGAGGGGAAAACAAATGAGCAACAAGAGAATAGGCTGCAAGGATTTCGGCAAGGTCTATCTTGAGGGCAAGCGCTACAGAAGCCGCCGCGAGTGGCGCGGCGTTGTCGATACGCTTTACGATTACTCAAGATGGCTCTACAACTGGGTCAATATGTTCAGGATCGTCCTTGCAAAGCCCCGCAATATAAAGGCAATGTTCCGCTACCGCTGGATGTCCAGCTATCTGGCCGTTCCCATGATGATCGACCGTCACACTCAGGGCCTGCGCGGCGAGCATCTGCGCATCTGCCACGCCGAGCAGGACGTTATCGTAGAGGACGTTGCAAAGCTGCTCGATAAGCTTTTCCGCGGCGACCGCCGTATCGGCAACGACAAGAAATTTTCCGATAAGGTCGTGCTCATCGACGAAAACGAGATGCAGTCTGTCATGATGGGCTTCCCGACCGTCGTTCCCCTCAGCCGCGAGATCGCCTCGACCTACATTCCCGTGCTGCTCGACCAGCGCGCTGCGATACATTACATCGACGTTGCCCAGCAGTACGGTCTGGCCGGCGACGTGTGCCCGATGCCCGAGGCGGAGGCCGGTGTTTCCATCGACGACGACGCACCCATCCTCGGCTGCTGCGCGGTGCAGTGCAACACCACCTGCGACGGCTCGCTGCTCAGCAACGGCGTTATCTCAAAGCGCATGGAGCAGGAGGACGGCATCCCCGTGTTCCAGCTGGCCGCTCCGCTGCGCCATATGAACGAGGACGTTCAGGAGTACGCGGCGCAGGAGGTGCGCAACGCGATAGCCTTCATCGAGGAGCACACCGGCGAGAAGTGGGACTGGGATTACTACTTCGAGTGCGCAAAGCGCGTAAACTACGCGACCAAGTGCCGCCTCGAGTGGCTCGAAATGAGCAAGTCGCCCTATCCGCAGGTGTTCGGCTCGAACCTCGCACTTTACACTGAGACAAACTACATGGCTATCAGCGGCAGACTCCCCATATTTGAAAAGACCGACCGCAAGATCATGAAGCTTGCCGAGAAGGCATACAAGAAAAAGGCCATGACCGCAAACGAGTACCGCCACAGAGCCATCGTATGGGGCGTGCAGTCGCACTTTTACATGGATATGCTCGTGTGGATGCTCAACTGCTGGGGCATCGTGCCTCTGACCGATATGCTGTCGATGGACAACACCAAGATGATCGCCGAGGAGGACACCCCCGAGAACCGCGAGCAGGCGATGTACGACATAGCCATGCTCACCGAAAAGATGATCATGCGCAACCGCACCCACGGCGGCTACAAGGTTCTGCTCGACGACCTCTGGGAGTTTGTCGAGGAGTTCAACGCCGACATGGTCATACTTTGGGAGCACATGAGCTGCAAGGCGCTCGACGGTATGCACGGCATGTTCGAGGAGCGCGCACGCGAGCTGGGCATCCATCTTGTATGGGTCTCCCACGACTTGTTCGACCCGCGCGTCATCTCCCGTCAGGGCGTGCGCGACCAGATAAACACCTATATGCGCACCGTCATGGGCGAGGAGCCCGTTGACCCGACGCTCGAAGTCCTCCCCGACGAGGAATCGTGGTAATCGAAAGGAGATAAGGAAAATGTCCAAGCTTTGCACCGTCGCCAAAAAGCTGTCGCTTGCCGGCACCGCGTTCTTCGCCGTGACCTTCGCCGTGTATTACTTCAATCTTGATATGAAGCTCACCGCGGCCATGGAGCCCGTGCTCAACTACTTCTACGACAGAGTAGACCGCGACCAGCACCTGTGATATAAAATTTCAAAGACCGCCCGTCATACGACGAGCGGTCTTTTCCTTTTATTTGTAATACATTTAATGCATTCAGCACAGCGCCTGACCGTCCACAAAATAGGTCGAACGAATCACATGGTTAAGATCATGCAAACTGCGGTTTTTCAGAACGTCGAATATTTTTTCGTGCGCGGCATAGAGCGTTTCGGCATCATCCTTTTCGACCATTACCTCGACGCTCTCATAGCGCATGGCGTGGGTGAGGGTGCGGACGATGCTGCTGATCTTATTGACCATCTGATTGCCGCACATCTCGTTTATGGCATTATGAAATGCGTTGTCCGCCTTGAAGATATTATCGACATCTGGCTTTTCGGCCTTGCAGGCCGCCTCCAGCTTGGAAAGAAGTCCGCGCAGGCTCTCGATCTCCTCGTCGCTTGCCTTTTCTATGACCAGCCGCAATGCTCCGACCTCCATGATTTCGCGCAGCTGCATGAGCCCTTCAAAGCTGTCGTCCTGATTGAGGATTATGCCGTAGACCATCGGGTCGATGAGAGACTCGGTAAAGCCGGAACGCACAAAGGTGCCCTCGGGGCGGCGGATCTCCAGCACACCCATGAACACAAGCGTTTTTACGGCCTCGCGCACCGTGTTGCGGGATACGCCCAGCTTCTCTGCCAGCTCGAACTCGGTAGGGAGCTTGTCGCCGGGAGTCAGCTCTCTGCGGACAATGGCATCAGTCAAAAAGCTGATGGTCTGTTCGACTACGGACGTGTTGTTTATTTTGTTGTACTGCAAATCAGCCATTTATTAGATACCTTTTACAACTTATTTTCTGACTAATAATTCTATCAAGATGTATCTATAAAGTCAAGATGATATTTTGTTGACGAATTTAAGGGCAGTTTGCCGGTTAATTATCAAACTATTTGTGCAAGTTGCAAAAATTCAGGCGCGGGTTTTGAGTAGTAATCCCGAAAAATTAGTCACTACGCAAAAAAATATTGACTTTTAATATTTCAGGTATTACGGTATAAGCAGAAACTGTCCAACGTAGGACGTTGAACATTGTGCGTAAAAAACGAATTCAGCAGAACAGAAAGGAAAGAAAGACAAATGAAAATGAAGAAAGCTCTGTCGCTTGCACTTGCCATAGTAATGGTCTTCACATTGTGTGCATGCGGCACATCGAATCAGTCAGCATCCGACTCGGAGTACGACACCATAACGCTCACCATGGCAGTCAACGGCACGGATACACAGATAGACACCAAGGTCGCCAACTATTTCAAGGAGCTCGTCGAGGAAGAGTCCAACGGCAGCGTCAAGATCGAGGTTTACCCGAACGATCAGCTTGCCGGCGGCAACGCCACCAAGGGCATTGAGATGATCACGGACGGCTCGACCGATCTTGCAGCCTATGCCACCAGCGTTCTGAGCGTTCTTGACGAGCGTCTGTCCATCGGTACCGTTCCCTGGACCTTCAGCAGCTACACCGAGGCGCGCGAGATCATCGACGCTACCGGCCTTGCGTATTACGACAGCGTGCTTCAGGAGAAGGGTCTCACCGCGATAGGCTCCTTCCACAACGGCTTCCGTCAGCTCACCAACAGCAAGCATGCAGTTACAACTCCCGAGGATCTCAAGGGTCTCAAGATCCGTGTCCCCGGCAGCGAGGTGTACATGAACTTCTTCAGAGCCTTCGGCGCAGACCCCGTCGGCCTTAACTGGTCCGAGACCTTTACCGCTCTGCAGCAGGGTGCTATCGACGGTCAGGAAAACGGCGTCAGCATCACCTCCACCTCCGGCGTCGCCGAGGTTCAGAAGTACATGACCATCTGGAACTACACCTATGAAAACGACCTCTTCCTTGCAAACAGCGATACATGGAACTCTCTGAGCGAGGCTACCCGCACGATGCTCACCGAGAAGGCTGTTGAGGCCTGCAACTGGGGACGCGATCAGGTCGAGGCAGAGCATGAAGAGCTCATCGCCCAGTTCAGAGAGCAGGGTCTGCAGGTCGATGTTCTCACCGAGGAGCAGCTTGCACCGTTCCAGGCCGTTGTTGCCGATTTGCGCCAGAGCTTCTTTGAGAAGTACGGAGCAGAGGCCTGCGCCGCCTTCGGCGTTGAGCTTAAGTAAGCTTCAAATAATTTGTGCTTTCGACCGAGGGCAGGCTTGCCCTGCCCTCGGCTATGCTTTATTCTCTATCAAATACTGCCGCCAGTGAACAGGGGCGCATGCACAGCTGCATGTCACACTGTCCGCTGACGACACAGACAGGAGTTGTATTAATGAATAAGATACTTGACAACATCGAAGAGTGGCTTGTCTGCATATGTCTTGTCGTGATGACGCTGCTCACCTTCGTGAACGTTATTGCCAGATGGTTTGCAGCCTCTCTGTCCTTCTCGGAAGAGATCACCACCTATCTGTTTGTCCTGCTGAGCCTTCTCGGCGCAGCCATTGCCGCAAAGCGCGGCGCACATCTGGGTCTGACCCTTATCACCGACCACGTCGGCCCGAAGGCTGCCCGTATTCTTGCAACCATTTCGATGATCTTCGCAGTTGCCTTTTCCGGCATCATATGCTATTACGGCGTGTTCATGACCATCAACCAGTTCAACAAGGGTCAGCTCACCGCCGCGACCCAGCTCCCTGAATGGATATTCGGCGCATTTGTTCCCGTCGGAGCGCTTTTTGTTACCATCAGATTTGCGCAGAACCTTGTCAAGCTTCTCAGAGGCAAGGACATTGAGCATGAGGACGTAGTCGCCGACGCGATAGAGGCGGCAACGGTCGAAGAAGATAATAAGGAGGACTGATCAATGGAAGCTCTTGTACTGCTTATTGTTTTCACGGTGCTCCTTCTCATCGGCGCACCAATTGCCGTATGTCTCGGCATCTCCAGCGTTGCTGCAATGCTCGTGCTCGGCGCGGGACGCCCGGTCTCCGTGGTTCTCGGCACTGTGCCGCAGCTGGTTTCCGCAGCAACGAGTAAATCCGTTCTGCTTGCTATCCCGTTCTTCATCCTCGGCGGCAACATTATGGAAAAGGCCGGTATCTCCGGCAAGCTCATCGCTCTTGCCGAATCTCTGGTCGGCCACTTAAAGGGCGGCATCGCAATGGTCTGCGTTATCGTCGCCTGCTTCTTCGCAGCCATCTCCGGCTCGGGTCCGGCAACCGTCGCGGCTCTCGGCCTTATCCTCATCCCCGCAATGATCAAGGCGGGATACGATGTCGGCTTCTCTGCGGCGCTCATGGCGACCGCCGGTGCTATCGGCGTTATCATTCCGCCGTCTATCACCTTCGTCGTTTACGGCTCGATCTCCGATACCTCGATCGGCGACCTGTTCATATCCGGCGTTCTGCCCGGACTGCTCATGGGTGCGGCGCTGATCCTCGTAACGCTCTGGCTCGGCAGAAAGAGCGACCTCAAGCGTCTGCCCAAGGCCAGCGGCAAGCAGCGCTGGATCGCGTTCAAGGATGCCTTCTGGGGTCTGATGATGCCCGTTATCATCCTCGGCGGCATCTACGGCGGCATTTTCACCCCGACCGAGGCGGCGGCAGTCTCCGCGGTCTACGGCCTGTTCATCGGTGTCTTTGTTTACAAGACCCTCAGGCTCAAGGAGCTCAAGAAAATATTCATTGACTCCGCGTCCACTACCGCGACCGTTATGTTCATCACCGCCGCCGCGACGCTCTTTGCCTATGTCATCACCCGCGCAAGGATCGACGTTGCCATCAGCACCCTGCTCACCGATGTTGCAGGCGGCAATCAGGTCATCTTCCTGATCATCGTAAATATCGTCCTGCTCATAGCGGGCTGCTTCCTCGATTCCACCTCTGCGCTTTACATTTTCACCCCGCTGTTTATTCCCGTTGCGCAGGCGCTCGACATGAGCATGGTACACTTCGGCACCATCATGATCGTCAACCTCGCCATCGGCCTCGTCACCCCGCCTGTCGGTGTCAACCTCTATGTCGCCTGCGGTATATCGAATATTGACCTCAAGAGGATATCCGTTTCGGTCATACCGCTGCTGCTCGCGTCGCTGATCGTTCTTGTGCTTGTCACCTATGTGCCGTCTATTTCGCTGGCGCTTCTCGGCGGCTGATGCAGGCAATGTATGCAGAAAGGTAGAGCTTTATGAAAGATAATTTAAACATTGAGCAGCTGCAAAATAAATGCGTTGATGTAAAAAAGAACATCATATCCATGATATACAAGGCTCAGTCGGGGCATCCCGGCGGCTCGCTGTCGGTTGCGGAATTTGTCACCGCATGCTACTGGCACGCCATGGATATCGACCCCAAAGATCCGCACTGGGAGGATCGTGACCGCTTCGTGCTCTCCAAGGGACATACATGCCCCGCTCAGTACGCCGCGCTTGCCATGAAGGGCTTCTTTGACATGAGCGTGCTGGACACTCTGCGCAAGGAGGGCTCGATCCTTCAGGGGCACCCCGATATGAAGAAGTGCCCGGGAATAGACATATCCACAGGCTCGCTCGGACAGGGCTTTGCCTGCGCTGCGGGCATGGCTCTTGCGGCAAAGCTCGACGGGAAGAAGTACCGCGTGTTCTGCGCCATCGGCGACGGTGAGTGCAACGAGGGCGAGATATGGGAGGCCGCCGGTACGGCCTATAAGTACAAACTCGATAATCTTATCGCCTTCGTCGACTGGAACAACCTCCAGCTCGACGGTACCTGCGAGGAGATAATGCCCCCCGTTGATCTTGCAGGGAAGTTTGAAGCCTTCGGCTTTGAGGTCTGGCAGATAGACGGCAATGACATGGCCTCGGTCGTCAGGGCTCTTGATGAGGCGATGGCCGCAAATAACGGCCTTCCCAAGTGCATCGTCGGAAAGACAGTGAAGGGCAAGGGCGTATCGTATATGGAAAATCAGTGCTCATGGCATGGCACTGCCCCCAATGAAGAGCAGTATAAGCAGGCAATGTCGGAGCTTGACAAAGCGTATGTCGGCTGCTGAGGAGGACTGAAAATGAATTTTGGTAAAAACATAGCCACAAGAGACGGCTTCGGCGACGAGATCGTTGAGCTTGGTCGGGAGAACCGAAACATACTTGTCGTGGATGCGGATATAGGCAAATCCTGCAAAACGGGAGCCTTCCGCAAGGCTCTGCCCGAGCAGTATCTCAACGTAGGCATTGCCGAGCAGAACTGCGCGGGCGCAGCAGCGGGTCTGGCAACCTGCGGCAAGATACCCTTCGTCGTGACCTATGCGGCATTCGGCTCGATGCGTATGCTGGAGATGATCCGTCAGGAGATATGCTATCCTCACCTGAACGTCAAAATAGCCTGCTCCCATGGCGGCGTTACCCCCGCAAACGACGGCGCGAGCCATCAGGCGATAGAGGATATGGGCATTCTGCGCACCATACCGAACATGACGGTCGTCATGCCGGCAGACTATCAGTCGGCAAGAAAGCTGACCCGCGCAGCCGCAGAGTTTGACGGGCCTGTATATCTCCGCTTCACAAGAGATGCGATCCCCAGCATATACGGTGAGGACGAGGAGTTCGAGATAGGCAAGGCAAAGCTTCTTCGCAGCGGCAGCGACGTTGCGATAATCGCAAACGGCGACACCGTGCGCCTTGCGCTTGAGGCTGCTGAGCTGCTCGAGAAAAAAGGTGTTCAGGCGCGTGTGCTCGATATGCATACGATAAAGCCTCTCGATACGCAGGCCGTGACCGACTGCATCGAATCTGTAGGAAAAATAATAACCGTCGAGGATCACAACATCCTCAACGGTCTCGGCAGCGCGGTCTGCGAGCTTGCCGCCGAAGCAGGCAAGGGCAGGGTAAAACGCATAGGCATTCAGGATCAGTTCGGAATGTCCGCGCCGTATGAGCGCCTGCTTGCGATAAACGGCGTAACTGCGGAAAACATCGCGGACTCCGCCATGGAGCTGCTCAGATAAGGAGAACGATTATGAAAGTATTTCTGATAGGCGCGGGCGATATTGCCCGGCATCACGGCAGAGCCGTCGTCCGTCTGGGCGGAGAGGTCATAGGCGGCTTTGATATAAGCAAAGCAAACGCCGATCTTCTGTCCGCCGAGTTCGGCTGCCCGATCTGCGGCTACGACGAGATAGAGGACTATGTCGTCAAGTCCGACTATGTTGTGATAAGTACACCGCCCACGAAGCGCCTCGACTATGTTGAAATGGTGCTCAGGCATCATGTGCCGCTTTACATGGAAAAGCCGGTGAGCGCAACATGGGAAGACGCGATGAAGATAAAGCATATGGCTGACGAATACAACGCAACGATAATGGTCGGCTTTGCCCACTATTACCGCCCCGCGTACAGAAAGATGCTCGAGCTCGTGCGCAGCGGCATGTTTGGCCGCCCCGTCAATATCGCCTTCTCGCGCCTCAGTCCCGGCTTCGGATTTCACGCAAAGAATATGGCCGCCTCGTGGCGCACGGATCCGAACCTCGCCTGCGGCATGACCATCGAGTCGGTTTCGCACGACTGGAAGCTCATCACCGCCATGGCCGGCTCGTTCGAGACCATCAGCTGCAACTACACCGGAACGCTCGACTCCGTGCCGCGCTTTGACAACCACACGTCCATCAGCGCACGCCTCAAAAACGGCGCGATAGCGACCATCGCAGCCTCCTGGGCCTGTGATATCCCAACCTGCTCCCGCGCATATATAGGCGACAAGGGCTCTATTTTCCTCACGGGAGAGGGCATGTTCGAGTTCACCGATCTCACATGGAAGACCGAGAATATGTCCTATGCCGAGACGCTCCGCTTCAACGATTCCTACGACCGCGCCACGGGCGATGTCATATTCTATGCACACGAGGCATTTCAGGACTGCCTCAAAAACGGCAAGCCCATCGAAACTCCGCTCAGTGACGGCATCTCCGCTCTGGCCTATTCCCTCGCGGCAAAAAAATCATCCGAGGAGCAGATAACAGTCCATGTTCCCGAATGGGGCTCAATAGAAGAATAAGGCAGACTAAAAGCCTCCGGCCACGCCGGAGGCTTTTTACTTATCTGCCTGCGGGTAAAATTTCCGCAAACCGCCGCCGCTCATGCTTTGAATGGCTGATACGCATTGCTGCTATACGTCTCCTGCGTCAGAAGTCCCGGAGCAGGGCTTGCCTGAGTGTTCTCCGTGATGCTCGTGATCAGATACGGCGTTGACTGATAGACAAAATAATTAAGCCAGTTGGAGAAGAGAAGATTACCCGCCGAGCGCCATGTGCAGATGGGCTCCTTTGTGTCGTCGTCGTTGGGAAAATAGTTCTTCGGGAGCTTAACTGGCACACCGCCGGCCTTATCGCGCTCGTATTCGTTTTTCAGTGTGTCCGCATCGTATTCGGAATGGCCGCTTATGTATATCTGCCGCCCTCCGTCGGTCGAGACGGCGTAGACTCCCGCTTCATCGCTCTCGGCGAGGATCTTGAGGCCGGAGGTCTTCTCGACCTGCTCGCGGGAGATGCCCATATAGCGGGAGTGGGGCACCCAAAACACGTCGTCAAAGCCGCGGAACAAAATAGAGCCCTTGTGCGTGACCCTGTGCGGGAAAACGCCGAAGAGCTTTTCCGGCAGCGCGGTCTTATCGATCCCGTAATGGTAATACAGTCCCGCCAGCGCTCCCCAACAGATGTGCAGGGTGCTGTACACATGCGAGCGGCTCCACTCCATGATGCGGCACAGCTCCTGCCAGTAGTCGGTCTCTTCAAACGGCAGCTGCTCTATCGGAGCACCGGTGATGATAAGCCCGTCATAGAAGCTTTCGCGCACCTCGTCAAAGCTCTTGTAAAACGAGAGCATATGCTCCGGCGAAACATGCCGGGGCGTTCTGCCGCTGACGGCAAGCAGCTCTATCTCTATTTGCAGCGGCGTGTTGCCGAGAAGCCGCGCAAGCTGCGTTTCCGTCACTATTTTCGTGGGCATCAGGTTCAGGATAAGAATATGCAGCGGGCGGATATCCTGCGTCACGGCACGCTGTGCGTCCATGACGAATATGTTTTCCTCCAGCAGAGTCCTTGCAGCCGGCAGATCGACCGGAATCTTTATTGGCATATGTTTTCGCACCTTCTTCTTTGCGGAATAAGCTCCGGCGCAGAGGCCTCCGCGCCGGAGTGTGTCGGATATCCTGACTCTTATCTGATAGCTGCAAAGCCCTTTTCAAGGTCGGCAATGATATCGTCTATATGCTCTGTGCCGATCGACAGGCGTATAGTGTTCGGCTTGATGCCCTGATCGAGAAGCTCCTCGGCTGTGAGCTGCGAATGCGTTGTGGTCGCAGGGTGGATGACCAGCGACTTCACGTCGGCAACATTCGCCAGCAGAGAGAATATCTCCAGATTGTCAATGAATTTGTGAGCCTCAGTCTGGCCGCCCTTTATCTCAAACGTGAATATCGAAGCGCCGCCGTTCGGGAAATACCGCTCATAGAGCTCATGCTGCGGGTGCTCCGGCAGAGATGGATGGTTGACCCTTTCGACCTGCGGGTGCTTGGCAAGGTATTCGACTACCTTTTTGGTGTTCTCCGCATGGCGCTCAAGGCGCAGGGAAAGCGTCTCGATGCCCTGAAGCAGAAGGAAGGCGTTAAACGGCGAAATGGCGGCGCCGGTATCTCTGAGAAGTATGGCGCGGACATATGTAACGAAGGCCGCAGGACCTGCCGCGTCAACGAAGGACACTCCGTGATAGCTCGGATTAGGCTCGGCTATGGGCGCATATTTCCCCGAGGTCTTCCAGTCGAATTTGCCGGAATCGACGATGATCCCGCCAAGAGTCGTGCCATGTCCGCCGAGGAACTTCGTTGCGGAGTGAAGCACGATATCCGCGCCGTGCTCAAACGGACGGATGAGGTACGGTGTTCCGAAGGTGTTGTCCACGACCACGGGAAGTCCGTGGCGGTGCGCAAGCTCGGAGATCGCGTCAATGTCGGGAATGTCGCTGTTGGGGTTGCCGAGCGTTTCAAGATATATTGCCTTGGTATTCGGGCGGATGGCGGCCTCGACCTCGGAAAGCCTGTGGACATCGACAAAGCTGGTCTCAACGCCGAACTGAGCCAGAGTGTGCGCAAGCAGATTGTAGCTGCCGCCGTAAATGGTCTTCTGCGCCACGATGTGATCTCCGGCCTGTGCAAGAGCCTCAATGGTATAGGTCACAGCCGCAGCGCCTGATGCCAGTGCCAGAGCAGCGACACCGCCCTCAAGAGCGGCAACGCGCTTTTCCAGAACGTCCTGAGTTGAGTTTGTGAGTCTGCCGTAGATATTGCCCGCGTCGGCAAGACCGAAGCGCGCCGCGGCATGAGCCGAATTTCTGAACACATAGGATGTCGTCTGATAAATCGGCACTGCCCTTGAATCTGTCGCGGGATCGGGCTGCTCCTGTCCGACATGAAGCTGTAGGGTTTCAAATTTATAGTTGTTCATAGTAATGACCTCTTTCATATAATATAAATTGAATAAATTGATTTGCTCGGGCTGGTTTTTTGCTGATCGGCGGTCACATTCGTCCCTTGCGGAAGTTTGCCCGCAACAGGGCTTCAAAGAGCTGCTGCATTTTATCTGTTCCTTTCAAAAAAAGAATAAAAAGAATAAACGGGAAGCTCCGACGAGCTTCCCGCTTACAGGCAATGCTGCTATTCCGCGTTTAGGGGCATCGCAGCTCGGCTTTCTCGGAAGGTCTATCGGAAAAGAGCATGGCTGAGCACATGGGCATCAGCATAGGCATGTCCATGTATTTATAAATTATCATTCTAAAGCTCTGATATGACATGTCTGCCGCTCCTTTCAACTAACATACTATGCTTGTCGGTTGAATGATACTACGACACCTCCGCTCTGTCAAGCGAAAGCTTAACATCGCCGCCAACTTCGGCAGCTTTCCCAAACTCCGTCCCGTGTGCCGCGAAAATTTGAGCACTTTGCACGCCGAAAAAATGGAGGGGCTACCCTCCATTTTTGTTTATTTACCGTTCTCCGCAATAATCGTGGCGCTCCATACTCGAATGGCATTTCAACATTTTGTTGAAAAGTGACAAAAATTTAGTAGACGCATTTATTTTTTTGTGATATATTATTCACAGGAATTCTATGTACCGGAAATGATTCCAACGAGCCTGTTTTTCAAACGCATCAGTACGCTCATGCCCAATTAAGTTGTTGCCGTATACGCTGATAGTGCCTCAGGATATTATCGCTGGCCATCAAAGACGTGAATGTAAGTGATGCTGAGATAGGAACATCAAAAGTTAAACTAAACTAAACGATTTTTTGAAGTTTGATACTGAGAAAGAGAGCGTGAACTGCTATGCAGAAAAAAGCTGTTATAGTTCTTGGCATTTTATTGGCTGCAATATTATGTGTGCAGTTGGTTTTGCTTTCAACGGTAAATAAGCTATACCGTGATATTCGGCCAGGTGTTAGTTTTACATCGGAGGTTATAGATGGTATAGGTACAAAAATGAATATGCTGCAGCTTACTGTTGACGAGATATTGGAAGAGCTGCAAGGTGAGAAATAAAAAATGGAGGGGCTACCCTCCATTTTCTGCTTATTCGCTTACTTCAAGGCCTGTCTTTTCCATTGCCTGACGCAGGTCGTCGATGATATCCTCCGCGTCCTCGATGCCGACGGAGAAGCGGAAGAAGCCGTTGTGGAACTCCACGGGATAGAGATACTGCCGTTCGTCGTCCTCGCCGAGGAACACGATAAGACTCTCATCATGGCCGAGGGACACGGCGGAGGTTATGACCTTCAGCTGGCTCACAAATTTATTGTGCGTGTCGTGATCGGCCTTGAGCCCGAAGGACATCACGCCGCCGAAGCCGGGCGACATCTGCTTTTTTGCAACCTCGTGCCCCTTGTGGCTCTCCAGCCCAGGATAGGCGACGAAGCTGACGCAGGGCTGCTTTTCCAGCCACTGCGCTACGGCCATGGCGTTTCCATTGTGCTGACGCATACGCAGAGGCAGCGTTACCGAGCCGCGCATGATGAGCCATGCGTTGAAGGGGCTGATCGTTCCGCCCAGATTTATCTGAGACTGTGCGCGGATCTGCTCGAGGTGCTCCGTCCTGCCGGTGATAGAGCCGCCCATGGAGTCGCCGTGGCCGTTTATGTACTTGGTCAGGCTCTCGATCGAGAAGTCTGCGCCCAGTTCGATGGGACGCTGGTTGAAGGGCGAGGCAAAGGTGTTGTCCACGCTCAGAAGCGCTCCGTGACGGTGGGCGATATCCGCAATGGCGGCGATATCGGAGATCATCAGAGTGGGATTGCCCGGAGTTTCGATATGGATGAGCTTGGTGTTCGGGCGGATGGCCGCCTCCACATTGGCAGGATCGGTGGTGTCCACGATCGTGGTCTCCACGCCGAATTTATTGTTGAGCAGCTCGTTTAGGAGCCTATAGACCGCGATGTAGGTGACGCTGGAGAAGATGACGTGGTCGCCCTTGTTCAGCAGCGCGAAAAACAGGCCGCTGAGCGCCGCCACGCCGGAGGCCAGCACCACGCAGTCCTCGCCGCCCTCAAGCGAGGCGATGCGCTCCTGCAAATATTTCTGGTTCGTGCCGCCGTTGCGGGTGTAGAGATTCGCTCCGGCATCGGACCAGTTCATGTCAGATGGGTCATAGGGCAGTGCGTAGCTGTTGGCCATGGTGATCGGGCGCTTTATCGCGCCGCTGTCCTTATCAACATCGTTGCCCACATGAACGGCGCGGGTGGCAAATTTAAGTGAAGCTTCTTTTTTCGCTGACATTTCGTTCGTTCCGCCTTTCATACGTCCGCACTGCCGCCGGCGCAGACCTCTTTTAAAATGTGTACCGCCTCTTCAAGCAGCGGCATCGGGATATTGAGTGCCGGCAGCAGCCGCACCTTGTTCTTGGCGCTGATGACCAGAACGCCCTTTTCCATACATTTGCTTATTACGTCCTTTGCCGGCAGCTCGGTCTCAACGCCCAGCATCAGACCCATTCCGCTGACCGAGCGTATGCCGGCCTGACCGCTGAGCTCGGAAATGATATACGCCGAGCGCTCGCGCACTCCGGCGAGCGTCTGCTCGTCCAGCCGCGACAGGATGGATATCGCTCCGGCGCAGCACACCGGGTTGCCGCCGAAGGTAGAGCCGTGCGAGCCGGGCGTGAGCACATCCTTGACCTTCTCGCCCAGCACGGTAGCGCCGAGCGGAAGCCCGCCGCCGAGACCCTTGGCGGTGCTGAAGATATCCGGCTTGATGCCGTAGTTCATGTATCCGTAGAGCATGCCGCTCCTGCCGTTTCCTATCTGCACCTCGTCGCAGATAAGCAGCACGTCGCGGGCGGAAAGCAGCTCGGAAAGCTCGTGCACGAAGCTCTTGTCCAGAGGAATAACGCCGCCCTCGCCCTGCACGACCTCGATCATCACGGCGGCGGTGGGATAGGCATCGAGCAGAGCCTTCACGCCGTCGATATCACCGGCCTCGGCATAGTGGAAGCCCTCCGTTAGCGGGGTGAAGTCGTGGTGATATGCATCCTGTCCGGTCGCGGCAAGCGTCGTGAGCGTGCGCCCGTGGAAGCTGCTTTTCAGAGTGATGATGTGGTAATATTCCTTGCCCTTCTTATCCTGCGCGTATTTTCGCGCAGCCTTAATGGCGCACTCGTTCGCCTCTGCGCCGGAGTTTGAGAAAAAGACCTTTTTCATGCCGGTTTTCTCGCAGAGCATCGAGGCGAGCTCGGCACAGGGCTCGGTGTAGTACAGGTTTGAGGTGTGCTGCAAAACGCCGAGCTGCGCACTGACCGCGGCCTGCCATGCATCATCGGCAAAGCCGAAGGCGTTTACCGCGATGCCGGTAGCAAGGTCTATATATTCCTTCTCGTTCTCGTCGTATACAAGCGAGCCCTTGCCGTGCTTGAGCACGAGCGGAAAGCGGGCGTATGTACCGGCTATGTACTGCTTGTCCATGTCGCGAATGCTTTGCTGCATCATATCGTTCCTCCTTGCGTCGTGTCGGGGAGAGCCTCGGTGAACATGGTGCCGATGCCCTCGTTGGTGAGCATTTCAATAAGAATTGCGTGCGGGATGCGTCCATCGACGATGAATACGCGGTTAACGCCCCAGCGCAGGGCGTTTATGCAGCACTCCACCTTGGGGAGCATACCGCCGCCTATCGTGCCGTTTGCAATGAGCTCGGGCGCGTCGGACGTATGGATCACGGGTATCAGCGTGGATGGGTCGTTTTTATCCCTCAGTATGCCCTCGATATCCGTCATGGATATAAGGCTCTCCGCGCCGAGCTCACCTGCGATCTTTGCCGCTGCGGTATCGGCGTTTATGTTGTACACATTTCCCTCACAGTCGCAGCCTATTGTGGAGACCACGGGGATGTAGCCCTTGTCGATAACGTCGATGATCGGCGCGACGTTGACATTCGTGATCTCTCCGACAAAGCCGAGGCGCGGATCCTTGACCTTAGCCTCGATCATATGCCCGTCCATGCCGGACAGTCCTATGGCCTTGCCGCCCTTGTTTCCTATGAGAGCGACAAGGCTTTTGTTTATCTTGCCCGCAAGCACCATCTGTACTATCTCCGCCGTCTCCTTATCGGTGACGCGCAGACCGTCCACGAATACGCTCTGCTTGCCGAGCCTTTTGAGCGTGTCCGATATCTCAGGTCCCCCGCCGTGCACCAGCACGACCTTGACCCCGACGAGCGACAGCAGCACAACGTCCCTCATCACGGAATCCTTCAGACCCTCGCTTATCATGGCGTTCCCGCCGTATTTGACAACGACGATCTTGCCGGTATAGTCCTGAATGTACGGAAGGGCGTTTACAAGGACCTCCGCACGCTTGGCATTTGTAATATCCATTTTATCTCCCGTATTATGTCCGATAGTCGCCGTTTATCCTGACGTAGTCGTAGGTCAGGTCGCAGCCCCATGCAGAGGATGCGGCAGCCCCTGCGTTCAGGCAGACCAGTATCTCGATCTCGCTTTCAAGCAGCACCTTTTTTGCGGTCTCCTCGGAAAACGGGATGCCCGCGCCGTTTTTGCAGACGGCGACCGTGCCGGCCGGTGAGCGGAACGCAACGTCGATCCTTTCGACATCCACGTCCGCGCCGCTGTAGCCTATGGCGCACAGCACACGCCCCCAGTTGGCATCCGCACCGAACATGGCGGCCTTGACCAGAGACGAGCAGATAACGCTCTTGGCAACGACCTTGGCGGTGTTCTTATCCGCAGCGCCCGTGACCGAGCATTCGATGAGCTTCGTCGCACCCTCGCCGTCACCGGCGATGCAGCGGCAGAGATAAACGGTCACGGTGTTGAGCGCCTTCATGAATGCGTCAAGTCCGGCTCCCGGAGCTGTGATCTCCTCATTTCCAGCCTCGCCGTTTGCGAGGATGGCGACCATATCATTTGTCGAGGTGTCTCCGTCTACGCTGACCATATTGAAGGTCTCCGCAACGTCGCCGGAGAGCGCTGCCTGAAGCAGCTGCGGGCTGATGGCGCAGTCGGTGGTCAGAAAGACCAGCATGGTCGCCATGTTCGGATGTATCATGCCCGAGCCCTTGGCGATACCGCCGAGGCGGCAGGTCGTGTCTCCGACCTGAAACTCGACAGCAGCCTCCTTGAGCTTCGTGTCGGTGGTCATGATGCCCTGCGCAGCGTCCGCCGAATTATTGCCGAGAGCAGAGCAGAGCGCGGGGATGCCCTCCGCGATCGGCGTAATATCAAGAGGCTGGCCGATAACTCCCGTCGAAGCTACCACGATATCGTCCGCAGGGACGTTGAGCTTATCCGCGAGCAGAGCACAGGTCTGCTCGGCGATCTCAAGGCCGTTTGCGTTGCAGGTGTTGGCGTTGCCGCTGTTGCAGATCACGGCCTGCGCAAAGCCGTCTGACAGATGCTTTTTCGTGACGGTAAGCGGCGCGCCCTTTACCAGATTGGTCGTGTATACAGCCGCTGCCGCCGCCCTTTTTTCGCTGTATATCAGCGAGAGATCCTTTTTCGTTTTTCCCTTGCGGATGCCGCAGTGTATGCCTGCGGCAGAAAATCCTTTTGCGGCGCAAACGCCGCCGTCTATCATTTTCATTTTTGCTCCTTACAGGCAGAGCCCTGTGGTCGGCTCTGCTCCCAAAACCATGTTAAGGCACTCGACTGCCGCGCCGGACGCGCCTTTTCCGAGATTGTCATAAACCGCGAGCAGCAGTATCCGCTCCCCGTTTCCCGCAACGCTGATGTGCATGCTGTCCTTTCCCGACAGAGCGGCGGAGGAGAGAATGCCGTTCTCGGTGTCCGGCTCAGTAAAGCTGACGACCGGCCCGCAGTATGCCCTGCGATAGACATCGGCGATCATCTCGACGCTGCTGCCCTGTGCGCACTGCGAGATAAAAAGAGGAACCGTGACCTGCATCCCGCTGTAAAAGTCTCCGATCACGGGGCAGAATACCGGCGCGGGCAGTCCGCTCTGCGCGGACATTTCGGGCAGGTGCTTGTGCGTCTGACCGAGGGCGTACTGGCGCGGAGCGTGCAGCGTCTCGGGTGCAGAGTCGACCTCATATTCCGCGATCATTTTTTTGCCGCCGCCGCTGTAGCCGGTCAGGGAGAAGCAGGACAGGAGCGTGCCCTCGGGAATTATCCCCGCAGCACGCAGAGGCGAGGTCAGTGCGATAAAGCCGCTGGCGTGGCAGCCGGGCACTGCGATGCGCTTTGCCGTTCTTATCGCCGCCGCGTGAGCCTCTGAAAGCTCAGGAAAGCCGTATGCCCAGCCGGGCGCTGTACGGTGCGCGGTCGAGGTGTCAAGCACCACGGTGTCAGGGTTTTCTATCAGCGTGACAGCCTCACGCGACGCTTCGTCGGGAAGGCAGAGGATGGCGATATCCGCCTCATTGAGCGCGTGAGCGCGCGAAGCGGTATCCTTGCGCTGCTGCTCCGGCAGGGCTATCAGCTCAATGTCGGTGCGCGGCGCGAGCCGTTCGGCAATACGCAGTCCGGCTGTTCCGGCGCTGCCGTCAATAAACACTTTTTTCATAGCTTAAATACTCCCGTGTTTCCGATCTGCTTTTGCTTGAGAAGTCGGAGCTCCTCAATCGTGTGCATAATTATACAACGCACTACGGTACGATTCAAGGTTTTATTCATAAAACATGAATATTTATTAATTTTGACCGCTTCATGCTTACTTTGTATTCACCGCATCGTTGAATTTAACGACAGCGGCGAGTCATTGGGCTCTGAGGTGAGCTTCCTGCGGGCTGCTGCCGGCAGGGCAAGCGCAATAAACGTATAGGTGCAGACTGAATGCGCCGCTAAAGCTAAGTGCTTTCGCGGCAGGTCAGCTCCCATTCCAGAGAGCGGGAGCGGGGCGCTTTGCCGGAGATGATCTCAAGCAGCATTGCCGCCGCGGTCTTGCCGGTTCGGTTGGCCTTATGCCCGAGGGAGGTGATAGTCACGGGGCCGATCTGGCTGAAGAAGCTGTTGTCGAAGCTGGCTATCGCCACGTCGTCGGGAACGGCCTTACCGGCATCCAGCAGCCGCTTGATGAGAAAATGCGCGATCTCGTCGTTGTAGCACACCACAGCGGTGGCATTGCCCAGCCGGTGCCGGATGAAATTGTCCAGCAGTCCGCAGCGCTCGTTGTGCACCAGCGCCGCCCGATCCTCCGTGTCGTACCAGAAAAAGCCCTCGTCCCGAATGGGAATACCGCTGTCGCACAGCGCCCTGATCATGCCGTGATAGCGCTGCGGCCCCTGAATATCGTCGCTTTTGAATATCCCCGCAATGCGCGTGTGACCCTTGTCCAGCAGGTACTGCGTCAGCTGATATCCGCCGTTGTAGTTGTCATCCAGCAGGCACGGAAGCTCCGGCAGATTAGAGTAAATGCCGTGCAGGAAGAGGATAGGGATGCCTCTGCTCTGAAGCGCACGGTAGAGGTCGAGGTTCGGAGTCGGCAGCGCGGTCTTCGAGCCCTCGATCAAAATTGCGCTGATCCGCTGCTCCAGCAGAAGGCTCAGTATTTCCCGCTCGCGGCTGACCTTGTTTTCCGTGGCGTATACCAGCGTGGAATAACCGGCCTGCGAGAAGCCGGACTGAACATCGTGCAGGATGGAAGGGAAGATGTAGTCGTCCAGAAACGTCGTGATAACCGCTATCTGGCGCACATCGTCGAGCCTGCAATCCTCCAGAATAAAGGAGCCGCTGCCCTGCCGCCGCTGTATAAGCCCCTCCGCCTCCAGCAGCTTCAGCGCATGGCGCACGGTTTGGCGGCTCATGTGATAGCGGCCTGAAAGCTCTGCCTCGGTTGCCAGCCTGCTTTCTCCCTGCCGCCGCAGCTGCTGTATCTCGCTGCGCAGAATAGATGCCAGCTGCTCGTATTTTGCAGACAAATCGATCCGTCCTTTCTGATATAGATGTAACAAGTTGTTTGAGTTGTTTTTTATTATAGCAGATAATATCCGGATTTGTCTAAGAATTTGGTTGATAATTTATCGGAATACGCTCGCGGAAAAGCGGAAGAAAAAGCATGAAACCGCGCCCACGGCACGGTCAGGTGGGAAAATAAAGCATAAAATAGTCAACTTTTTCGGAGGTGTACGGCGGTTGTCCGGCCGATGTGTGCAAGTTGCCGAACTCGCCGGAGACGGCACGGAGGCGAGCTGTCGTAAAATATTCAAAAAAAGCAGGCTGAAAATCGTAAAAAAACCAACAAAATTATAGGCTGAAATGATGCACAGACTGCATTTGTATCAATTATGCCGAAAACCTGCGAAATTTGTCTTATTTATAGATACAAAATTGTGCATAACGCACAAAAATATATTGAAGCGGAAGAAAAAGTGTGATTTAATGCAGGCAAAGGGATCAGCTGGCCGATGCAAAGCATGGCAGCCCGATCTCACGAAAATCCAAAAATCTATGAAAGTCGAGGAAAAAACATGAAAAAGTTTCTGAGCATTCTGTTGGTGCTGGTCATGGTTCTGGCTCTGGCCGCATGCAGCACCCCCGCCAACAACGACAGCGAAGGCGACGACAGCAGCGCCTCCGAGCTGATCAAGGTCGGCATCATCAACAACGACCCCAACGAATCCGGCTACCGTACCGCAAACGACGCGGACATGAAGGCCACCTTCACCAAGGAAAACGGCTATGACGCTTCCTTCGCATACTCGCTGAAGAACGAGGAGCAGATCGCCGCCGCACAGAAGTTCATTCAGGACGAGGTTGACTACCTGCTGATCTCCGCCGCAGGCACCTCCGGCTGGGACACCGTTCTCAAGGACGCGCAGACCGCAGGTATTCAGGTCATTCTGTTTGACCGCACCATCGACGCAGACGAGAGCCTGTATGTCGCCTCCATCGTCTCCGACATGGCAAAGGAAGGCGAGACCGCAGTCAACTGGCTGGCATCTCAGAACCTGGAGACCTACAACGTCATCCACATTCAGGGCGTTATGGGCTCGGCTGCTCAGATAGGCCGTACCGGCGCACTGGACGAAAAGGTAGCAGCCGAGGCAAACTGGAATCTGGTCACCCAGCAGACCGCCGAGTGGAACGCCGAGAACGCACAGCAGATCGTGCAGTCGGTCATCGACTCCGGCAAGGACTTCAACGTTATCTACGCCGAGAACGACGACATGGCCAAGGGCGCAGTCGCGGCACTTGACGCCAACGGCATCACTCACGGTGTCAACGGCGACGTTGTAGTCATGGGCTTTGACTGCAACAAGTGGGCTCTTGAGGAGCTGCTGGCAGGCAACTGGAACTATGACGGCCAGTGCAACCCCTTCCAGGCATCCTACATCAATGAGATCATTCAGGGTCTGGAGGCAGGCAATGCTCCCGCCGAGAAGGTCGTCATCATGGACGAGAAGGGCTTTGACGCAAGCACCATCACTCAGGCCGATGTTGACAGCTACGGCATCTGAGGCTCCGGCAAATACGAAGGCTTTTAAATGATACCCGGGCACGCGGCGCGGCTGAGCCGCACCGCGTGTTTTGGTTTATAGTTACTTTTATAGTTACAGGAAGCGATATCCTTTCTTGACTCAGCCGGGAAGGGAATCCCGACGAATGGAGGCGACAGCGATATGCAAGACGGCGCAGTATTGGAGTTGCGCGGGATCTGCAAATACTTCCCCGGCGTTAAGGCGCTGCAGCATGTGGATTTTACCCTGCGTGAGGGCGAGATCCACGCGCTGATGGGAGAAAACGGCGCGGGTAAATCCACGCTTATCAAGGTCTTGACCGGCGTTTACGAAAAGGACGGCGGCGAGATATATATCAGGGGTCACGAAAAGGCTGTGAGCATTCGTTCCCCTCAGGATGCCCAGAACGCGGGCATCAGCACAGTTTATCAGGAAATCACCCTCTGTCCCAATCTGACGGTGGCAGAGAATATGTATATAGGAAGAAGCAAGGGCGGCTTTACCAACTGGAAGCAGATGAACCGCAGTGCGGCGGAGCTGCTGGACAGTTTGGGCATACCGGTCAGCCCTACTCAGCAGCTTGGCGGCTGCTCCATTGCGGTCCAGCAGATGGTAGCCATTGCAAGAGCGGTTGATATGGACTGCAAGGTCCTGATCCTTGACGAGCCGACCTCGTCTCTGGACGAGCAGGAGGTCGCAAAGCTCTTTACCATGATGAAGGAGCTGCGCTCAAAGGGCGTGGGCATCATCTTCGTCACCCATTTTCTCGATCAGGTCTACGAGGTCTGCGACAGGATAACCGTTCTCAGGGACGGGCAGCTTGTGGGCGAGTATGTGATCGGGGAGCTGCCCCGCGTACAGCTTGTTTCCAAAATGCTGGGCAAGGAGCTGGACGATATGGCCTCCATCAAAAACGACGGCGAGGCCGAAAAAACGGATATGGGCACGCCCGTGCTCGAGGCGCACGGCCTTTCCAGCACGGAGGGCATCAAGCCCTTTGATTTTACCATCCATAAGGGCGAGGTCAACGGCTTCACCGGCCTGCTGGGCTCGGGGCGCAGCGAGTGCGTCCGTGTGATCTTCGGCGCGGATAAGAAGACCGGCGGCACGATCGCCATGGACGGCGAGCCGGTCAAGATAAATAAGCCGCTGGATGCCATGAAGCACGGCATCGGCTACCTGCCGGAGGACAGGAAGGGCGACGGCATAGTCGGCGATCTTTCGGTCAGAGAGAACATTATCCTTGCGCTTCAGGTCATGAAGGGCTTCTTCAAGCCCTTCAGCAGGGCTCAGGCGGAGGCCTTCGCCGATGAATACATCAAGCTGCTGGATATAAAGACGGCCTCTGCCGACACTCCGATAAAGCAGCTTTCCGGCGGCAATCAGCAGAAGGTCATCCTTGCGCGCTGGCTGCTGACCAATCCCAAGTACCTCATACTTGACGAGCCCACACGCGGCATTGATGTAGGAACAAAGGTCGAGATACAGAAGCTGGTGCTGAAGCTGGCGGAGGAGGGCAAGAGCGTGACCTTCATCTCGTCCGAGATCGACGAGATGCTCCGCACCTGCTCCCGACTGCTGGTCATGCGTGACCGCAGGCTGGTGGGCGAGCTGACCGGCGACGAGCTGAACCAGACCACGATCATGGCAACCATTGCAGGAGGTGAGAACTGATATGGCACGATCCAAGTCTCCCGAGAAAAAGAGCGCAGGCACTGCGCTGAAGGCGCTGGTGCGGCATCAGATATTTATTCCCGTTGCGGCGCTTCTGCTTCTCGTGATATTCAACCTTATCATCGACCCCAGCTTTTTCAAGATCACAATGGTGCAGAACAGCAACGGAGACCCCGTTCTGTCGGGCTCTGTTATAACCATTCTGAATAACGCCTCAGAGCTTGTTATCCTCGCCATCGGTATGACGCTGGTGACCTCGGCCTCCGGCGGTCAGGATATCTCCGTCGGCGCGACGATCGCCATTGCAGGCTCGGTCATGCTGTGCGTTCTGTGCGGCGATGCCGGCGCGAGGCCGGAGACCATGCAGGCGCCCATCATCGTTGCGTTTCTTGCAGGCTGCGGCGCGGCCATGCTCTTCGGCGCGTTCAACGGTGTGCTGGTGGCCTATTTCAAGATCCAGCCAATGGTGGCGACGCTGATCCTGTACACCGCGGGACGCTCCATCGCGGCATGGATAAACAACAATCAGCTCCCGATCATCAGCGATCCGAGCTTCGGCTACTTCGGCAATTTTATCCCGGGCATCCCCGTGCCCACTCCCGTGTTTATCGCGGCGGCCTGCGTGATCGTTATCATGCTTGTGCTCAAATTCACCAATCTGGGACTGTATACCCAGTCGGTGGGCATCAACAGCAATTCCTCGCGCTTAAACGGCATAAACCCCGCCTTCATAAAGTTCCTGACCTACGTGCTGCTGGGACTGTGCGTGGCGGTGGCTGCGCTGATAAAGGTCAGCAGGATATCCAGCATCAACTATTCCGTTATCGCCAAGGACATCGAAATGGATGCGATCCTTGCGGTCGCGCTGGGCGGAAATGCGCTCAGCGGCGGCAAGTTCAATATGTGGGGCTCTATCCTCGGCGCGTATGTCATTCAGTTTTTGACCACAACGCTGTACAGGTTCAATGTGGCCTCCGATGCGCTGCCGGCATACAAGGCGGTCGTGGTCATCCTGCTCGTGGTCATGAGCGCACCTATTGTGAGGGAGAGAACGGCCAGACTGTGGAAGCGTCTTAACCCCGGACGTGCGGCAAAGGAGGCGGCTTGATATGGCACCCAAAATTGCAGTAAAAAACGGAAGGCTCACCAAAGCAGGCGGCCTTTCCGATACAAATCTTCTGCTGATGATAACCATTGCGGTATTCCTTGTCATGTATGTCTGCGCCGTGGTGCTTCTCGGCTCGGGCTTCAAAAAGCCGCAGGCGTTTTTCAACATCCTCAACGACAACGCGGCGCTTATCATCCTCTCGTGCGGCATGAGCATCGTCATGATCACCGGCGGCATCGACATCTCCGTCGGCACGCTGACGGCGCTGGTGTGCATGAGCTGCGCGGTGCATCTGGACTATAAGGACGGCAGCGTAGCCACGGCGATGCTGCTGGCGCTGGGGATAGGCGTTGCCTTCGGCCTGGTGCAGGGCTATCTGGTCGCCTATCTGGAGATACAGCCCTTTATCGTGTCGCTGGCGGGAATGTTTTTCGCCAAGGGCATGACGACCATTGTCAATTCCACTCAGTTCAACGTTGCCCATGAGGGCTTTCAGGCGCTCAAGGCCACGCGCATTTACGTCCCGGGAATGGGCAGCATGAACAGGCTGGGCAAATATGTTCCGGCTTATGTCGAGCCCGGGGTGATAGTTGCCGTCGTGATCGTTATCCTGCTCTTTGTCCTGCTGCGCTGGAGCAGGCTCGGACGCAGCTTCTACGCGGTGGGCGGCAATATGAACAGTGCGAACATGCTGGGCATCAACGTCAGACGCACCAAGTTTCTGGCGCACCTGCTGTGCAGCACTCTGGCGGGCATCGGCGGCTTTGTGTATTTCATGCATGTCGGCTCGGGCTCGCCCTCTCACGCCAGCGGCGCCGAAATGAACGCCATCGCCTCCTCCATCATCGGCGGAACGATGCTGACAGGCGGCGTGGGCAATATCATCGGAACCTTCTTCGGTGTCCTTTCTCTGGGCACGATCAAGAACATCGTCTCTTCTCTGGGACTGGATGAGGCATGGTGGACGAACATCACCGTTGCCGCCATGATCTGCCTGTTCCTTGTTATCCAGAGCGTCGTCCTCATGCGGAAGAACAAGAAAAATTCAAACTGACCGAATCACCGGCCAGCCGTGCGGAGCGCGGCTGCCTGAAAAGGAGAAAAGTTAGATGCAACGAAAAGAAAATCCCGTCTTTCTGGGTGTGGAGCTGGGCTCCACCCGAATAAAAGCGGTCGCCATTGACAAGGGCTTCTCTCCGGTGTCCTCGGGGGATTATACATGGGCATCGTCGTATGAAAACGGCGTTTGGACCTATGACCTTGACGAGGTCTGGACGGGGCTGAGAGCCGCCGTTTCAGGAATTGAAAACAGGGAAGACGTTTGCGCAATGGGCGTTTCCGCTATGATGCACGGCTATCTTGCCTTTGACAGCGAGTGGAATCTGCTGGTTCCGTTCAGAACGTGGCAGAACACGATCACCGGCAGAGCCGCGCAGGAGCTGACGGAGCTGTTCGGCTTCAATATTCCACAGCGCTGGAGCATTGCCCACCTGTATCAGGCGGTGCTCAACGAGGAGCCGCACGTTTCGAGGCTGGCTCATATCACGACGCTTGCGGGCTATGTTCACCACGCCCTGACTGGGCGCAGCTGCGTGGGCATAGGCGAGGCCTCCGGCATGTTCCCCATTGACAGCGCGAACGGCTGCTACGACAGGGAAATGCTCAAGAAATTCAACGCCCTTATCGCAGAACGCGGCCTCCCGTGGCGGCTGGAGGAGCTGCTTCCCGAGGTTCTGCCCGCCGGTGCAAAGGCCGGTGTGCTCACCGCGGAGGGGGCAGAAAGACTGGGCGGTCTGCTGCCCGCCGGTATCCCTCTTGCGCCTGCCGAGGGCGACGCGGGCACGGGCATGACCGCGACCAATGCAGTAGCGCCGAGAACCGGCAATGTTTCCGCAGGGACCTCGGTTTTTGCAATGGTGGTGCTGGAAAAAATGCTGTCGAGGGTCTATCCGGAGATCGACATGGTAACAACGCCCACGGGCAGACCCGTGGCGATGGTGCATTGCAACAACTGCACCTCCGATATGAATGCATGGATCGGAATGTTCGGTGAGGCATTTCGGGAGCTGGGCTTTGAGGCGGACACGGGCGAGCTGTTCACAAGGCTCTATCAGAAGAGTCTGGAGGGCGATGCCGACTGCGGCGGCATTACGGTCTGCAACTATCAGGCCGGTGAGCCTGTGACCGGCTTTGACGAGGGACGGCCTCTGGTCGTGCGTGACCCCGCCAAGCCGCTGACGCTGGCCAATTTCATCAGGGCTCAGCTGTATTCCACGATGGCGACGCTGGCCGCCGGCATGGAGCTGCTGCACAGGGAAAATGTGCTCATCGACAGAATGACGGGACACGGCGGACTGTTCAAAACGCCGGTCGTCGGGCAGCGGTATATGGCTGCCGCCACTAATGCGCCGGTGTGGGTCATGAAGACCGCCGGTGAGGGCGGCCCCTACGGAATGGCGCTGCTGGCCGCCTTCCTGACGGAGGGCGGCGGGCTCTCGCTGGAGGAATATCTGGAGCAAAGGGTGTTTGCCTCAGCCTCCGCTGAGGTTTTGGAGCCCGATGCGGAGGACGCTTCCGGCTTCCGCGCCTATCTGAGCAGATTTATGGACGGCCTGAACGTTGAGCGGGCGGCCATCGAACATCTCTGATTTCCCCGACAGGAGGTAATTATCATGAAAAAATATGAATTTTGGTTTATCGTCGGCTCTCAGGCTCTGTACGGCCCTGAGGTGCTGGCGACGGTTGCGCGGCGCGCAGAGGAAATGGCCGCCGAAATGAGCAGGGAGCTCCCGTATCCGCTGGTGTACAAGGTCACGGCCATGAGCAATGCCCAGATCAGCGACGTGGTGCGCGAGGCAAACTATGATCCCTGCTGCGCCGGTATCGTGACATGGTGCCACACCTTTTCGCCATCTAAAATGTGGATCAACGGCTTTGCGAGCCTGCAAAAGCCCTACTGCCACCTTGCTACCCAGTACAACAGGGAAATCCCCAACGAAGAGATCGACATGGATTACATGAATCTCAACCAGTCCGCACACGGCGACAGGGAGCACGGCTTTATCGCGGCCAGAATGCGCATGCCCAGAAAGGTCATCGCCGGTCACTGGCAGGAGAGCTCTGTTCTCAAGCGGTTGGGCGACTGGATGAAGGCCGCCGTGGGCGCGGCGTTCAGCAGAGAGCTGAAGGTCATGCGCTTCGGCGATAATATGCGCGAGGTCGCCGTTACCGAGGGCGACAAGGTGCAGGCGCAGATAAAGCTCGGCTGGCAGGTGAACACATGGCCTGTGGGACAGCTGGTGGAGACCATGGACGCGGTGAGCGATGCGGAGATCGACGCGAAGATGGCCGAATACGCCGAAAGATACGATTTTGCCACCGACGATACGCAGACCGTTCGCTATCAGGCGCGTGAGGAGCTCGCCATTCAGAAAATGATGGATGCCGAGGGCTGCGCCGCCTTCTCCAACACGTTTCAGGATCTGTACGGAATGAAGCAGCTTCCCGGTCTGGCCTCACAGAACCTGATGGCCAACGGCTACGGCTACGGCGGCGAGGGCGACTGGAAGGTCGCCGCCATGACCGCCGTCATGAAGGTCATGGGCGAGGGCGGCAACGGCGCTTCCGCGTTCATGGAGGACTATACCTATCATCTGGCCGAGGGAGGCAAGTACAGTCTGGGCGCGCATATGCTGGAGGTCTGCCCCTCTGTGGCGGCGCAGAGACCCCGCATCGAGGTGCACCCGCTGGGCATAGGAGACCGCGAGGACCCCGCACGTCTGGTTTTCGAGGGCAAAGAGGGAGATGCCATCGTAGCTACTCTGATCGACATGGGCGGGCGCTTCCGCCTGATCTGTCAGGATATCCACTGCGTCAAGCCTATCATGGAAATGCCCAACCTGCCGGTCGCGCGGGTCATGTGGCAAGCCATGCCGAGCCTTGAGACCGGCCTTGAATGCTGGATCACCGCAGGCGGTGCGCACCATTCCGTCCTGAGCTACGACGTGAGCGCCGGGCAGATGAAGGACTGGGCGCGGATGATGGACGTGGAGTTTGTCCACATCACAAGGGACAGCAGCGTGGAGGCTCTGGAGCAGGAGCTGTTCCTGAAGGATCTCGCATGGAAGCTCAGATGAAGGGCACGGGCACGGAGGTAAAAGCTACTTATGCTGGAAGAACTGAAAAAACAGGTCTGCGAGGCAAATCTTGAGCTGCCGAAGCACGGACTTGTGACCTTTACATGGGGCAATGTGTCCGGTGTGGACAGAGAGAGCGGGCTTATGGTCATAAAGCCCAGCGGCATAGACTACGAGCATATGATGCCGGAGGATATGGTGGTCGTTTCCCTGTCAACGGGAGAGCGGGTCGAGGGCAGATGGAAGCCGTCCTCCGATACGGCCACACATGCGGCGCTGTACAGAGCCTTTCCGAATATCGGAGGCGTTGTGCATACGCACTCGCGCTGGGCTACCTCCTTTGCTCAGGCAGGGCGGGGAATACCGGCCTACGGCACGACCCACGGCGACTATTTCTACGGCGAGATCCCGTGTACGCGCCGCATGAGCCCTGCCGAGATCGGTGGCGAGTACGAGGCGGAGACAGGCAAGGTCATAGTCGAGACCTTTGCGGACAGGTCTGCCGATGATATCCCCGCGGTGCTCGTGCATTCCCACGGCCCGTTCACATGGGGAACGGATCCCAAGAACGCCGTTCACAACGCGGTGGTTCTGGAGGAGCTTGCATTCATGGCCTTCCATACCGCCGCTCTGAGCCCGCAGATCACACCCATGCAGCAGGAGCTGCTGGACAGGCATTACCTGCGCAAGCACGGAAAGAACGCCTACTACGGACAAACATGACAAAACCGCCCTGTTTCCTGCACTAAGCTGCGAAGCAGGGCTGTTTTTTACAGAGATTTCAGGAAAAAGATTCACGGTCGGAGCACCGTATGTTATACTGTCTGTAAAAAAGGAAGGGGGATTCGTATGCTGCGAGTGTTTTTGGTGGAGGATGAGAGCATCATCAGGGAGACCCTGCGGGATACGGTGCCTTGGGCGCAATGCGGATACAGCTTTGCGGGCGAGGCCGGAGACGGGGAAATGGCGCTGCCGCTGATCCGTCAGGCGAAGCCGGATGTGCTGATCACCGATATCCGCATGCCCTTCATGGACGGGCTGGCTCTGAGCAGGCTGGTGCTTCAGGAGTTTCCGGATATGAAGGTCATAATCATCTCCGGCTATGACGATTTTGAATACGCACGGCAGGCCATCGGCATCGGCGTGGAGAGGTATCTGCTCAAGCCCATTACAAAAAATGCGCTGATGACCGTTCTGGACGAGGTCAGAGAAAAGATAGAGGGAGAGCGCGCCCGCATGAATTACACGGCGCAGTTCCGGCGCGAGGCGCAGGATTACGAGCAGTATGCCCGCCGCCGTCTTTTTGAAGAGATCGTATCGGGGCGGCTGCCAGTGCCGCAGATATACGAAAGAGCCGAAAAGCTGGGGCTGGATCTTCGGGCGCAGGCATTTACCATTGCCCTGATCTCCGCCGTGCCGGATCAGCACGGCGTGGCCGACGGCTACTCCGAGCCGAGCGCCCGCATTCGGGACGGACTGGTGGCGCATTTTCTGAAATATCCGGAATATATCCTGTTCCGATGGAGCCTGAGCACCTATGCGCTCGTAATAAAGGGCGACAGCGACAAAATAGATGAGACCGTCCGGCGCTGCGTGAGCAAGGTGCAGGAGCTGTACGAGACCTACGATCCCGAGCAGAACTGGTATGTCGCGGCGGGAAAGCCCACACAGAGGCTCAGCACTCTGTCGGAGTGCTTCAATGAGGTCTCGCGCCTGTGGGCCTACCGCCATATCGTTCCCTCGCAGCATATTCTGACGGGCGAAACGGTCAGCCTCCTGACAGCCCCTGACACGGAGAATGATCTGGAGAATCTTGACGTGAGCAAGCTCAGTCCGGCGGTGCTGACCGGCGTGATGCAGGATGCCGGAGCGCAGGAGGTCTCCAGCTTCGTGGATGAGTATATCAACAGCCTCGGAGACGCGACGGGCTTCAAGCCCTTTTGCCAATATCTCATGCTCAGCGTCCGCTTTACGGCGACCGAGTTCGTTAAGGGGCTGGGTATTTCGCAGAAGGACTTCCTGTCGGCGCTCAGCTGTCTGGATATGGTGGGGCAGAATGTGACGCGGGACGATCTGAACCGATACCTTTCCGATATCCTGCTGCGCGCGATAGAGCTGCGCGACAAGGCGGCGGGAAGGCAGTACAGAAGCCTGCTCAAGCAGGCGGTCTGCTATATTGACGCAAACTTCCAGAACGAGGATATTTCCCTGAACCGTGTCGCAAAGGAGGTCAACATCAGCGCAAACTACCTGTCCGCCGTGTTCAGTCAGGAGATGGGGACGACGTTCGTGGAATATCTGACGGCAAAGCGGATGGAAAAGGCGCGGGAGCTGCTGCATGACTCGGAGCTCCGCTCGGGAGAGATCGCCTTGGCGGTGGGGTACAAGGATCCCCATTATTTCAGCTTCCTGTTCAAAAAGACGCAGGGCTGCACTCCGAGGGAGTATCGCGCCGGAAAGGGAAGAAAATGAGCAGGATGTTTTCCGTGCAGGACGGGCTGCACCGGCTGGTCGTGGCTATCAGCGTGCTGCTGGCGGTGATACTGACCTCCGCCCTTGCAATGATGCTCAGCTTCAACAGCCACTATGCCCGCCTGCTGCACAATGTGACCATGGCCTCGGAATTCAATCAGGAATTCAAAAACAATATAGATCAGAAGATGTATTACTACGTCATCGAAAGCCAGTACTCCGAGGGACTGCCCGTCGCGGAGGTCAATGCGGCGCAGGAGCTGGCGAAGGCACTGATAGATACAACAACTCAGAAGGACAGCCGTCAGGCCATAACCAGCGTTCTGGATCTGTGCGAGAATCTGGAGGAGAAGATATATCAGATACAGAGCACCACGGACTATGACAGCCGGCTCAGTCAGCTGGAAAACAATATTTATATCCTCACGTCGCTGGTGCAGGACTATATGTATACCTATCTCTACCTTGAGGCCGCGGAGCTGAACGCGGTGCAGCAAAATGTCACGGAGCGCCTCGGCATCGAGATCGTGCTGATCACCCTGATAACGGCTGCCGCCATCACGGCGCTGCTGCGATACAGCATCAGGCTGAGCCGCTCCATTGCCGACCCTCTCGTAGCGCTGTCGCAGCGTGCGCAGGAGGTAAAAGAGGGCGACCTTTCGTTGCGCGAGCCCGTCCGCTCGGAGGTGCCGGAGATACAGACCCTGAGCGTGGGCATGGAGCAGATGATCGCCCGTCTGGACGCGCAGATGAAGGAGTCGCAGCAGCGTCAGGAAAGCCTGCGCAAAACGGAGCTCGCCCTGCTGCAGGCGCAGATAAACCCCCATTTTCTCTATAATACGATGGATACCATCATATGGCTCATAGAGGCGGAGAAAACAGAGGAGGCGGTGGATATGGTCTCGAATCTCTCGGACTTTTTCCGCCATTCTCTGAGCAAGGGCGAGGACGTGATAACGCTGGAGGAAGAGGAGCTGCATGTGCGCAGCTACCTTCAGATACAGCATGTACGGTATAAGAACATTCTGGAATATACCGTGGATATTGATCCGGAGCTGCACGGCGCTCTCATCCCCAAGCTGACGCTCCAGCCTCTGGTGGAAAACGCCCTGTACCACGGCATTAAGCTCAAACGCTCTGTCGGACTTATCCGTATCAGCGGCCACAGGGAGGGCGGAGATGTCATTTTGCAGGTCGAGGATAACGGCATCGGAATGACTCGGGAGAGGCTTGAAAGCCTGCAAAGCGCCATGAAGAGCAACACGCGGGTGGGCTTCGGCCTATCCGCCGTTCATCAGCGGCTTCAGCTGCAATTCGGAGAGGAATACGGCCTGTCTATCGCCAGCAGTGAGGGCATCGGAACAAGGGTCACTGTTCGTATTCCGTATCAGGAAAAGGAGGTGTCCGTATGAAGCGCCTGATCGCACTTGCGCTTGCGGCAGCGCTGCTGCTCTGCGGCTGCGCACGGGATAGCGGGGAACAGCAGCAGGAGGAGCTGATCGTTGTGGGCATATCTCAGGTCGGTGCGGAATCCGACTGGCGTGTTGCCAACTCCGAGTCCATGAAGGCCGTGTTTTCGGAGGAAAACGGGTACCGGCTGCTGTTTGACGATGCCCGTCAGATACAGGAGAATCAGATCATGGCGGTGCGGAAGTTCATCCAGCAGGAGGCAGACTATATCGTGCTGATGCCGCTGAGCGAAACGGGCTGGGATTCCGTGCTGCAGGAGGCGCGGGACGCGGGGATACCCGTGATCCTTGTTGACCGCATGGCGGATGTGGAGGATGAAACGCTCTATGCCGCCCATGTTGGCTCGGCCTTTTATGAGCAGGGTGAAAAGGCGGTGGCTTGGATGGAGCAGCGCTATAGTGATCCGTCCGAAGCGGTCAATATCGTCCATATTCAGGGGACTGTCGGCTCGACGGCTCAGCTCGGGCGCACCACGGCGCTGGAGGAGGGACTGGAGCGGCATGAAAACTGGAAAATACTCGGCCGTCTGGACGGAGACTTTACGCAGGCCAAGGCCTACGAGGTGATGTGCGCATATCTTGACGCGATGCCGGAGGCGGAGCGCATAGATGTGGTTTACTGCGAAAATGACAACGAGGCCTTCGGCGCGATAGAGGCGCTGGAGCAGCGGGGCTATATCTGCGGCGAGGATGTGGACGTGATATGCTTCGATGCCACGCGCAAGGCGCTGGAGCTGTGCATGGCGGGGAAAATTTCGCTGGCGGTGGAGTGCAACCCCCTGCTGGGGCCTCAGGTGGAGGAAATAATTCAAACTCTGGAGAGCGGCGGAACTCCGGCCAAGCAGCACTATGTGGACGAACAGGTCTTTACAAAGGAAACGCTCACGCAGGAGCTGATCGCCGAACGGAAATATTGAGCATAGCTGTTAAAAACGCCCGTACCGAAAAAAGGTACGGGCGTTTTAAGATTGTGATCATGCGTTACATGCTGTAGTCGGCGCGGCGGATCAGCTCGAGCTGGAGATCCTTGTTTAGCGTGGTGAAGTAGGCGTTATAGCCGGAGATGCGCACCATGAGATCGCGGTAGGAGTCGGGATCGGCCATTGCCGCACGCATGGTGTCGCTGGATACGACGTTGAACTGCATCTGCATTCCGCCGAGCGAGGCATAGGCGCGGGCGTAGGAGGTCAGATGCTCGACGGTCTGCTCGTGACTGTCGTTCGGGGAGGGATTGACCTTGACGTTGAAGGCGATGTTGTTGTTCATGTTCAGCGGGTCGAGGCGGCTGACATCCTTGATGTTATCCAGCAGGCTCGGCGAGGCGTTGGCCTCGGGAGTAAGGCCGGGCGTGAAGGGAAGCCCCGCGAGGCGGCCTGAGGGGAGCGCACCGGCAAGAGTGCCGAAGGCAACGTGGTTTGACATGCTCCACCAGCCGGTAGTGTAGTGCCCGCCGCGGAAGTTGGTGTGCGACCAGAATATATCGCGTGTGGCCTTGGTGAGGCGGTTTGCCATCTCAACGGCCTCGTCGCTGCCGCCGCCGAAGCGCGGCACCTCCGTGAGTATCCTGCTGCGCATGGCCTCGTGACCCTCAAAGTTCTGCTTGACCGCTTCAAAAAGCTCCGCGAGCGTGTACAGCCTGCGGTCATACACCAGCGTTTTTATGGCCATCAGGGAGTCAACAACGTCGGCAAGACCGATGCATGCCGTGCCGGAGGAATTGTACTTCGCGCCGCCCTTGGTGCAGTCGAGCCCCTTGCTGATGCAGCCGTCTATCATTGCGCTCATCAGCGGTGTCGGGCGCAGCACGGAGTGCGCCTCGCCGAGGTAATTGTTATATTCGCAGGTGAGCCCAGCCATGAAGGACAGCTGAGTTATGTAGGCGCTGAAGAAATCGTCAAACTCCGCAAAGCTGTCCGCCTCGCCGGTCTTCGGACCGAGATGCCAGCGCATCAGCGGGTGATAGCCGTTGAACATGGCCATTTCAAAGGGCGCGACCATGCTGAACATCATGCAGTTGGTGTGCCCCAGATGCTTGCCGGAGATGGTCGGCTCGACGCAGCCGGTGGCCGACCAGTCGCGCAGGTCGGCGGTCTCGTAATGGTGGTCTGCAAGCGAGGCCATGACCGCAATGTCGTTGTGGATAGACGGCGTGGAGGTCGTGTTCACGTTGACTTCGCACAGGCGGCGCAGATAGGTCAGGGAGTTTTTCTCGCTGTTGTAGCGCGCGTTGACGTTGGGGTCGCGCATGCTGAGCATTTCGGTGACCTTCAGGAAAACATAGGTCATGTCGTTGACAGCGTCCTCACCCTCGGGCGTGATGCCGCCGAGCGTGATCGCCTGATCCGAGGAGCTGCCGCCGAAGAGGTAGTTGCCGATATCGGGCGTGAGGGGAACGTGATCCTGACAGTTTATATAGAAGCAGCCGATGAGCTCTATCGCGTGGCGGATGTATGCCTCGCGCTTGGCCTTGCTTCTGCACTTGGCCATGTCGGCCTCGAAGAACGGCTGGAGCCACTGATCCATGCGCCCGAAGGAGAAGCCCGCGTTCGTGCTCTCCATATGCACGGCGACCCAGTGGATCCAGATGGCGTTCACCGCCTCGTCAAGGGTGCGAGCGGGGTACTCGGGCGAGTGCTCCACTGCGGCGGCTATCGTTTCGAGCTCTGCTCTGCGCTCGCGCTTGAGTTCAAGGCTCGCCTCGTACCTTGCCTGCTGTGCAAGGTGCTTCGCGTAGCTGATAACGCCCTCGTAGCAGTCGATCATGGCGTGAAGCTCGTCTTTTTTCGACTGCGGCGCATCGGCATCGCGTTCAAGCTCGGCCTCGATCTCGGCTATTATGCCGCGCAGACCCAGCCTCAGAAGCTTGGGATAGTCAAGTATCGTGTGCGACAGCGCGACGTTTTTCCACATGAAGGCCGCCGCCCAGCGCTCGTCGAGCTTCTGGCAGGTGGGCTCATGGTATTTGTCGCGGACATATTCGCGCATATTGCGGTGGATCCAGAAGGGGAAGATATCGTTGTTTAGCTTGTGTATCTCCTCTTCGGTCAGCGGAGCGTAGGCGTTGAGCATGCGATCCTGCACTGTCAGCAGCTCGCCCCAGAAGATAAGGCCGATCGCGTCGGGATATACCGGCACGCCTATCTCCTTCGTCGTCGTCGTTCCGGCGATGAGATTGCCCTTGCGGATGAGCGGGCGGCGGTTCTCCATCAGATAGCGGAAGGCCTTGCCCTGACGCAGCTCGGGCACCCACGGGGTGCCGTCCTTGTGCATCTCAAAGCCGTTTTCACGGAAAAAGTCGGTGAGCAGACCCGCTCGCTCGGTGCACACGGCGGGAGCGGCGGTGTGATGAATGTCCAGATAATTTTTCAGGCGCGGGAAGTCCTCAAGCGCATAGGAGCTCAGATACGGGTCGTCCTTGAGGCAGTGTACGCCGGGATCGACGCTGTCGCAGGACATGAATTCCTTGCGCGGCCTCGGTGCTGCGGGAGCCTTCGCATCGGACATGGTCTTGCCGAATTCCTCGCGCTCCTTTTTCTGAAGCTGCATCTGCTGTATCTGTTTATCCTTCATCATGACGGAAAGAAGCAGGTTGAAAAATTCAAGATACGCCATGTTGCCGCTGCTGGACATTTTGTTTTTGAGCATGAGGTTGAGCACCTCGTTGGGAGGCAGGGTGGCAAGCTGGGCGAGCACACTCGTATCCTGAAGCACGAGCAGGGTGTTCACGCCGTCGATATCGCCGCGGACGCTGCCCTTGCCGTCGCAGAAGCGAATGCTCTGCTTTACGCTTCCGTCCTCGGTCGTGAGGCCGATGGCAAAGTTCATCCAGCCGTCCTTGGTTTTGAGATACGCCTGCTTTTCCCTGTCGTAGGTAAACAGCTTGGCCATGAATTGCAGCACAACATGTGCAAGGGAATTTGCGACCGCTCCGGTCAATTTTTCGTTCATTTGTCCACTCTCCTTAGCAGTTTATATTTTTGTCTGTAAAAATTTTCTTCGCTTTATCGAGCTGTTCACGCGACTGGAAGCTGCCGGCGTTTTTGAGCTCGTCGCAGAGGCTGAGCCCCAGCTTGTCGTTTTTCGGATACCACGTCGGGTTGTAGGCGAGAAGCTGCGCTTTTTCTATGCCGAGCTCCGAGAGAAAGGCGGCTATCTCACTGAGATTCTCCTCCGTGTCCGTGATACCCGGAATGAGCGGTGTGCGCGGCAGAAAGCTGTAGGAATACCTCTCCCTGTCGCTCCACATCCGGCGGATGTTTTCGAGGATGCGGTCGTTGTACACGCCGCAGTATCTCTTGTGCTTTTCACGGTCGAAAAGCTTCACGTCGCAGAAGATATCGCTGACATAGGGCAGCAGATACCTCTCGGCACGCTCATAGTCAAACTGTCCGCAGGTCTCCAGCAGCACCCTGACCCCCGCAGCGTCAAGCCGCCGCGCAAGCTCGCCGACCCACTCGGTGCACAGCGTCGCCTCGCCGCCGGAGAGGGTAACGCCGCCGCCGGACACGTCGTAAAAGGGCTTATCCGACATGAGCTTTTTAAACAGCTCGTCGTGCGTCATCTGCTTCCCGACCCTTGTGAGCGCCTTTGCGGGGCAGACCTCGGTGCAGTCAAAGCAGAGCGTGCAGCGCTCTCTGTCCACATAATAGGGGTTAGTCAGAGCCAGAGCACCGGCCTTGCAGACCCTGCGGCAGCTCGCGCAGTTTATGCATGCGGAGGAATCGAAGGACAGCTCCGCCTCCCTTCGCTTGCTTTCGGGATTGTGACACCACACGCAGCTGAGCGGACAGCCCTTGAAAAATACGGCGGTGCGTATCCCGGGACCGTCGTCGAGCGAGTTGCCCTTGATGTCCAGAACCAGCGGAACGAGCATAATGACCTCCTGAGTAATAAAAATACCGAAAAATGCCGAGACAGATAGGACAGCTCGGACATTGAAGTTCTTTTAACAATATTATAACAGAAAAAAGCGTGTTGTAAAGTCTGTTCTTCGGTTTTATAACGCCGCTTTAAGCTGACAGGCGGCAGTGGTTCAACTCACATCAGCTTAAGATTTGAATAATTGCTCCTGCGTTCTTGACATCGGTATAGCGATACCTTAATATAGCAGTAGAAAAGCTGCTGAAAAGGGAGGAGCTGCATCATGCTTGAACTGCTTGCCGAAAAAAATCCGGGACTTGAGATATTTGATGTTTTTGACGGGCGCTTTTCGCGCTATGGCCGCGTTCTCAAGCTCGGCGACACCGCGCAGCTGAGCCGCGCCATGCTTGAAACGCCGATGCCGGAGAGCGGCAACTGCTACGTAGCGTCCGATAAGGTGCTCATGGAGCTCGCGCTTACGGAGAAAATAAAAAGCTCCGTCTACGGCGGGATGCCCGTTCAGGCCGGTTACTGCAACGGCTACGGCTTCACGCTCGACTCCGAGGAGTATCACAAGTGCAGCGAGGTCAATTTCACGACCACGGGACTGGTTCTGCTGCTCGCGCTGCCGGAGGATATCTCGGAGCGCAGTCTCGACAGTGAGAGGGTGGTCGGAGTGTACCTCCCGCCGGAGGTCATGGTCGAGATATACCCGCGCATTCTCCACTTCGCACCCTGCCGCGTGAGCGAGAGCGGCTTTAACTGCCTCGTTGTGCTCGCGCAGGGGACGAACACGCCGCTCGATACAGCGCCCGACAGCTCGCTTTCCGGCGAGGACGGGCTGCTGCTCATGCGCAATAAATGGCTGCTCTGCCATCCCGATTCTCCGCAGGCGCAGGAGGGCGCGTTCGTCGGCATAAGAGGCGATAATATCAGCCTGCACATTTGACAAATGCCCGCCGCACGGTATATCATACATATACCGTCTATCAACAAGGAGATGCTGTCATGAAACAATGCATGGATTCGGAAAATCTGCATCGCAGGCTCAAAAAAATAATCGGTCAGGTGCAGGCCATCGACCGCATGATCGACGAGGACGTGCCCTGCGAGGACGTGCTATCGCAGATAAATGCCGCAAAATCGGCGCTCAACGGCTGCGGCAAGGTCGTGCTCGAGGGGCACATAAAGCATTGCGTGCGCGACGGTATCGAGCACGGCGACGCGGACAAGACCATCGAAAGCTTCACCAAGGCGGTCGAACGCTTTGCGAATATGCAGTAAAAAACCACTCAAAAAAGCTGAAAAAACAGAGGCTGACATCCTCTGTTTTTTTATTTTCCCCTCTTGACAACATATACCCCTATGGGTATAATGCCAATATACCCGTGGGGGTATACAAGGAGGACCTTCCAATGCAGAAAGCAATGGACAAATTGGAGGCGCTGCTGGAGCTCGGCGGCACAAGAAAGGATATCGCGCTGCTTGTCATATCGGGCATTGCGCTCATCGTCAGCATATTCGACCTCGCTGCGCTGCCGTTTGACGCGGCATGGATAGCCATCGTGCTGTGCGGCCTGCCGATAGTTCTGGAGGCGCTCATCGGACTTATCACAGCCTTTGATATCAAGGCAGACGTGCTTGTTTCCATGGCACTCATAGCCTCGGTGTGCATCGGCGAGGACTTTGCCGCGGGCGAGGTAGCCTTTATCATGCAGCTCGGTGCGCTGCTGGAGGAGCTGACGGTAGCAAGGGCGCGGGCGGGCATTGAAAAGCTCGTGCACCTCACGCCGCAGACGGCGCGAGTCATATCCGGCACACAGGAGCGGCTCGTAGCCGCCGAGGGGGTCTCCGTCGGCGATATCCTGCGTGTGCTGCCCGGTGAGACCATACCCGTGGACGGAGTTATCATTTCAGGCCAGACCTCGGTAAATCAGGCGGTCATGACCGGCGAGTCGCTGCCGGTGGATAAAAGTGCCGGCGACGCGGTGTCCTCCGGCACGGTGAACCAGTTCGGCGCGTTCGAGATGCGTGCGTCAAAGGTCGGCGAGGACAGCTCGATCCAGCGCATGATACGCCTCGTGCAGTCGGCTGACGCGGGCAAGGCCAAGATCGTCGGCCTTGCCGACCGCTGGGCGACGTGGATCGTTATTATTGCGGTCAGTGCCGCGATTATAACATGGGCGGTCTCGGGAGAGATCATCCGCGCAGTGACGATACTTGTCGTGTTCTGCCCCTGTGCGCTCGTGCTCGCAACGCCGACGGCGATCATGGCGGCTATCGGCAACGCGACAAAGCACGGCTTTCTCGTGCGCGAGGGCGACGCGCTCGAACGTCTGGCTCGTGTAAAAAAGATATGCTTTGACAAGACCGGCACCCTGACCTGCGGCGTTCCCGAGGTCGTGTGCGTGCGCAGCTTTTGCGGCGTATCCGATGACGCGCTGTACGGCCTGTGTGCCGCTGCCGAGCAGCTTTCCGAGCATCCGCTCGGAAAGTCGGTGACGCGCTGCTTTAGAAGGGACAGCGGCAGGAGCCCCGACGCAGCCGAGAGCTTCCGCATGATACCCGGCAGAGGCGTGGCTGCCTCGGCGGCAGGCCGCAGGCTCCTCGCCGGAAACGCGCAGCTGCTTTCGGAGCAGGGCATAGGTATACCCGACGCTGCCGAAACGGAGGCAGGGCGCTTCCTTGCACAGGGCTGCACGGTCATATATGCCGCGCTCGACGGGGAGTTCGCGGGCTTTATCGCCCTGTCGGACACCGTGCGGCCGGAGAGCGCCGCCATGATAGAGCGCCTGTGCTCTCTGGGCGTACAGCCCGTGCTGCTCACCGGCGACCGCGAAAACGCGGCGGCGGCGATAGCCGCGCAGCTTCACATATCCGAGCTGCATTCCGACTGCCTTCCCGAGGATAAGCTCGGCTATATCCGCAGCTTCCGGCAGAACGGAGAGCCCGTATGCATGATAGGCGACGGCGTGAACGACGCGCCCGCGCTCAAGGCCGCCGATATCGGCATAGCCATGGGCGGCGTGGGCAGCGATATCGCGGTGGACGCGGCGGATATCGCGCTCGTTGACGACGAGGTAAAGGAGCTGCCGCATCTTATCGCGCTTTCAAAGCACATGATGACGACCATAAAGCTGAACATGAGCTTTTCCATGGGTCTTAACTTTCTGGCGATAACGCTGGCCATCATCGGCAGCATCGACCCCGTCGTCGGCGCACTGATACACAATGCGGGCTCGGTGCTCGTTATAACAAATTCTGCATTTTTATTAAGCTGGAGGAAAAAATAATGGCAGTCAAAATTATAGGAACAGTGATCGGAGCACTTATTCTCATCGCGGGTCTGTACTATCTGAAAACCGAGAAAGACGACGCGGAGTCAAGGAAGATATACACCGTCGTAAGCGTCATCGGCGGCGTGATATTTGCAGTGATGCTCGTGCTGACAATAATTGCAGTCAAAGGCTGAAAAAAGAGCTCCCGACGGGGAGCCCTTTTTCATATATACATTCAAAAGGCGACGTGCTTGAACAGTGCAACGCAGCAGAGGATGAGCGCGAGCGGAACATAGACATAGCGTCCCATGCAGTACCAGAGCTCGCCGCGGTGTCTGACGGCACCCGTGTTCACGGCGTTCATGAGCTCGCTTTTTTTCATCACATAGAACCATGACGCTGCGCCGAGCGTCGCACCGATGGGGATGATGTAGATCGATACGAGATCCATCCACGGCCCCCACTTGGATATAGGCTCCATGCCGATGCCGAAGCCCAGACATAAAACGCACAGGAGCGCGAGCACCGCCGTGCGGCTGAGCTTGGGGAATTTGTGCATCAGCGACTCCGCAACGGCCTCGAACATATTTTGCAGGGAGCTGACTCCAGCGAAGATCATCGCAATGTAGAGGATAACGGCAAAGAGTCTGCCGAGCGGAAGATCCTGCAAAATCGTAGGCAGCGTGACGAACAACAGGCTCGGCCCTGCGCCAACGTCCTGACCGTAGGCAAAGCAGGCGGGGATAATGACGAGCGCGGCCACGACGGCAGCTATCGTGTCAAACAGCGCGGTGTGCTGTGCAGCGTCCACGACATCCTCGCCGTCGGAAAGATACGCGCCGTAAACTATCATACCGCTGCCCGTGACAGACAGCGAGAAAAAGGCCTGTCCCATCGCCCAGATCCAGATCATCGGGTCGCACAGCGCCTCCCAGCGCGGTGTGAACATGAATCTATAGCCCTCCGCAGCGCCAGGAAGAAACGCGACGCGAACCGCCAGCACGATGAAAATGAGGAAAAACAGCGGCATCATGACCTTGTTTGTCTTTTCGATGCTGTGAGCGCCGAAATAGAGCGTCAGAAGCGTACCGGCCACGACGATAACGTGAAACGGTACGACCGAGTACGGCGTTGAGGAAAACTCGCCGAACCATGCCGCGGCATCGGCTGTCATGAGCGTTCCGGCAAGTGAGTCAAACAGCGCCTTGAGTATGTACGTCACTATGACGGCATAGCCGATGGCAATGCACAGCGAACCGGCCAGAGGGAGCCAGCCGAGTATACCGCCGGCCTTTCCGGCAGCTCTGCCGCGTGTCGCCCATGCGCTTTCGTATGCGCCCAGCGTTCCGGTGCGCGCACGTCTGCCCATGGCAAACTCGGCGGGCAGCCCGACATAGCTGAAAATGAACACGAACAGCAGATAGATCAGCAGGAACGCGCCGCCTCCGTTCGCGCCGAGCTTGTTCGGAAAGCCCCAGACATTGGCCATGCCGACGGCAGAGCCGACCGAAGCGAGGATAAAGCCCCAGCGGCTCGCAAAATTCTTTGTTTTTTTCATATGCTCTCTCCTGACAAAAAGTCCTCTTTTCCAAAGACTTTTTCATTTTAACGCAGCAAAGCGAAAAAGGCAAATGACGAAAAAGCACATGGGTATGAATTTTGCTAATATCACAAAAAATTATTGACAAACGATAATTTGTAAGCTATAGTTAAATTATCGAAAAACAATAATTTGAGGAGGGCTGAACCATGAACAGAAAGAAGCTGTTTGCTGTTCTTTCTGCGGAAAGCGCGTTTATCATCATTCTCAATGTGCTGACGCAAAAGCTGCCGGATTCGTTTACGTCGGTTTTCAATTTTCCCTTTGAGCAGATAGGTGCGGGACTGCTTGCGCTTCACGAGACGGGCAGCGTGGGCGCGGGCGCAGCCTGTGCGCTGTGGGTGGGGCTGTCGCTGCTGCCTGTGATCCCTGCCGTGCGCGGCAGCGGCAAAACGCCGGTCGAGCGGGCGCTGCTTGTGCTGTTTGCAGTCTCCGTCTGCGCGACGCTTTACGTTATGACAAACCCGATAAAGCTGATGACGCCGTATGACGACACAGGAAGCTATGCAAAGCTCATGTTCAGCATAACAGCGTGGTCGGTGCTGATACTGTATTTTGTCGTGCACGTTGTCCGTCTGCTGCGCGAGGGCGACAGGGATAGGCTCATGGGCTATTTCAATACGGCGCTGTACGCGCTTGCGATGCTGTGCGCCGCCAATATCGTGGCCTACGGCGCGGGCACGGTTCAGCTTATTTCAGCCGCGGGCTTCGGCGGCCTTGACGCGCTGTTTTCGCTGCTGTTTTTCGCGGTGTTCAAGCTGCCGTATGCTTTGAATATCGTGATAATAATCCACATCGGCGAGTTCATGGACGCGGCCTGGAGCGGCGACGCGGCAGCTCTTCCGCAGAAGTCAGAGCGCCTGACCAAGCTGTGCTGCTCGACGCTCGTTGCAACCGCGGCGCTGACTGCGGGCTTCAACGTCATGCAGGTGCTGCTTCTGGACTCCCTTTCAAACATCAGAACGAGCCTGCAAATACCCGTTTTCAGCATCGCATTTACGCTGTTTGCCCTGCTGCTCACGCGCATCATGGTTGAAAACCGCAAGCTGCGCGATGATAACGAGCTTTTCATCTGAGGTGCAAAAATGGCGATACGGGTGCATCTTGAGGATGTTTTGAAGCAGCGCGGCATGACCTCGAAGGAGCTGTGCTCGCTCATAGGGATAACGGAGGCAAACCTCTCGATACTGCGCAGCGGCAGGGCAAAGGGCATAAGATTCGGCACGATAAATAAGATATGCTACTACCTTGGCTGCGACGTGGGCGATATTTTGAAATTTGACGGCATATTGGAGGACGAAGATGAATAAGACGCTGAAAACTATCATAATTGCCGCCCTGATACTCGGCGCGATGGCGGCAGCCTACGCTCTCGGCTCTTCGGGAAGGCTTACGATGGTAGAGCAGGCCGACAGGCTCATGGGCATGCTTATCACCGCGCAGCCGCTGACGGAAGGAGGCGACGGCAAGGTATATGCCGAGCGTGTTGACGGAGAGTATGTGTTCAACGGCGTTGAGGGGATGCAGTGCTTCTTTACGGTCGGGGACGATACGGACAATGCTGTAGTGACGCATATTGACGCGGCGTTCACGGATAAATACTGCGATGTGCATGCTATAAACGATGACGGGCAGAGCGTGGCTATGAAAGCAAAGCTTTACCTCGGCACGAGCTTTAAGGACATGCTTTTCTATAACCCCGTTTATCAGACCGCGTCCGGCGAGCTCTATGCCGTCGGCGGACAGGGAAATCAGTTCGAGGGTGAGCCCGGCATGAGCAGCAGCCTTCCGCTCAGCGAAAGCGTAAAGCGCTATGAAAACGGCAAAATGCTTACATACGGTACGAGCGTAAATATCGAGGCCGAGGTCATATCCGAGCCGGAGAAGATAATCGTTTCGCAGTTTGATGCCGCGGGCAAGCTCCTGTCAAGCGAGAGCTTCACGCCCGGTGCGCTGCCGGACAGCATGGAAAGCACGGCTGCATATATCGTCGTGGGCACGGTCTCGCAGATAGGAACGCAGTACGAGGTGTTCCAGCCAGATGACGGGAGCATATCGGCGCTTTATTGCCGCGAGGACAATGTGTGTGTCATGCAAAGATGCATTGTAGGCTGGGAGGGCGAGTGAAAATGACGTATACATATAAATATGCCTCCCCGCTGGGCGATATCCTGCTTGCGGCAAACGACAAGGGACTCACGGGACTGTGGTTCTGCGGCGCGAGGTATTTTGCCGAGGGGCTGGAGGATGAACGCCGCGACGAGCTCACGCCCGTGCTCGCGCAGACGCTGCGCTGGCTCGATATATACTTTTCCGGCTCCGAGCCCGACTTCATGCCGCCTTTGGAGCTGCACGGCTCTCCCTTTCGCTGCCGCGTGTGGGCGGAGCTCATGAAGATACCCTACGGCAAGACCGTCAGCTACGGCGAGATAGCGGCGGCACTCGGCGTAAACAGCGCACAGGCCGTCGGCGGAGCGGTGGGGCATAACCCGATAGGCATCATCGTGCCCTGCCATCGCGTTCTCGGCGCAGACGGCAGCCTCACCGGCTACGCCGCGGGAGTGGACAAAAAAATATTCCTTCTCAAGCTTGAAAATGCAAAATGAAAATCGAAAAATGAAAAAACCGCTTTTTTAAGGCGGTTTTTTCTCATTTTAGGACACCTGTGAAAAAGCTTCACACTTTGCGCATTCTGTGAAGGCATAGGCGCGGCTCCAAGCCTTATAATACGGCTTAGATACAAAAATAACGAATTGGGGGATTACGTTATGAATAACAAGGTGCCTGATTTCACTCCTAAGGAGTGGGAAATGATGAAGGATTACATGGAAAATTCGTCAAAGGAGCCGAGGCAGAATCTTATCGAGTTTATAAGCCATGTCGATCCGGCCTTTGCGCAGATGGGAATGAATTCGGGAGCTTATTTCATGCTCGACAGACTGCTGAGCGACGAGCAGATAGAGATAGCCAGCTGTCTTACGCTCCGCAAGGCGACATACATCGACGAGCTTGCAGAAATGGCAGGAAAAAGTGTTGAGTACACCGCTAAAATCGCCGACGAGCTGTGCAGGATAGGCGTGCTTATCTACAGACCCGACGAAAAGGGTGTAGACCGCGTGGAGCTTCCGATCTTTGTTGTCGGCATGCTGGAGCAGCTTATGCTCGGCGGGCTTGACTGCGACCAGTACAAAAACTATCCCGAGCTCGCGGTGGGCTTTGTAAAGCAGACCGAGGTCATGGCGACAGGAAACGGAATACTGCTGCCGATGGCAAACCACGGCGTTCACCGTCCCGTGCCGATAGAAAGCGCCCTGAAAAACGAGACGCATGTCGAGTCGTGGGAAAATCTCCGGCACCTTATCGACAATAATGCCAACGGCAGCTATGCGATAATGGAGTGCATCTGCCGCAAGATAAGAAAGCAGTACGGCGAGCTGGGCAACGACCCCGATATATGCTGGTGCATGCCGCTGGGCTATTACGCCGATTATCTCGTGCGCACAGGTAAGGCAAAGCGAGTCACACGCGAGGAATACATAGAGCGCTTAAAGCTTGCCGACGAGCGCGGCTATGTCCACAATGTGTGCAACCACGAGGGCGCGGAGAACATCGAGTATATCTGCAACTGCGACTATGAAAGCTGCATGTCGCTGCGTGTTTCCATGTACACCTGCGCGTACAATATGCAGAAATCAAACTTCGTTGCCGGTGTCGATACGGACAAATGCGTCGCCTGCGGAAGCTGCGTCGAAAAGTGTCCGGCAAATGCCGTGAAGCTCGGTCAGAAGCTGCCGCAGAAGCATAAGACGGAATACGCGAGCGTCGAGCTTCCCACGACGCTGAATGTGCTCAAGTGGGATAAGTCGAGATACAATGTCGATTATCTTACCACGCGCAAGAATGTCCAGCCGGAGACCGGCACGGCTCCCTGCAAGACCGAATGCCCCGCGCATATCGCCGTTCAGGGCTACCTGCGCATGGCTGCTCAGGGACGCTACCGTGAAGCCCTTGAGCTCATCAAAAAGGAAAACCCGCTTCCGGCAGTCTGCGGAACCATCTGCAACCGCCGCTGCGAAAAGGTATGCACCCGCGGCGATGTCGATGCTCCTGTCTCCATCGACGAGGTGAAAAAGTTCATCGCTTACCGCGAACTGAACGAAAAGGAGCGCTATATCCCCAAAAAGGTACGCACGGAGGGCAAAAGGCTCGCCGTTATCGGCGCAGGTCCCGCGGGACTGAGCTGCGCGTACTATCTTGCCGTAGAAGGTCACAGCGTCACGGTGTTCGACAAAAATGCCGCCCCGGGCGGTATGCTCAGGTACGGAATTCCTTCCTTCCGGCTTGAAAAGGACATTGTTGACGCTGAGATCGAGGTGCTGAGAGCTCTCGGCGTTGAATTCAAATGCGGCGTCGAGGTCGGCAGGGATATAAGCATCGACGCTCTGCGCAAGGAGGGCTATAAGGGCTTCTTCCTCGCCATCGGCGCACAGAAGTCTGCAAAGCTGCGCATATCCGGCGAGGAGCTCGGCGGCGTTTACGGCGGCGTTGACTTCCTGCGCGGGGTAAACAGCGGCGAGACACCGGATATAGGCAAAAATGTCATCGTCGTAGGCGGCGGCAATGTCGCACTTGACGTTGCGCGCACGGCGCGCCGCTGCGGAGCGGAGAGCGTTACGGTCGTGTACCGCCGCAGCGAAAGCGAGATGCCCGCCGATAAGGCCGAGGTCGAAGAAGCCCGCGCCGAGGGTGTGGAGTTTAAATTCCTGTGCGCACCCGTGCAGGCACTCGGCGAGGGCAGGGTAAGCGCTCTCAGGGTCGAGCGGATGCAGCTCGGCGAGCCCGACGAAAAGGGCAGAAGAAAGCCTGTAGGCACGGGCGTATTCGACGAGCTTGCAGCCGACAGCGTTATCGCCGCCGTCGGTCAGACCGTGGATTGGGGAGGCCTCGACACCGGCATGCTCCAGAAGGATAGCAAAAACCTCGCCAGAGCCGACAGCTTCACCTATCAGAGCGCACAGCCGGATATCTTCGTTGCAGGCGATGTGCTCACGGGACCCAAGTTCGCCATCGACGCTATCGCCGGCGGCAAGCAGGCGGCCATATCCCTGCACCGCTACGCATGGGACAATAACCTCGTCGTCGGGCGCGACAGGCGCGAGTATAAATTTATCGACAAGGACAATGTCGGCGCTCTGAGCTATGATAACGCAAGCCGTCAGCTCCCGCCCGTTGATGTCTCGAAGAAGCTCACCATGCGCGACGAGCGCGGAGTGTTCACCGAGGAGCAGGTCAAGACTGAGACTGCACGCTGCCTGAAATGCGGCGCGGCTCACGTTGACGAGAACCGCTGCATCGGCTGCGGCGTGTGCACCACCCGCTGCAAATTCGATGCCATAACCCTGCACAAGAAATATAACGAGCTTCCCGTGCCGAACGAGGAGCTCAGGAGAGATGTTGGCCGCGAGGTCGTGCGCCGCATCGACGCGGCCTATGCAGGAAAGCCTGTCACGAAAAAGCTTATGAAGCTTGCCGTCAAGCAGAAGGCAAAGCCCAAAAAGCTCCGCGCCGCCGAGCCGAGGAAGTGGTGATATGCACGAGCTGGGTCTGCTAACGCAGATGGCGGAAACGGTGACCGCCGCCGCAGAGGAAAACGGTATAGAAAGGGTCTGCGGCATCGTCCTCGAGGTGGGCGAGGCGTCGGGCGCACTGCCGTATATTTTCGAGGAATATTTCCCGATGGTGCAGGAGAGCTATCCTGTGCTCGCCGATGCCTCGCTTGAGCTTCTGAGCGTCAAGAGCCGCGCCCTGTGTGCAGGGTGCAGCGCCGTGTACGACCTTGTGAAAAACGAGGGCAGGTGCCCGCGCTGCGGCGAGAGAGCAAAGACCGTCCTCAGCGGCACCGATATCATCGTAAAGCAGATACTGTATTGAACTGACTGAATGAAATGTTCTTAGCTAAACCGGCAAGCGTAATTTGCCGAAAGCATATTAAACACAGAGTAAAGGAAGGGGAAAAACTTGAAAGACCTAAAGCATCTTATCTACTTTGAGAATCTGCTTCAGGAAGCAAACAACGAGCTTGTGCAGCAGGCAAAGGCTGAGGGGAAATACGCGCTCGGCTACACCTGCTACTTCATGCCTGAGGTGCTTCTCGACCTGCCCGGCTGCTTCTCGGTGCGCCTTAGAGCACCGCGCTGCACCTCGCCGGACATAGCGACCTATTATATGTCCGCCCGCGTATGTCACTATGCGCGCAGCCTTCTTGAGCGTGCTCTCGAGGGCGGATACAATTTCCTTGATGCGCAGTTTGCTACCGAGACCTGCACCGGCACCTGCCGTTTTCAGGAGCATCTGCAGGTCATGGATATCATCAAAAACGATAACTTTTTCTGCGAATTTTCCGATGTTCCCTTCAAAAACACGGAAAACAGCTATGACCATTTCCGCGAGCAGCTGCGTGCCCATGTTCTTGACAGGCTCAGCGAGCATTTCGGGATCGACACCTCCGATGCTGCGATAATGAAGGCTGTTGAGCAGCACAACGAGGTCTGCAAGCTCATAAACGAGATCGGCGACTACCGCAAGCTCGAAAATCCGACCATCACAGGCTATGAGTTCCATGTTATACAGCTCGTATCGCTGGTATGCCCGAAGTATCTCATTCTCCCGTATCTGCGCGAGACCGCGAAGGAAATGAAGACCCGTAAGCCCGATAAAAAGTGGCCGTTCCGCTGCAAGGTCGTGCTCGTGGGCTCGGAGAATGACGATCCGGATTTCACCAAGCTCATTGAAAGCTGCGGCGCGGAGGTCGTCTGCGACCGCTACTGCTATGGCGCTGTCGAGTCGCGCCAGCCCATAACGGTCAGCGCGGGTCAGGCTCCGCTCGACGCTATTGCCCGCCACTATCTTGAGACCTCCAACTGCCCGCGCTTTATGCCGCAGGATGAAATGCGCGTGAGAAAGCAGCGCCTTGCGGACCTCGCCGAGGAATACAATGCAGACGGCCTCATCATCGTGTCCAACAAGTTCTGCGAGTACTGGAGCTATGAGCGCGTCATTGACAGCGTCATTATGAGACGCGATTTCGGCATTCCCGTCTGCTCAATTGAAAAGGAATACATCAACTCCGCCTCCGGCCAGCTCCGCACCCGCTTTCAGGCGTTTGTCGAATCGGTCGAGATAAAGCACATTCAGGAGGGCAAGAAAGATGAGCTTTAAGCAAGCAGTAAAAGATTTCTGGTACGGTAAGCCCCACAGCGCCGAGGAGGGCGGACGCAGGCTCGGCGATATATACCTGCCCAAAACCGGCCTTTACAAGCACCGCGAGTGGCGCGGAGTCAAGGACACACTGTACTACTTCTACAATATTTGGCTGTATAACTACATTGCGATGGTCTCCGACCTGATCCGCTTCGGCGGCATCGGTACCTTTGCAAAGGGCGTATGGCGCTACCGCTGGGTAGGCCAGACCTATCTGCCTGTCCTGCACTGGTTCGACCGCGGACTTCAGGGGCTGCGCGGCGAGGCGCTGAAGGCTTCGGCATGGCACTATCGTGCGATGGTCAATGTCACCATTCAGCAGTTCATGCGCATGTTCGTTGCCGACACCAGACTGCACGGAGGCAATAAAAACGACGCTTACTATCACAGCTTTGCCCACAACGAGACCGTTTGGGGCGGCGTATTCTACCCTTGGGCGGATAAATTTAAAAATGTCGCCATGGAGATGATCCCCTACTTCGTCACCTGCCATGTCAACAGCCACACCGTGCTCAATTACATTGACGCGGTCGAATCCATCGGCCTGCCGGGCGATCCCTGCCCGATGTGCAAGGCGGAGGCCGGCCTGTTTGTGCTTGACGATATGCCCGATTATGCGCCCCTTATGGTGACCACCAACGAGGCCTGTGACGCATCGGTGGCGACAAGCATCCTTCAGGACTGGTTTTACGACAAGCCCCTGTTCGCGCTGCCCATGCCCATGCAGTTTGACGATCCTCTGGTCGAAAAGAACTGCCGCCGCGAGATCGAGGAGTGCTGGAAATTCATCGAGGAGCAGACCGGCGTAAAGGCAAACTGGGATGTCCTTGTCGAGTGCCTTGAGCGCCAGAACGAGCTGACGAAATTCGAGTGGGAAAAGTGGGAGGTCGCGGCAAAGACCAGTCATTATCCCATCAACGGTGTCGCGCAGGCTCTGTACCGCATCTATCAGTCCCAGTACGGTGACAATTACATGTGGCATCTTACCGATAAGCGTGTGCGTAAAATTCTCGAAAAGTGCGTGCGCGAGAAGATCAACACCTTCCCCAACACCCGCCACAGAGTCATCGCATGGTCATGTGCTCCCCTGTATTTCTCCAACTGGTGCACATGGGCATATAACTGCTGGGGTCTTAACTGCGTTATAAACATGGACTCGCTCATGTTCGACATGACCATCCGCACGGATAACTACGACAACTGCCTCGACGATATGGCAAGATACCATATGTGGGCTCCGATGCGCCGCATGGCGGTCGGCGGAATAAATCACATCTTCGAGCTGTGGGATTACATGGAGCGCTTCAACTGCGACATGGTCGCAATGTACGATCAGCTTCAATGCTGCGGTATGCAGGGTGTACACGGCCTGTTCGAGGATGAGTTCCGCAGCAGGAACATAAACGCCTTCTGGATCCCGCACAACCTTGCCGACAGCCGCACCGTTGACAGGATGGAGATCCGCCGCCTGATAAACGATTACATGAGTACCGTTATGCACGAAGAGCCGCTCGACCCGTCGCTGCTCGAGTTCGATGACACTATGACATGGTAAGGAGGAGATATAAATGAAAAAGTTTATGTATAAGCTCCTCGGAGCGACCGCATTTGCTAACATCGCGCTTTTTTGCGTGTTTTACTTCGACCTTGACGGCAAGCTGCTGTTCAACGTCGTAGAGCCGTTTTTGAAAAACCACTATGATAATATGGAGCGCCGCGATCCCATGAGCGTGGCGTATGATGTCGGAAAGTATCCCAAATACGATTACGACGCTTGATTTATCCTCAACTGCAAAATGGACGACCCCCCATAATGCAGATAAAAATAACTGTCCGTCTGCGCGGACGGGCAAAAACTGAGGAGCGCGGGGAGCCATTCAGGTGCGGCTCCCCGTGATTTTCTTGGGGACAATAAAAGACCTCCGTGACGGCGCAAAACACAAGCGCCGTCACGGAGGTCTTTGACATAAGTGCAATTTAGAATGTCGTTTTGGGAGGCACTGTACCGGCAAAAGAGCTGCGCGGATTGTCAAAGCAGCTCGAAACACAGCAAAGAGAGGGCTCGGCACTGAGGGATGCTCCATGCACTGCGTGCACCTACTTCTCGTCTAAATCGGCGATCATTTTTACCTCACTGACTGCCAAGGCAAGCTGAAGCTTGTTTTCAAGGCCGGTTTTTTGCAGCATGTTGGTCACATGAAACTTGACGGTTGACATTTCAATGCCCATCTCCGATGCAATGCGCGGGTAGGACAGACCACGAAGCAGATAACGCAGCACTTTCAGCTCCGTTTTTGTAAATTCCGTACTTTTCGCCATGCCGATCTGAACCGGCGGCGGTGCATCGGGAAAGATGTGCCCGCCGGCCATTGTCTGCCGCACGATCTCCATCAGGCGGTTTTCCGCAGAATCCTTGTACCACAGACTGTCTGCTCCGGATGATTTGGCCCTCTCCAGAACTGCGCCGTCGATCAGCGAGGTCACAACGATGATTTTTATTTTCGGATGTGCGGCCTTGATCTCCTGAACGGCAGTCAGGCCGTTTTCGCGGTTCTGCGTCTGCACATCCATCAGGACAAGATCGACAGGGGTGACCCTGCATATCTCGACGGCCTGCTTTGCGCCCGGAACGGACGCGACGAGCTGATGCCCGCCCTCGACCGGAAAGTAGCTTTCCAGCAGGCTGCGGATCATGGGCTGATCCTCAACGATCATGACTTTCATGCTCAGTTGCCTCCTTTTCCGGCAGTGTAATAAGAAGCCTGAAGCGGGGGATGCTTTGGATATCCATCGTGCCGCCCGCTTCTGTCACGCGGCGGCGCAGCATGGAAAGGCCGCCGCCCTCCCGAATTTCTTCCTTCGGCGGAACGCCGTTGTTGGTCAGAATAAGTTCTGCGTGTCCAAGGCTCTGCCCAAAGTGCGCATACAGCTCCGTGCCGTCGGCATGGCGGACACAGTTTGCCGCACATTCGGTGATCGCCAATGCCGCGAGGGAGCGCATACCCGACCTGTCGGAAGCTTCCCCTTCTGTCAGCACACGAACGCCCATTTCACTGACTTTGCCGATCACCGTTTCCAATGAGTCAGACTCAATACGCATCTGATTTGAGCGGTAAAGCACCGAAATGGCCTGTTCAAAAAGCACCGCGCTTTCTTTGAGTGACGCAAGCCCGCTTCGCCGGTACAGCGCCCGCCGCGCGGCGAGGATGCTGTGACCGATATCGTCATGGACGCGCTGCTTCATTTCAAGCGTCTCTTCTTCGCGTATGATCTCCGGCATCTGCTCAAAAAGCCTCCGCAGCCGGTCATTGACCTCTGCAAGCTTTATGTTTTCCGCGTTCAGCTCGGTCTGCCGCCGCATCAGCTCCGTCACATCGGCAGCGGTGACCTGAGTATACCGAACACCCGCTTTTGTCGTGACCTGCTCCTGCGCAAAGCGCAGAGCACTGCCGTCAGGAAAACGAAAGATCCGGAGCTGCGGTTCCAGACAGCAAATCCACTCGGGCGGCGCTTTCAGGGCGGCTTCCAGCTCCGTAAGCGTCTGCACGCCGCTGCTTTGCAAAAGGCCTGCTATGGCAAGCATCCGGTGGTTGATGAGCCGCACGATACCGTTTGTATCAAAAAAGCAGACTGCAATGGGAAGGTGGTCAAAGCTCTCCTTGATTTTGTCCATATGCGTCCGCCTCCCTCTCCGATTTTTCCAGCTTGCAGATGATATATTGTAAGCCGTCCTCATCCTGCATCCATTCCGGCGCAGGAGAGCGCTCCGTCAAGCCGCAGAGGGTCTCCTTGCAGGATACGCAGATATTAACCTCGATCCGATCCCTGATCTCAACGGAGATCAGCAGTGATTCCAAGGACTCCAGCCCTGCCTCCACAACTGCTTCAAAAAGGTCATAGATCTGCGTAGCCTGCTCCATGGCGAGCAGGCTTTCCCCGTCTATGAGCGCTCTGCATTCCACGCCGTACAGGGTCAGGCTCTCTATGGACTCGTTAAAGCACAGCCGCAGCTCCTGCATGGAAATCACTCCGCGCTGTGCGCCGACAAAAATCAGGTTATTCCTCCGCTTGATATAGGTTCCGATCACGATAGTCTGCCCGAGAAGCTTTCCGGCTTCGTTCTCGTCTGCTGACCTCTGTATCGCAGTCAGGCGATCCCGCAGCATTGCGATCTGTCGGGAGGTCTGCACATCCATCATGTCATACAGGCGGTTTTCCTCCGACAGCCGCAGATGCTTTTCGCGCTGAGCATTTTCCGCCGTCAGAACGCTGCCCATGTCACGCAGCTCGTCATGCGTCAGCTCAAGCGCCTCGCGGAGCCGGTTCAGCTCGGAAATATCCTCCTCCCAGAACACCCAGCCGCCGCGCAGCGGATGCCGCTTCAAAAGCGTACCGGCATCCAGCTCAACGGTATCCGCACCCATCTGCCGCAGCGCATCCTGCGGGATCGGCTCACTCATTGCGGCGGAGATATTACGCAGAGAAAAGTCCTCATTTGTTATCTGAACAGGCAGCATGGTCGCCTCAAACAGTTCATCGTAGCCCATGTTGGACTGGATCAGTCCGCACTGGATGCAGCCCTCAAAAGCGGCAAAAATCAGCAGGCAATGAGTGACGGTCATGTCGCCCGCCAGCAGCAGGACGAACCGGACGCCGCGTATGTATGCAATGCCGTATATCAGAGACAGACCAAGCGGGATCAGCGGCAGCAGGAGAATGGTCCTGCTCTGCGGGATGCGGCAGTTCTTCAGCATTATGGCGAAGGAAACAAACGCGCACAGCATTACTCCCAGCAGAACGATGTAATAGCCTGCCTCATAGCGATAGTCAATATCCGTCATAATGCCGGAAGGGAAAGAAAATACGCCCTGATGCAGGTCGTTTGTCAGAACAAGGAGGAACAGGAGCGCCGACGGTGCATAAAGCAGCTTCGTCCAGAGCGGCAGTCGGTAATTTTCCGCCTTGCCCAGCGACATACTTACAAACAGAGCCACAACAGGGATGAACAGCATGGGAAAATAGTACCAGTACCAGAGCCAGCGCTTGATATCCATGCTGTCGATGGAATGCTTGATGATCTTAAGCAGCATCCACAATGCCATCATCGCTATGATAGCCAGCAGATACCGCCGCACCTGCGTCTGAATGATGCGGGTGCGGATCGAAACGCCCCATGCCGTCAGCAGGCAGATATGGATCGCGCCGCGGAGCAGCAAAGCGTTCTGGGGGAGCGCACCGCTTTGCGTGAGATATTGCAGGCTTGCGGCAAAGGCAATAAGCGGCAGCACCGTCAGCGCCGCGAGTATGCTCTTTTGTGTCGCCCGGCTCATATCGTTCCCTCCGTTCCGCAAGCGCATTTTCCATTATGATACCATGCGGGTGTAAAAAAGGCAATGCCGCTTACGCCTCCCGCACTGCAAAGAGCTTGGGCAAAAAAATAATTGAAAAACCTATACTATCGGCGGGGGCATTTCGGACGGCGTTTTGTTATGATAAACACAAACAGGGAAAGGTGGTGGTGAGAAAGCATGCGAAGAATTGTATTGGATATGCAAAGCGAACTGTTTGCGGAAGCGATCACAAAGGTGCTTACAGACAGCCATCTCGCTTTTTTGGTGTACCGTTCCGCGAGACCCGAAGAAACGGCATCCCTGTGCCGCACCTGCCATGCCAACGTGCTGGTGATGGAGGTCAGCCGGCAGGGAGTCTGGCAATTAGGCGAAAGGATAAAGCTTCTTGACAAAATGCGAGGCAGCGAGGACGGACTGAGCTGCAAAACACTTCTGCTGGTGGACGAGAAGGCTGATGAGCTGCTGGCTGCCGACGTGCGGCAGGCGGTGAAGGATCATCTGGCCGATAATTTCATCTATGCGTCCGTATCGCCGACATATCTTGCAGGCGTGATCGACACGCTTTAGAGGAAAATATTCAGGTATTTTAAGCGGCATCCGCACCCCGACAGCGGAGGAGCCGTGGGCATAACAAACATAAAGAAAGGAAGTACATATCAATGGGACTTATTAAGGCAGCGATCGGTGCAGCCGGCGGCGTGCTGGCAGACCAGTGGAAAGAGTATTTTTATTGCGAGGCTATCCCCGCAGACGTGCTGGCGGTAAAGGGTCGGAAGAAGACCACAGGCCGCTCAAGCAACACGAAGGGTGACGACAACATCATATCAAACGGCTCGCTCGTCGCCATTGCGGACGGGCAGTGCATGCTCATCGTCGAGCAGGGCAAGGTCGTGGACGTCTGCGCCGAGCCCGGCGAGTACACCTACGACATGTCAACCGAGCCCAGCATCTTTTACGGAAACTTGGGCGAAAACGTGAAGAAGGTCTTTGCCAACGTCGGCAAGCGCTTCACCTTCGGCGGCGAGGCTCCAAAGGATCAGAGAGTCTATTACTTCAACACAAAGGAGCTCATCGGAAACAAGTACGGCACGGCATCGCCCGTTCCCTTCAGGGTGGTCGATCAGCGCGCCGGGATCGACATTGATATCGGCATCAAGTGCTTCGGTGAGTACAGCATCCGGCTGAGCAACCCGCTGCTGTTCTACACCAATGTCTGCGGCAACGTCAGTGAGGACTACAAGGTGGAAAATCTCGCCGGACAGATGAGGACGGAGCTGCTGACGGCGCTCCAGCCGGCGTTTTCCAAGATATCCGAGATGGGCATCCGCTACTCTGCGCTCCCCGGCCACACTGCGGAGCTGTCGGACGCTCTCAACGAGCAGCTTTCCTCCAAGTGGCGCGACCTGCGCGGCATGGAAATAGTCTCCTTCGGTGTGTCCAGCGTCAAGGCCGACGAGGAAGACGAGAAGATGATAAAGGATCTGCAGCGCAACGCGGCCTTCATGGATCCGACCCGCGCTGCGGCGCAGCTCGTGGGCAGCCAGAGCGAGGCGATGAAGATGGCGGCCTCCAATCAGGGCGCAGGCCCCGCGATGGCCTTCATGGGCATGGGCATGGCAGGTCAGGCCGGCGGCATGAATCCCCAGAGCCTCTTCCAGATGGGTCAGCAGCAGCAAATGCAGCAGCAGCAAATGCAGATGCAGCAGCAGGCGGCGGCGCAGCCCGCAGCAGCGCCCGCTCCGCAGGGCTGGACATGCTCCTGCGGTCAGAGCGGCATCACCGGCAACTTCTGCCCCAACTGCGGCGGAAAGAAGCCCGAGCCCAAGCCCCCTGCGGACAGCTGGACCTGCTCCTGCGGTCAGGGCGGCATCACCGGCAACTTCTGCCCCAACTGCGGCGCGAAGAAGCCCGAGCCCAAGCCCCCTGCGGACAGCTGGACATGCTCCTGCGGCCAGAGCGGCATCACCGGCAAGTTCTGCCCCGAATGCGGCGCAAAGAAGCCGGAGGCGCAGCCGGACGGCTGGACGTGCAGCTGCGGCGCGGTGAACAAGGGCAAATTCTGCTCCGAGTGCGGCGCGAAGAAGCCCGCGGGCGTACCGCAGTACAGGTGCGACAAGTGCGGCTGGGAGCCCGAGGATCCCAAGCACCCGCCCAAGTTCTGCCCCGAGTGCGGAGACCCCTTTGACGACGGGGACATAACGGGATGAAGCACCGTATGCTTTGGATTTTTCTGGTCGGGATGATGCTCGGCATTGCCGTCTCCGCCGCGTACAGGCACTTTGTGACCGACAGCATCATGGACGGAGGCGGCGGAATGGAAGATCCGGAGTATTTGGAGCTTCTGGACGGTGACCGCACATACATAGACAATCCCGCGCTGTGGCAGATACTCGAAGGCGCGTGGGAAAGCGCCGACGGCCGCTGGCTTGCGCTCATTGACGAGGGCAGCGGCCTCGGGCTCAGGCTCGGCGGCGAGACCGTACTGAGCGGTGGGCTGAGCTTTACATACCTTCAGCCCGACCGGAGCGAGCAGACAGAGCTTTACCCCGCCGGACGCGAGCTGCGCAGCGCGGACGGAACGGCACTGGGCAGGATAGAATATCTCTGCCACGAGTCCGGCGAGGGCGACGGCATGCTCTGCATGCGGCTTGAGCTGCCGGACGGCACAGAGGAAACAATAAAATTACAGAAAATAAAGGAGTAACAGACTATGGGCTTGTTTGACAAAAAATACTGCTCCGTCTGCGGCGAGAAGATCGGCCTTCTGGGCAACCGCAAGCTGTCAGACGGCAATCTCTGCAAGGACTGCGCGAAGAAGCTGTCGCCGTGGTTTTCCGACCGCCGCAGCTCAACGGTGGATGAGATAAAGCAGCAGCTTGCCTACCGTGAGGAAAACAGAGGCAGGGCGGCGCAGTTCAAGATCAGCCGCTCGGTCGGCGAGGACAGGAAGCTGCTTCTGGACGAGACGCACCGCTGGTTCACCGTGACCCGCGCCCGCGATCTTGAGGAGGCAAATCCGGATATTCTGGATTATTCCGCGCTCACCGGCTGCCGGATGGATATCGACGAGGGGCGCTCGGAGCTCATGCGCGAGGGTCCCGACGGCAAGGAGCTCAGCTATAATCCGCCGCGCTACGAGTATTCCTACGATTTCAACATCATCGTCAGCGTCGATAACCCATATTTCGACGAGATGCGCTTCCGCCTCAACTCAAGCTCGGTTCACTACACTCCCACGATCGCGGCTCGGGTAGAGCCCGACAGCAGCGTGGAATACAGCCAGTACCGCCGGATGGGCGAGGAGCTCTGCTCGGAGCTTGAGCGCATACGGACGGGCGCAGGCGAGCCCGAGGCAGCGCGGGAGGCTCCCGTGGAGCCGGCCTCACCCGCAGCCGCGGCGGCAGGCCCGTGGACATGCCCCGCCTGCGGCGGAGCAAACAGCGGCAAATTCTGTGAATACTGCGGCACACCGAGACCATAACAGCCGCATGGAAATTCAAAAATAAAAAAAGGAGAAAAAACATGAAAAAGACAAGAATATTGACCCTTGTCCTTGCCCTGCTCATGGTCTTTAGCCTCACGGCCTGCGGCGGGGATGATACGGACAAGGGCAAGGACGAGGCCGGAACGGCGGACGCGGAGCAGCTGAAATACTGGAACGGCTACTGGTACGGCTGGTGGATAGGCGGCGACGCTACCGGCGAGTATGACTACATGCAGGACGCATATTTCGACTGCTGCGCAAGCGTTGAGCTTGACAAAAACGGCGAGGGCAGCTTCATCATATGGGACGAGGCTCTCCCGAAGAGCGCGCCCGTTGCCATAGCCAAGGTGAAAATGACCTCCGACGGCGCCGGCGGCAGTATACTCGAGCAGACCGGCGGCGAGATCATGAGCACCGACCTGAAGGACGGCACATGGGAGTTCGTCATCTCCTCGGAATACGACCACATGATAAAGATAATCGGCAACTATCTGACCGAGGAGGGCTCGTTCGGCTACGTCTTCTTCCTTCGCCCCTGGGGCATGAAGTGGGATGACGTTCCGGCTGATGAAGCGCCCTACTACTACGAGAACTGGTATCTGCCTTTGCTCGAGGACGGCGTGACCGTGCCTCCCGATGAGTTCGAGCTTCCCGAAGAATAAGCATAATAAATTTTGAAATCAGAAAGGAGAAACAGCATGAAAAACATAAGGATCATAGCTCTGCTTCTGGCACTCATGATGGCGCTGAGCCTCACTGCATGCGGCGGAGACGGCGACAAGGACAAGAACAGCGGCGGCAGCGCCTCGACAGATGTGTTTGCAAATATCGACATGAATTCCACCGAGGAGCAGGATGTCTGCGACGAACGCGCCAGCATGGATGTGCTTTCCGAGACCTTCAACACCTATCTGGGCGGCCTGAACTATTTTGCCGGTACGGACATGGAGAAGCTGACCTATGCGGATCTGAAGGAACACATCGGCGTGGACTGCACCGCGTATCTCTATGATGATACAATGAGCCGCGGCGTGTACATCTGGAAGGTCGACGGTCGGGACACCGCCTACCTCAGCCTGTTCTTAGACAGCAGCGGAAAGCTCGTGGCGGCTGGCGCCACCAATCTGAGCCTGAGCTGACAGCAGCGGCGCGGCGCATGAGCTGTACCGCAAAAACGCCTGTGCGCGGCTGCTCCAGTCGAGGCTTGTGCGCTCCAGTGACCGCGCAGACAAAAAGAAAAGCTATTACTCCGACAGCGGAGCGGTATCCTGCCCCAGCTGCGGTGCGGAGGTCGAGCTGAAAACCCGGCAGGCCATCTGCCCCTACTGCGGCGGGATACTGCAAAGCGATTTCTACGACTGGCAGACAGAGGCCTTCGAGATATACGAGCCTGTCGGAGAGCAGACAAAGCGCACTTTGCTGCTGCTTGCCGCGTCAATGGCGCTGTTTCTCTGCGTGTTCCTCTGCCTGTGGCTCATTCCGGACACCGAGGTCTCCCTTGCTGCGGGCGTGGGAGCGGCGATAGCCGTCATGGCGGCGGCAGCGCAAGATGGAAGATGATATAGATATCCCCCGACATAGGAAAAGGCGGTCGGGAGGAAAGGAGACAAACCATGCCGACACAGGTAACTAATTATCAGTGCCCCAGCTGCACCGGCCCGCTGCACTTCGTGGGTCAGACCGGCAAGCTGGAGTGCGATTACTGCGGCTCGACCTTCGAGGTGAGTGAGATCGAGGCGCTGTACGCCGAAAAAGATGAAAAGGCCGCAGCCGCTCAGCAGGCTGCGGAGGAAAAGGAAGCGTCCGGCGGCAGCGAGTGGGACACCTCGGGGCTCAACTCCGACTGGGGCGCGGAGGGCGAGAGCATGAAGGCCTACAGCTGCCCGAGCTGCGGCGCGGAGCTCATCTGCGACAGCTCGACCGCCGCGACCTCCTGCCCCTACTGCGGCAACCCCACGGTCGTGCCCGGACAGTTTTCCGGCACACTCAAGCCCGACTTTGTCCTGCCCTTCAAGCTCTCCAAGGAGGACGCGGTCAAAAAGCTCAAGGAGCATTATAAGGGCAAGGTATTCCTGCCCAGAAGCTTTACGAGCGAAAATCACGTTCAGGAGATCAAGGGCGTGTATGTCCCGTTCTGGATGTTCGACGGTCAGGCCGAGGGCAGCGCCAGCTATGAGGCGACGCGCTCGCGGTTCTACACCTCCGGTGACTATGAGATCACGGAGACCGAGCACTATGACGTTTACAGAGCGGGCTCGGTATCCTTTGAAAAGGTTCCGGTGGACGCTTCGAGCAAAATGCCGGACGAGTATATGGATTCGATAGAGCCCTACGATTATTCCGAGCTCAAGCCCTTCTCCACGGCCTATCTTCCCGGCTTTCTCGCCGACCGCTTCGATGTGTCGGTCGAGGACAGCGTCGAGAGGGCGGATAAGCGCTGCGAGAGCACCATTGAGTCGGCGCTTTTCGCTTCCGTGCAGGGCTATGACGGCGTTTTTCGGAAGGACGGCAGCGTCAGCCTGCATCGCGGCAAGGTGCATTACGCGCTCATGCCCGTGTGGATGCTGAGCACAAAGTGGCAGGGTAAGGATTTTCTCTTTACCATGAACGGCCAGACCGGCAAGCTCGTGGGCGATCTGCCCGTGAGCAAGGCAAAGTTCTGGGGACTGTTTGCCGCCATCGGCGTGCCGCTGTCCGCGCTGACCTCGCTGCTTGTAAAGCTTCTGCTGGCATAAGGAGGGACTTCGGATATGAAAAAGAAAATTTTGACTCTCGCGCTTGTCCTGCTGCTCGCGCTGTCCCTCTGTGCGCCGGTCATGGCGGTGTCGGAATACGGCGTTATATATGACGAGACGGACGCGCTGGGCTCCCAGTCGCTTACCTATCAGGGCGAGGAAATGCTCCCCGCGCTGATCCGTACGGTTGGCATAGACATTCGTATTGATGTGCTGGTAGACAGCGAATACGACAGCGTTGATGCAGCCGCAACGAACATCTACACGAAATACGACTACGGTTACGGAGACGAAAACAAGGGGCTAAGCCTTACCATTCAGCTTGAAGATATGGGCAACGGCGCCTATGCAATGAAATCTGAAGACGAGTGGGGCGTTTATGTCTATCTCGGCGATGATTACGAGGGCAGCCTGGAGCTTGCCACCGCCGTTAACAATGCGGTCGAGCCCTATATGGCGCTGCAGGCCTGGAACGGCGAGGATATGACAATGAGCGCCACGGCACTCAGTCAGGCAGTGCAGGCCATGGCAGCGGCCATATCGTCCTGCGCCGGAACGCAGGTGCCGGAAACCGAGGACGACGGCGAAGACAACACCATGCGCTATGTGTTTGACGTGGCAGACATGCTCAGCTACGATCAGTGGCGTGAGCTTGAGGACAGGGCGGCGGAGATATCCCAAAAGCATAGCTGCGGAGTTTACTTCGCCTTTGTGGAGGACTATACGGAGACCGGCGCGGACGATATCTACGAGGCTGCCTATTCGGCCTATCACTCCTCCAAGCTCGGAATGGGCGAGAACAGGGACGGCATCATCGTCGTTTTGAGCATGAAAGAGCGCGACTATGCCATGTTCGTCTACGGCGAATACGGTGAGTACGCCTTCAGCGAATACGGCTGCGAGCAGCTCGAGGGCGAGTTTCTGAGCTATTTCAGCAGCGACGACTGGTACGGCGGCGTGTCCGCTTATCTTGAGGCCTGCGATGAGTATCTTACGCTGGCCGACGAGGGAAAGCCGGTTCGTATAAATGCCATGTGGAGCATAGGCATTGCGGTCGTGATGTCCTTCATGGTGTCGGGCGCTGTCTGCACAAAGCTCAAAAAGAAGATGGTGAACGTAAAGGAGAAGACCGAGGCCAATGCCTATGTCACGGCCGGCGGCCTGATCCTGACGGGGCAGAGCGATAACTACACCCACACCACAGAGACCCGCACGAAGATAGAAAAAAGCTCCTCCGGCGGAACGAGCAGCCGCAGCGGAGGCGGCGGTCATGGCCGCAGCGGAAAGTTCTGAGAAGGGTGGGGCTGACAATGAAGCATTCGAGCCTCGTCCGGCTTGTCACAGCGCTTCTGTGCCTGACCCTGATCCTGAGCCTGAGCGCCTGCGGCGGGAAAACGAAGCCCGATACGGCGGATGTGAGCGGCGTGAAAGGGAAGCTTTCCGGCAGCAAGGGCGGCAGCGTCAGCCCTGCGCCGGAGGCCGATCAGGAGAAGGCGGAGGCAGCTGTTGCACTGCTGCGCCGGAGCATGGCGGAATTTGACCGGCAGGCCTGCGCGGTGGCGTATCTGGGGCACAGGGAGGAGGGCGACGGAGCCTCCCTCTCGGATTGGCTGAAAACAAGCTGCTCCGGTCTGACAAGCGAGCTGCCATTTATCCTGAGCATCCCGTCCGAGCGGATGCTGGGCGGCAGCTCCGGCGATCTGTTCTGCTTCGTCCCGAGAGATGAAGGCAGCAGCTTTGCCGTGAACCGCGTCAAATGGGCGCACGACCGCAGCAGCGTCCGGCCTGAGAATGTTGAGGTCCTCTACCGCAGCGAGGAGGCTCAGCCCATTCTGGTCTTCTGCCATTGCGAGGAATATCTGGACAAGCCGGATATTGAGATCCACGTCATTGCCGAAAACGGCGCCGACGTCACATGGTATCCGCAGCTGGACGAGTGGGGGAATATCGTCCTGCCGGCAGACAGGGACGGAAATGCCGCCATGCTGGATTTCACGATCTTCGGCGATACCACGGGACTTGACTATCCCGAGGACTGGAACGATCCGCCGGATGACGGTTGGTGGCTGCCGCCCACGGACGAGGGGCTGGCGGATACCATCTGGGTCTGTGACCGCTGGATCATGGAGCTGCGGCGCGGCAGCGGCGATCCGGATTATTTCGGAACGGCAGAGCTCCGGCAGCGCTCCGGCGATGGGCAGACCTATACCGGCGCATGGCGCATGAGCGGCGACTGTCTGGAGCTGATGCTCTCCGCAGGAGTGGGGACATCCGCAGGCGGCTGCTTTCCGGTGCTCATAGACCAGTCGGGGGAGCATCTCTATATCCAGCAGAGCGGGAACGGCATCTCCCCGCCCTTTTTTGACGACGGCTTGACTTCCATGACCATGACGTTGAGATACGGATGAGCACCCGCCGTTCGCTCCACATCTGTTTTGCCGAGAGAGGTTAAAAAAAGATGAAGCGACCCCAAAAAGTTAGACAAAAAATATGGACACAAATTGTTCAAGAAGCCGAAAGGGCTTGCTGTCTGTGAATCGCAGGCGGCAAGCCCTTTACCGTGCCACCGCAATAAACGTATCCGTAGCTGCGTAAAAGCGCCTCTGAAAAACTAAAAAAGTGTGGGATTTGGGGGAGTGGTGTGTATAATGGGTTGAGAGACAAAACAGAGGGAGGTGCGGCAGTGGACGGGCGCGAGATAATGGAGCTCATCGCCTGCGGCGACGAGCGCGGCATGGCAGAGCTGAAAAAGCACTACGGCGCGCTGCTGTGCTATGTCGCAGCGCCGATACTTGGCGACGATGCGGCGGTCTCCGACTGCGTTTCGGACGTGTACCTGCGCGTACTTGAAAAGGCAGCACAATTTGATCCCGAGCGAGGGAGCCTCAGTGCCTACCTGACGGCGATCACGAGAAACACCGCGCTGAACCTTGCCCGCCGCGGCAGAAACGCGGCGCTGCACGAGCTGCACGAAGACACGCCCGACTCCCGTCAGCTTACGCCGGAGGAGCGGCTGCTACTGGCAGAGCGGAGGAACGCACTCGATCAGGCACTTCACACGCTCAGCTGCTCCGACCGTGTGCTGTTTTACAGAAAATACTACTACATGCAGCCGATGAACCAGATCGCCGCCGAGCTCGGCATGACCGAGCGAGCAGCCGAGGGGCGGCTGTACCGCATACGCAGGCGGCTCAGGGACTTTTTGGGAGGCGAAGGCTATGGCGAGAGATGAATTTGACGGGTTCGACCGTCTGATCGAGGACAGTCTCGACGCATGCCCGCCCGAGGATGTGGCATACCGCGTCTCCGCCGGAAAACCGGCCTTTGACCTCATCCTTGCGGGGCTTGCACTGAGCACGATAACGCTCAATTTCTTCGCGCTCAACTATATTCTGCCGATGCTCGGCGTTGTGCTCCTGCTGCTGGGCACGCGCCGCCTGCGCGGCGAGAACGGTTGGTTCATGGCCTGCTTTGCGATCTCCGTCCTGCGCTGCGTTTTAGCCGCGGCACAGTGTCTTATCGCGTCAACGGTCTATAGCGATGCCTTCGACGGCTCCGGCGCGGCAGATATAACCGCCGGAGTGAGCGCCGCGCTCGTGTTCGCGCTTATCATCTGCCTGCGCGGTGGAATACTCGAAACGCAGCGCAGCGCTCAGCTCGAGCCGCACGCGGGCAGAGCGACGGCGCTGATCGCCTGGTACGCCGCCGTGAGTGCTCTGGCGCTCGTGCATGCTGAGGGGTTCATCCTCGTCACAGGGCTGATAATTTGCTTCATACTCATTCTGCGCAGTCTTGCAAAGCTGGCGGGCGAGCTTGTTGATGCAAGCTACGCCGTTACGTCCTCGCCCGTGCGCGTGTCCGACCGTGCGCTGTGCATCACGATATTCTCTCTCGTCATCGCCGGCGTTGCCTGCGGCTATATCTTTTTCGCTCGGTATCCGATGCAGTGGCAGACCGAGCCCGAGACGCAGAGCTCAGAGCTGCGTCAGGCGCTTCTGGACGCGGGCTACCCCGAGAGGGCGCTGCGCGACCTCAGCGACGAGGATGTTGCGCTTTGCGAGGGCTTCACCGCCGTCTGTACCAATGACGGCGAACAGCACGACAACGGCAGCGGAGTCACGCTCATGACCGTTGCCGTAAAGCTCGACGCACACGGCACCCGCTGGCGCATATTCCATCATTTTGAGTGGATCGACGCTCAGCCAGTCGGAACGGAGCTGCTGCGCGTCATCCCCGCCTATGCCGACGGCGCGGCGCGGTACCCCGAAGGCGAACTCACGGGCCGCGTGCTGTGCAGTGCGGGAGGCGAGACCCTGAGTGCGCCGTACTATTCTCTCTCGGGCACCAACAGCAGCGTCGGCACGATCATCGGCATGAGCGAGCCGCTCGGCATCCTCGGCAGTTTCTCCATGCCCGCGCACTCCGAGCGGCAGCGCGGCTACATCTCCTACGGCACGGGCAGCAGCGCAGCGGAGCCCGACGAGCTTTCATTCACGAGCGGAGCGGGCTTTGTACACCTGCGCAGCGCTCTGCAATTTCCTGTCCGCACCGCCGAGGATGCAGCCCGCTCCGGCATCTACGGCGACTGCTTCGTCACCGTGTGGAATGTCTTTTGGCCGACGCTTTGACGCACCTACGGATGCAAATTTAATATTGAACGGCGCTTGTGTATTATGCTAAAATAAAAGCATCAGCAAGAAAGAAGGCAAAAAAATGAAAATTGTTATTCTCGACGCTTACTGCGTCAATCCGGGCGATCTGTCGTGGGAGGCGCTTCGGCGCTTCGGCGAGCTTGAGGTATATGACCGCACAGAATATGATGATGCCGTCATAGCCAGACGCATCGGCGACGCGGATATAGTCATAACAAACAAAACGCCCGTATCAGCGGCAGTGCTCAATGCCTGCGGCAATATAAAATTCATCGCCGTGCTCGCAACGGGCTACAACATCGTCGATATAGCCTGTGCCGCCGAGAAAGGGATCCCTGTCTCGAACATCCCGGGCTACGGTACGGCGGCGGTAGCGCAGTTCGTGTTCGCGCTGCTGCTTGAGATATGCCACCATGCCGCGCACCATTCCGAGGCAGTCCACGGCGGGCGCTGGGAGTTCGACCCCGATTGGTGCTTCTGGGACTATCCGCTCATCGAGCTCGACGGCAAGACCATGGGCGTGCTCGGCTACGGGCGCATCGGCAGGCAGACAGCACGCATAGCAAAGGCAATGGGCATGAACGTTCTGGCCAACAGCCGCTCGAAGCAGTCGGGCGGGGATGAGCTGGCAAAATTCGTCACCACGGACGAGCTTCTGGAGAGCTCCGATGTCATAGCTCTGCACTGCCCTCTTCTGCCCGAGACCGAGGGCATGATAAATAAGGACAGCATTGCCAAAATGAAGCAGGGTGTCATAATCATAAACAACAGCCGCGGACAGCTCATAAACGAGCAGGATCTTGCCGATGCGCTCAATTCCGGCAGGGTGTACGCCGCGGGTCTCGATGTCGTGTCCTGCGAGCCCATACGCCCCGACAATCCGCTTCTGGCTGCGAAAAACTGCTTCATAACGCCGCACATAAGCTGGGCTCCGAAGGAAGCGCGTGAACGGATAATAAAGGCAACGGAGGAAAATGTGGATGCATTCCTGTCCGGCGCACCGGTGAACGTTGTCAACATGAAAGGGTAGACCATGAAAAAATGCATAGTTGTGTCCGATTCGTTTAAGGGCACGCTCTCGAGCCTGCGAATATGCGAGCTCGCCCGCGGAGTTTTTGAACACCTCATGCCGGAGTGCGAGCTAATAACCGTGCCGGTCGCCGACGGAGGTGAGGGCACAGTAGAGTGCTTCGTGCATTCACTCGGCGCGAGGACGGTGCTTTGCGAAGTGAGCGGGCCGTATGGCCAGCCCGTTACTGCGGAGCTTGCCGTAATGGGCGGCACCGCGATCATAGAAATGGCGGCTGCCGCCGGACTTCCGCTCGCAGGCGACAACAAAGATCCTCTGCGCGCAGGAACGCTCGGTGTCGGCCAGCTCATAAAGCATGCTGTTGAGCTCGGGTGCACAAAAATACTGCTCGGGCTCGGCGGCAGCGCGACAAATGACGGCGGCTGCGGCTGTGCCCACGCCTTGGGCGCGGAGTTTTTCGACAAAAGCGGCAGAAGCTTCATTCCGACCGGCGGAACGCTGCGCGATATCGAGAGGATAGATCTCAGCCGCGTGAGACCGCTTTTGGACGGTGTTGAGCTAACCGTCATGTGTGATGTTGAAAATCCGCTGTACGGCCCCAACGGAGCGGCATACGTTTTTGCTCCGCAGAAGGGCGCAGATGCAGAAACAGTCGAGCTGCTTGACAAAAATCTGCGGCACCTCTCCGAAAAGCTGAACGAATGTGTCGGAGCCGACATATCGTCGCTCTCCGGCGGAGGTGCGGCCGGCGGAATGGGTGCCGGCTGCGTTGCCATGCTCGGCGGCAGGCTGTGCTCGGGCATTGACGCAATACTTGATGCCGTGCGCTTTGACGATATGCTCATAGGCACCGACATGGTCATCTCCGGCGAGGGGAGGCTCGATTCTCAGAGCCTTCAGGGCAAGGTCATCTCCGGTGTGGCAGAGCGCTGCAAGGCAAAGGGTGTGCCGCTTATCGTGCTTGCCGGTGTCATCGGCGACGGCATCAGTGAGGTCTACAGCAGCGGAGTCTCCGCCGTGTTCTGCACGAACCGTGCCGCTCGACCGTCGTCGGAGCTGCTCAGGCACTGCGAAAGCGACTACACCTCCGCACTCGGCGATATACTGCGCCTTATGAATGCTGTGCACGGAGAGGCAATCCGTAATTAATATGTTAAAATGTGAAAAAGATAGTGCAGATTAAAAAATCTACACTATCTTTCAGTTTGTCAAAAAAGTCCTGCGAGGGACTTTTTTGACAAGCTGAGCGGAAGGGATCACTCCCTTCCGCCCGTTTTCTCTTTTCAAAAAAGCTGTTTTAGTCCATGATCCCGTACCGCCGCATCAGCTCAATGGAGCGGAGGCGCTGTTGTTCTTTCCAACGGTGTAGCGCGTACAAGACCGGCAGCAGCTTCAGACAAGCGTGTCATCCAGCAGGAAGTCGATGACGCTGATATTGAGAATGCCGTTGTCATCATACCAACGCTTGCGAATGTCATGGCGCACGATGATCTTCGGGAAAGAATCGCCGGTCAGCGCAAAAGGCTTGTTTTCGGTGATCGCCTTTTCCTCTGTTCCCAATGCGTAGGCAGACTGAATGTAGGTCTTCTTGCCGCCGGAGGCTGCAATGAAGTCGATTTCCCGTGCAACCGGAGTAACCTTTCCTTTGGCATTTTTCTCATTGCCATAGACGATACCGATGTCAACGGAGCATTCACGGATCTGCAGCTCATTGAAAATGATGTTCTCCATGATGTGCGTCATTTCCTGCTGACGGAAGCCGATACGGGCATTTCTCAGTCCAATGTCCTCACAGTAGTATTTGTTGGGATAGTCAAAATAGCTCTTGCCCTTGACATCCCAGCGTTTGCATTCGGTGAAGAGGAAGGAATCCGATAAGTGATCCATATAGGCTTTCACGGTGTTCAGGGCAACGACATTCTCACCGCTGCGCTTCTGCACGGTGTTGATGGTGGCTGCAACCTTTGTTGGATTGGTCAGAGAGCCGATAGACGAACACAGCAGATCAAGAATAGCGGACAGCACATCCTCACGCTTGATCTTCTTCCGCTCTACAATGTCCTTCAGATAAACCTCGGAAAACAGCGATTTCAGATAAGCCATCTTCGCGGCGTCTGTGGGACGGGACAGGATCAGCGGCATACCGCCGTAGAAAGCAAACTCATCAAAAGCGTCCTGCTTATCGCCGCCAATAGCCGAGTAGTATTCGGCAAAGGAAAGCGGATGCACACGGATCTCATCGCTCCGTCCTCGGAACTCAGTCAGTATGTCAGAGGACAGCATTTTGGAATTGCTGCCGGTCACATAAATGTCCAAGTTGGACAATGACTTCAAATCGTTGAGCGCGTCGCAGAAGGTGATCTTCTTGCCGTCTGGATTGTAAGGATTCGGAACTTCGTCGGACATCTGAATCTCGTCTACAAAGAGATAATATTGGTCTGCGCTGTGTTCTACGATCTCCCGGACATGAGCGGCAAGCTCCAACGGATTGCGATAGCGAATATCACGGGTCAAGTCCAGCTCAAAGGACAGAATATGATCTTCGGCAACGCCCTCGCTGAGAAGATAGCTCTTAAACAGATTGCGAAGCAGATAGGACTTGCCGCATCTGCGAATGCCGGTGATCACCTTTACCTGACCATCCCACATAAAGGAGATGATTTTCTTCAAATAGCGATCTCGTTTTATTTCCATAACCCAACCTCCATTGAAAACTTGCTGGTATTATCATGCTACTTTTCAATGGATATTATACTCCAACGCAAGAGAAAAATCAACGGACTCGCTGAAAAGTTTACAAATAAACCCGATAACATTTCAATGAAACGGCATAGGATTGTTTTGAGCCATAACAATACTGACCCCCGTATTCTGAATCAACGGAACGGTAAGGGGCATCAGGGTTACTAAGGCAATCCAATAGCTCCCAGAGTACTCAGTGTCTGCCCACTTACATAAAAAAGCTTGTCCAAAAACAATAAAGCCAGTAAGCGGCAGCGAAATCAATGCGTACTGTAAACGGCCAACTCGAATAAAAACAGAGGATAGTTCCGCTTTAGACGCATCTTGACGCACCATCATTGCGACCTTTGGTTGCAAAACCACACTAATTGAAGTAGAGAGGCTTGTAAACAAGGAGTTAAATGTAACACCTATGTTGTATATAGCAATCGCCGCCGTACTGGTTTGCATACCTAATATATCCTTATCTGTTGCACAAAATAGCATATCCACAATAGAACCAATAAAGACATACAACGAAAAACCAAGAATTTCTGTGATCAGTTGCTTTGGCATCTTTGTAAACTTTGGATGTAGACTCAGTTGTTTTGCGCAGTAAATTGCGTAAATGGGTAACATTAAAACTTGTATAATTATCCCAACCAGGGTTGTTCCGACAGAAGCATATCCCAAATATAATGCAATCAAATTTGCAAGTGGGGTAATTATCGTCGAGAGAATGTTAATTGCTTGTCGATAGGAAATCGACCTGCGCCCTCTGAATTGATGCTCTCCCAAAGATACTCTTATCCTTTTCCTGCCTGCAAGCTATGCCTGATGACTAATAAGCGGGCAAATTGTATGTACATTTGATTTTTTGCATCGACACGGCATTTGCAATGTGAAAAAACGTGCTTTCACATATTTTTTGCCTGATTGCAGAGAATATAGGTGAAATCAAAATATACGGAGGGTCATAGATATGAAAGCAACAGGGATAGTCAGACGCATTGACGATCTCGGCAGAGTCGTTATCCCGAAGGAGATACGCCGCACAATGCGTATCCGCGAGGGCGACCCGTTGCAGATGACATTGTCACCGTGGGAGAAATTCTGCTTCGCCATGCTGGAACTGTCAAAAAGATGGGGACTGGATTGTACATAGTGACGGAGGATGAGGGCAAAGCCGTGGGGATTCGGGAGGGGTGAAATGGAGGGAAATGACTGAGAAACACAAGGAGGCTTGACGCAGCACGTCAAGCCTTCTTGCTGTTTACTTCAATAAATCCGCCAGATACCCTTCGTCCTTTTTATGTGCGCCGTGTGTTTGCTTGTATTTTTTGATGGCTTCAACAAGCGTATCGATGTCCGAGCCGAAATAGTCCCAGTAGAACTGTGTGCTGTTATCATAGCGTTTGCGGTTATAGACTACATTTGCTTTGCAGAAAGCCTTTGCGTCTTTGTGGTTCTTTCCAGCCTTGACCTTCTCAAACTCGGCAGCTTTTCCCTCCGCAATTAGGAGGAGCATTTCGAGCTCCGGCTTTGTACAGAACTTTCTGATTCCTTTAATTCGGTCTCGATAGTCGGCGGGAACAGAAAGCTTGTCTGTCAGCGTATCACCAATGCGGTATACCTCAAAATCTCCGGTATAGATGTTCAAGTTTGTCTTGATGATTGGGGAGGTAAGCTGACGGGCATGGTACACATTCAAGACAACCAGATCATCTCTTGAAAATTTCAGTCGCCCTGCATCCAGCAGCATCTCCACAACAGCCTTTTCATTGGGGCCTTCGCACATGACAAGAATCTTCACGTGCGCATCAGCTCCTTCTTCAGCCTCATCAAATCTTCGTAGTTGACGGAAGTCTGGAAGGCATTGTTGTAGAATTGTTTGCTTTTCAGCAACTCAGGACGAAGGTCGTAGGCATCATACATATTATTCAGAGATACTTTTCCGTTCGCTTTGGAAATCCAGATGTTGTCCTGACGATTAAACAAGTCCAGAACCTCGCAGTAGTGCGTCGTGAAAATCAGCATGGCATTGTGGCGATTGACCGATTTGTCCTTGTAGAGGCTAAGCATATTTTCAACCAGCGTTTTGTGAAAGTGGTTCTCGACCTCATCGATAATCAAATCAAATCCATACAGGAGAGATGCGGCAACAAAGGTATAGAGAAGCATGCCCTTAGTCGTGCCGCTGGAAAGAAAGTAAAGTAGTTCTTTATCGGACATGATTTGATCTCTGGCCTGATCGCCTTCAAATTTCAAACGGAAGTTGTGCTCATCCTTCATAGAAATCTCGTGGATGTTCTCGTCGAAAATCCGGAGGATATGTGAAAGCATAGAGGGAGGAATTTTATACTTTTTGAGTGCCTTAAACATCAGCTGATAGGTGTCGGCACCCTCTCCATCGCTGTCAAAATAGACTGCGCGTGTCTCTTTTTTCTGGAGAACAAAGAAGACGATGGAGGTATCCTCTGGAAGAGCGCCAATGTTGGATACCGGTTCAAAATCGTCATCCGCATAGATGCTTTTGATTTTGGACTTGTAATACCGCTTTCTCTCAAGAGTTTGGTTCACAAAGCTTGCCTTGTTATTGAGGGTTGTGCTGGCAGCAAGTTCGGTGCGGTATCTGTAGATAAAGCCCTCGTGATAGAAGATAAGCTCCAGCTTGATGCCGTCATAGGAATAATGCTTATTCTCCAAGCAGAAATCACCGAGAATAGAGTAGCAACAATCGAGCAGATCGACGGCGGTTGTCTTGCCGGAAGCATTCTTGCCAACGAAGGCTACTGTGTTAAATACATAAAGCTCATCGGCAATGGCTTGCAGCTCGTACTCTTTATCTTCGGATGTCTTTTTGGATTTCGCGATAAAGTCAATGGTGAAGTCATCGCAGCAATTCTTAAAATTGCTTGCGACTACTCGAAGAAGTTTCATGTTCAAACACCTCCACAAATAGTATAACCTATAAATTTGAAATAAACAAGTTTTTTGTTCTAAATCTTATAGAATGATGAGGATTTTAAAGTTGAACATGGAAATCGCGCTTTTAGCATATGCTTCAGGATCTCAAAGTTGATGGGTAATCCGCAGTACTCGGTAGAACTTGGGCCCTCGGAATAAGATAAGGTACAAGTCAGAACCCAAGTTATCTAAATTATCTGCATATACTTTTTCAAAATATATGCAGATACAGCTTCGGAATAGGCAGCAATATGAAAACAGCACGGGATGATTCTCAGATAGAACCACCCCGTGCTTTGCTATATTGAAATTTCTCCCCGTTCGTTTCCCTTTGTCCCCGCCGCAGCGGGCTGCGGGAATGTGAAGTGGTAAGCTAAAAATGGACACAGAGGGGGTACATTTTGGACAGAGGACAT
>CAVFCI010000004.1:0-86528 GCA_963620985.1 Hallerella sp. | reverse complement strand
TTATAGCAACACCCCCGTTTTCGCATACTGAAAACGGGGGTTCTTTGACAGGCTGAACGACCCTTTCAGGTCGTTTTAGTGTGTCGAAAACCTATGCTGCTAAGAAAAAAGCATCCGTGCAGCCGGCCTCGTTTGAGAGATTTTCAGCGGTCGCTCGGGCCGGGGTCATAGTCTCCGAATATCATATCGTCAATGTCCATTTAAGTCACCTCGTTTTTTCAGCATACTTATATTGTATGCAGCAAGGTGCGGAAGCATGACTGTTTTTTATTCGGCTTTTAATGTCACGCAGACGATCTCGGGGCGGTTGAAGATGCGCGGGATGGGCACGGAGTTTCCGAGCCCGCGTGAGACGATCATCGTGTAGCTGCCGTTATAAAACTGCCCGTCAACGAAATCGGGAAACAGATGCCTGTCCGTTCCGATGAGGCCGCCCACGCCCGGGATGCGGACAAGGCCGCCGTGCGCGTGGCCGCTCAGGATGAGATCGACCGGCAGCCCGGGATACTCCGTCATCCAGTAATTGCGGTGCCCGAGCAGCAGCTTGAACGCCTCGGGAGCAGCCTCGTTCATCTTCTGCGCAAGCTCCTCGGGCGTGAGCATATCGGCATAGGCCAGAGGATCCTCAACGCCGCCGAGGAGGATGCAGTCCTCTCCGCGGCTTATCGTAAGATACTCGTTGCTCAGATATTTTACGCCGGAGCGCTCCATTATGCCGCGCACCTGCGCAGCAAGCCCCGAGCCGAACTCGTGGTTCCCGCTGACAAAGTACACGGGGCACAGCTTCGTGAGCCGTCCCGCGAGCTTTTCAACGGCCTCAAGATCGCCCTCATCGGTGACGAAATCACCGGTCAGCGCGATTATATCCGGCTCGAGAGCCGCGACCTTTTCGACAAGCTCCATGCCGTCCTCGCCGAACTCCGCTCCGTGCAGGTCGGAAAGCTGCACTATCTTAAAGCCGTCAAAGCTCTCCGGCAGCTTCGCCGAGGAAAGCTCATGTTGGCTCACCTCAAGCCTTTCGCTGCTGTCTCTTATCAAAAGAACGCAAGCCGCCGCGATGAGCGCAATGATGATAAGCGCCGTCAGACAGCCGCGTCCTCTGTGTTTTTTGCCGTAAGTTTTCAATGTGCTGCCCCGTTCCGAAATAGTCTGCGGCAATCATATCACAAGACGCACAAAGCTTCAACTTTTCTATTGAAACAATTGCCCCTTTGGGGTATAATGTATAAGTCCAACTGAAAATTTAAAAAGGAAGATAAGACATGAGTTCATCAACCGAAAGAAAAAACAGACAGGCTGCCCGCAGCGACGGGTCCTATATCAAGGACATCAACGCGAAAAAGGAAGCCGACAAGAAGAGAAAGCAGAAGATCAAGTGGACAGTCATAGGCGTTGTCCTCGTTATCTTCTTCGCCTTTGCCATTTACCTCAACACCGGCGCGCTGTACAGGTCGCTCGACGCACTGACGGTCTCCAATACCGAGGTCACTGTCGATGATACGACCATCCCCGCAGGTGAGCGCAGCTTCTCCGTGGCTGAGTGCAACTATGTATATCATATGCAGTATATCAGCTTTGTTAACTCCTACAGCAGCTTCTTCTCCTCTTCGCTTGACACCTCCAAGCCCCTCGACGAGCAGGAGTGCCCCTTGAACCCGAACGCGAGCGAGGACGAGGACAGCGAAAGCACCGAGGACACCGAGAGCGCCGAGACCTACACCTGGGACGATTATTTCCGCGACGCGACCGAGACCACGCTCACCCAGCTTGCGGCATTCGAGGCATACGCCGAGCAGAACGGCATTGCCCTCGACGACGACGATCTCAAGGAGATAGACGAGACCATCGACAGCATCGCCGATACCGCAAAGGAAAACAACTACGGCAGCGTCAGCAGATTCCTTGACGCAAACTATGGCCGCGGCAGCAACGAGAGCGTTGCGCGCAGCATCCTTGAGCTTCAGGCTCTCGCCTCCAAGGTTCAGACCAGCATCACCGATGCCGAGGAATACACCGCCGAGGAGCTCGCGGCAGAGTACGAGACCGTCAAGGACAGCTACGATAAGTTCACCTACAGCTACTATCTTGTAGCAGCCGAGCTTCCCGAGCACGAGCATTCCGACGATGAGGACGAGGACGCACATACGCCGACAGACGAGGCTCTTGCAGCAGCAAAGGCCACCGCTGAGGGCATCCTCGAAAGCGTAAACGGCGGCAGTACCCTTGCAGACGCTGTCGCGGCAGCCGTCACCGATGCAACTGCCACCGAGCAGACCGATCTTGCCGGCTCCTCCGTTGAGTCCGACCTCTCCGAGTGGTTAAAGAGCGCCGACCGCGTTGAAGGCGATACGACCGTTATCGACACGAGCACCGGCAGCTATGTCGTCGTGTTCACAAAGCGCGACAACAATCAGGCTCCCACCGAGGAGAGCGGCGATCAGAACTACTGCGACTATATCGCCGAAAACCTCCTCAAGCAGGAGGTGCTCAGCGAGTGGAACGAGCACGTTTTCAGCAGCATCACCGAGGTCTATACGGCCTCCTACACCGGCTCTGCGCGCTACGTCGGCATCCGATGAATTGAACTTAAAGGCCGTTCCGAAGGAACGGCCTTTTGCTTTTTTAATGGTGATAGATATGAATGAACGAACCATACGCGCCGAAATGCTCCTCGGAGCCGAGGCGATGGAAAAGCTCAGGCATGCGCATGTCGCGGTGTTCGGGCTCGGCGGCGTGGGCTCATGGTGCGCCGAGGCACTGGCGCGCAGCGGCATCGGACGCTTGACGCTTATAGATCAGGACACCGTTGGTCTGAGCAACATAAACCGCCAGCTGTGCGCCCTCGGCTCGACCGTGGATATGCCTAAGGCCGAGGTGCTGCGCCGCCGCATCGAGGACATAAACCCCGACATTGACGTTAAGTGCATCGTCGGGCGCTACGAGGCCGAGAGCCGCGAGCGCTTCCTTGCCGATTACGACTATATCGTTGACTGCATCGACCTTGTGTCCTGCAAGGTAGACCTCATATACACGGCCAAGGAGCGCGGCATCCCCATCGTGTCGGCGCTCGGCACGGGAAACAAGCGCGACGCGCAGCAGCTCATGCTCTGCGATATAAAAAAGACCAGCGGCTGTCCGCTGGCAAGGGTAGTGCGCAGGGAGCTGCGCAGGGTGGGCATAGAGCATCACGACGTTGTGTTCTCGCCCGAGCAGGCAATGGAGCCGCAGCAGTTTGAGGCTCCGCCCCCGGGTCGCAGGAGCGTGCCCGGCTCGCTGGTGTGGGTACCGGCAAGCGCGGGGCTGCTCCTGTGTCAGCACGTCGTTACGTCGATCGCCGGCCTATAGCTCTATCACCTGCGGCTGCACGTCGGGATCGTGGTTTGCGATGACGGCAGCGCAGTTCGGGTCTTCCGCCTGCTCCGCTATCCAGTCGAAGGATTTGAGCATGGCCTTGTCGTTAAAGCCGTAGCCCGGCAGTATCCTTTCGCGCCACGAGCGCTCGGAAAACGCAGCATCCGAGGTCAGAATGACAAATTTACTGCCGTTTTTTATCTTCACGCCGATCTGCCCGTCCGTGTGTCCCGGCAGGCACACGAAGGTCACCGTCTCATCGCCGAAAAGATCATACGACCACCACAGCGGCCCGTCCATCGTGCCCTTGAACCAGAAATGCTCGATGGGTATGCCCTCGTACAGCTTCGCCGGCTGGCGCAGCTTATACACCGTGCGTATCGTCCACCAGCCCTCCTCCTCGGGCAGCAGGATGCGCTTTGCGGCCTTGACCGAGCGCAGGCCGCTGACGTGGTCGGCATCCAGATGCGTGAGCACGACGGCATCAAGCTCCTCCGGAGCTATGCCCATTGCCGCAAGCTGTTCAAAAACGGTCTTGCCTTTTTCGACCCAAGGACGATAAAATGCAGCAAGGTAGTCCGGCAGCTGGCTTTTGACAGCCTTCGAGTCATACACCCCGTCGGGGCTTATCTCGCGGCTCCAGCCCGTGTCTATGAGCACTTTCCCCTTGGGATGCTCTATGAGATAGGCCGAAACTGGCAGCTCCACGCGCTCGGAGAGCCTGTCGAACACGCCGCGCCGAGCATTCTTCAGGTTCACGCCGCCGCCATACGGCACGGCCTTTGACACGAGCATGCTCCCGCAGTGCAGAATATGAATCTTAATGGGTGATCTTTCATCAGCCATTTTCCCGCCTCCCTATGGACTTTTTGTTTACCAAGTGGTAAAATACTATCACAATTGTCCTGTATTGTAAAGAGAAAAGGAGATAAAATGCCTCTGATCGTTGATAAAGAAGCCGTCCGAGAGGACATACTGATGGCGTTTCAGCGCTGCATAGACCGCAAGCCGCTCATGAACGTTTCGCTGCGCGACATAGCCGCCGAGGCGGGCATGAGCCATGCAAAGCTCCTAAATTACTTTGACAGCAAGGAAGAGCTTATCATAAGCTATGTGCGCTACACTCGCGATTTCATGAGCAGCAAATGCGTTGAGTGGTTCGAGACGCACGACCGCAGCGATTACGGCTCGAACACCGATTACATGAACGCCTTCATGAGCTATGTCGCACGCGGTAAGGTCGGCGAGCGCCGCCCGAACGCCACAACGCAGACCTATGTTCTTGCGCACTATAACGAGCGCGTGGCCGAGCTGATAAGGGAGGAGTTTGCCGAGTGGCGGCGGATAATGGAGCTGTGCCTCAAACGCATTTACGGCGACGATGTCGGAGCGCGTGAGGCCGAGGGCATGATGATCCTCATCGCCGGCACCTTCATCTGCAATTACAACAACGCCCTGACCGGCAGCATCAGCGACGATATAATCGGCTCGTTTGATAAGCTGCTGCAATCATGATATTTGATAATTTGATAAAAAGACAGTCCGGACTAAAAATCCGGACTGTTTTTTTAGGCGTTTCCGCGTTATACCGATACGTTTTTTGTCCCGACCGGCTGCCGCGCAGGAAACCGATACAATGCTGACGGCAAAGCTTGCGCCGCAATCACCGTATAGGTGCAGATTTAATGCACCTCCGGTTTAACGACGAGGATCTTTTCCACCCTCAGACCGTCCATTTCAAGGACGGTGATGTGCAGGTTCTCGTAATCGAAGCTGTCGCCGACCGAGGGGAAGGAGCCGAACATTTCTATCGTCCAGCCGCCGACCGTCTCGCTTTCGGCGTCAAAGTCACGCTCGCGTATGCCGACAAGGTCGAGAAAATCGGATATGCTCATATCGCCGTCGATCTCAAGCTCGCCGCCGGAGCGCTCGAATATCTCTTCCTTTATCTCGTCTGTATCGTCCCATATCTCGCCGACGAGCTGTTCGAGCACGTCCTCCATCGAGAGGATGCCGAGTGTCCCGCCGTATTCGTCGGTGACGATGGCCAGATGCTGCTTTGCCTTGCGCAGCTCGGTGAGCACCGCCGGAAGCTTCATGGTCTTGTAGACATAGCACGGCGGCATGATGAGGCTGCGGATATCCGGCTCCTCATCGCCGGCCAGAGCCTTGAGGAAGTGGTTGAGGTACAGAACACCGATCACGTTGTCAACACTGCCCTCGTACACGGGAATGCGCGAGTACGGCGCATTTTCGATGACGTGCAGCTGCTCCTCCGCGTCCTCGTCAATATCCAGCGCGACTACATCGACTCGCGCCGTCATGACCTCGGAGGCCATGATATCCGAAAAATCTATCGCGGCCTGAACGAGCTCGGAGCGCTCCTCGTCGAGAACATCCTCGTCCTCGGCGGTCTCGATGATGGAGGACAGCTCCTCAACGGCGGCCTCCTCGTCGGTATCCTCCGTCTCGCCCTTTAGCCCCAGCGTCAGCAGCTTTATAAGGCCGACCACGAGGCGTATCAGCGGCATGAATATTATCGTCAGGCCGCGCACGAAGTAGGCGTAGGTGAGCGCCAGACGGTTCGCGCTGCCCTTTGCGACGATCTTGGGCACGGTCTCGCCGAATATAATGACGAGCACGGTTATAACGAGCGTGGACACCCATGCATAGCTGTCATCGCCGTTGCACAGCTCCAGCACCAGCAGCGAGCCGAGCGAGGAGTTTGCGATATTGGCAAGGTTATTGCCGATGAGTATCGCCGAGAGCGAGTCGTCGAAATTATCTATGATCTTCACGGCAACTCCGGCGCGCTTCGAGCCGTCGTCACGCGCATTTTCAAGCCTCAGGCGGTTGCATGAGGAATATGACATCTCTGCCGAGGAGAAGATGTGCGAGAAGATGATGCAGATAAGTATTCCGCAGACATATGTCCAGATCATTTCTCCTCACCTCCCTTATCGGTGAGGCGCACTCTCAGCCGCAGTATGCGCTTATCGCGCATTTCGGACACGGTGACGGCGACGTTTTCGTATTCAAAGCTGTCGCCCACCGAGGGGATGAAGTCAAACTGCTCGTAGGCCCATTCGCCCAGCAGCTTGTTTGTAAACTCGTCATCGTCATCATCGTCGAGCTCCAGCAGCTCGAAAACGTCGCTGACGGTCATCTCGGCGGTGCAGTCCCACTCGCCGTCCGGCAGAGCTATGTAGGGCTCCTCGACGACATCGTCCTCGTCCCATATCTCGCCGACGAGCTCCTCGAGGATATCCTCGACCGTGACTATGCCGAGCGTTCCGCCGTAGTTATCCGTGACCACGGCCATATTCAGCCGCTTCTTGCTCATCACCGGCAGCAGCCCGTCAATATTCGTGCTGCCGTGGATGAAGTACGGCTCGTCAAGTATCGCGCGAACGTCCATATCGCCGCCCTCGCGCAGGTATGTTTTGATAAATTTGCGTATCGACAGTATGCCGATGATGTTGTCTATGCTGCCCTCGTACACCGGCAGACGGCTGTGCGTCTGGGCGCGGATCGTGGCCAGCATATCGGCGGCGGAGTCCTCGATATCCAGAGCGACTATGTCCACACGCGAGGTCAGTATGCTCTCGACCGTCGTCTCGGCAAATTGCAGCGCGGAGCTTATGAGCTCGCCGCGCTCCTCGTCAAGGCTGCCCTCCTCGGTCATGTCCTCGATAATGTCGTATATCTCGTCCTCGGTGACGGATATCTGAGGATCGGCCTTGGCAAGTCTGGCCGCGAAGTTGCCTATCGCCGTCAGCAGCGAGGCCAGCGGCCTGAGGATGGTCATGAAAAACCACAGCGATCCGGCAACTGTCAGGGACAGCCGCTCGCTGTATTTTTTCGCAATGCTCTTGGGCAGCATTTCGCCGGCAAAGAACACGACCAGAGTCATCACAAAGGTGCTGATCGTGACAGCGCCGCTCACGCCCGGGAACATTCTCGTCACGGCAAGCGTGGCTATGCTCGCCGCGGAAAGATGTACGATATTCGTGCATACCAGTATGCTCGTTATCGCAAGGTCAAAGTTGTCGAGCACCTTCATCGCCCGCAACGCCTTCGCCTCGCCGCGCTCAGCGCGGATCTTGATCCTGACTCGGGAGACCGAGGCAAACGAAGTCTCCGCGACCGCAAAGTACGCAGCGCACAGGATCAGTAAAATTACGATTATCAGCGACAATCGACTGGCATCGTCCATTTCGGATCTAACACTCTCCATTCGCAAGGCAGTTTGCCTGTAAATTAAAAACCAGTATATCATAGCAGAAACTTGCAGTCAATATTTTAGTGGCGCATTGAGGCACCTACGAATACATATATCTCTGGCAGCACGGTATCGAAGCACCGGAATAAACCGTAACGTTTCGCGTAACGTAGGTGCGATGCAATGTTGTTGCAGCATCTCAAAAGCTGCGCTGCACCCTATAGGGAACTTATCTTGCCCGTTCCGCCTGTCGCGGTTTTACTCCGCATCGAAATCGGCGCACCCTGCCTTCCCCTTGCAGAGTGTGGTAAGCGCTGATTAAATGCGTCAGCAATGACTGAGGGGTTGCATGTTCCGCAGTCGGAACTGAACTCTAAAAATAATGCAAAACGAGAGCGCAGACTTCAAAATCTGTGCTCTCATTTTTCTGCCGATTAAATTAAGACGTTTTATATAAATTTGTGTTTGCCTGACGGCAAATGATTTAATAAACACCTCATCCGTCGGCCTTGCGGCTGACACCTTCCCCTCGAAAGCTTGGTGCGCCGATTTCGGTGCTGACAAAGCTTGCGCCGCACTCGCGTGAAGCGACAGAGTTTTTGTTTTGTCGGCAATTTCCGGTCGTGCAACCGCAATCACCGTATCCGTAGGTGAGTCAAAGCGCCAGTGAAAAAATCAATTGAGGAAGTCGCGGAGCTTTTTGCTGCGGCTGGGGTGGCGGAGCTTACGGAGCGCCTTGGCCTCGATCTGGCGTATACGCTCACGGGTGACGTTGAACTCCTTGCCGACCTCTTCGAGGGTGCGGGTGCGGCCATCGACAATGCCGAAGCGCAGCTCGAGCACCTTCTTCTCACGCGGGGTGAGCGTGTCGAGCACCTCCATGAGCTGCTCCTTGAGCAGCGAGAAGCTTGCGGCCTCGCTCGGCTCGGATGCGTCCTCATCGGGTATGAAGTCGCCGAGGTGTGAGTCCTCCTCCTCACCGATAGGCGTTTCGAGCGACACCGGCTCCTGCGCTATTTTGAGTATCTCGCGCACCTTATCGACGGGCATATCCATCTCCGCGGCTATCTCCTCGGCGCTGGGGTCGTGACCGAGCTCCTGAAGGAGCTGGCGCGATACGCGGATGACCTTGTTTATCGTCTCGACCATGTGCACGGGTATGCGGATGGTTCGCGCCTGATCCGCAATGGCGCGGGTGATGGCCTGACGGATCCACCATGTCGCGTAGGTCGAGAACTTGTAGCCCTTGGTGTAGTCAAACTTCTCGACCGCCTTTATAAGACCGAGGTTGCCCTCCTGAATGAGGTCGAGAAACAGCATTCCGCGTCCCACATAGCGCTTTGCAATGGACACGACAAGGCGCAGATTCGCCTCGGTCATGCGGCGCTTGGCCTCCTCATCGCCCTGACTCATTCTTATGGCGAGCTCGACCTCCTCGTCGGCGGTCAGCAGCGGCACCTTGCCTATCTCCTTGAGGAACATGCGCACGGGATCGTCTGTGCTGTAGCTGTCGTCGATCTTGACATCGGCCATTTCCTCCTCGGTGACCTCCTCGATCTCGTTGAGCTCCTCGATCTCGGGCATGTCTATATCGTCAAGGATGGGTACCGCGTCCTCGTCGCTTATGTCTATCTCGATCTTGTTGGCTTCGAGCGCATCGTAAAACTTTGCGATGGACTCGGCATCTACGCCCTTTTCCTCCAGAGCCGCGATCTCGTTGGTGCTGATCTTGCCGCTCTTCTTGGACTTTTCCAGAAGCTCGTTAAGTATCTCCTCGCTGCTTTTGGCCTCGGTCTGCTCCGCCGCGGGCTTTTCCTCGGTCTTTGCGCGGCGGCTGCTTTTCTTTTTCGGCGCGGGCTTTGCGGCCTCGGCTGCCAGCAGCTCGTCAGCTGCACGCTCAAGCTCCTGCTCGGTCATGGTTTCGGTTTTCTTGTCCATAGCTTTACCCCTCATATCCTTTAGTTTCTTTAAGTCTGCTTGCAAGTGCTCTGAGATCGCCGTCCGACTGCTTCAGCTCGTGCCGGTCTTTGATCCGTTTTATGTAATCGGCAAGCGCCTTATCGCCGTTGCGCAGCGCCTCCGGCTTTTGCAGCACCGAGGCCAGCAGTGCGGCCTCCTGCGGAAGCAGCGCGGCGCTCATCGAGGCCATGCTGATTATCTCGTTATTCTCGAATTTCGATTTGAGCACGGAGTATATCCGCGCCAGCGCCGGCGACGAGAATATCTCCGGCGGCGGGAGCTCCTTGCCCCTGCACAGCCCCTGATCGAGATAGAGTATCCTTATGATGCCCTCCTCGGCGGCAGCCGACTCAGGGTCCTCGTAGCGCAGCTCCTTTTCCTTTGGCTGGAACTGCCGCTCGGGATGCGCCATGCTCTTTGCGTCGGCACGCTGAGCCGTGCGCACGAGGCGCTTTCGCCTGCGCTCGACCTCCTGCGTCACCACATCGCCGTTAACTCCCGCCATGGACGCAACGCGCATAGCGTACACCTGACGCTCAACGCTGCCGGGCAGGTGCGCGACCATGTCCGACGCATCCTTCAGAAACGCGACCTTCTGCTCGTCAACCGTGAGATCGTACTTGTCCGTCACTCTCTGGAGCTGATAGTCGATGTGGTTTTCCGACTTGTCTATGAGATTGCGGAACGCATCCGCGCCCTTGGTCTTTATATACTCGTCAGGGTCCTTCGCGCCGCTCATGGACAGCACTTTGACCTTCAGGTCGAGCTTTTCCAGAAGCCCTATCGCGCGCTGCGCGGCCTTTTTGCCCGCGCCGTCGTTGTCGTAGGCGATTATGACCTCGCTCGTGTAATGCGATATGAGCCGCGCCTGCTCCGGCGTGAGCGACGTGCCCAGCGAGGCGACCGCGCCGTCAAAGCCGGCCTGATGCATCATCACGACATCGACGTTGCCCTCCGCAAGTATTATATGTCCGCTCTTCGACTTTTTAGCCAGATTCAGCGCAAAAAGATTGCGGCTTTTGTTGAACACCATCGTTTCGGGGCTGTTCATGTATTTCGGCTCACCGTCGCCGAGTATTCTGCCGGAAAAACCGATAACGTCGCCCCTCACGTCGATGACGGGGAACATGAGCCGGTTGCGGAAGCTGTCGTAATGCCCGCCGTTTTTGCCCTTGCGCACGAGCCCCGCGTCAAACATCTCGTACTCCGAGTAGCCGAGCGCTCTCATTGCGTTTATGAGGCTGTCCCATGTGTCCGGCGCATAGCCGAGGCCGAAGCGCTTTGCCGTGTGCGGCGTTATCTGCCGCCGCTGCATGTAGTCGAGCGCGGGCTTGCCCTCCGGCTTGCTCAGGCAGGAGTAGAAAAACTTCGCCGCGTCTCGGTTTAAGTCCAGCATCCTGCGGCGCTTCTTCGACTCGCGGCTGTCCTCCTGCTCGGGCATGGTCATGCCAACGCGCTTTGCCAGAAACTCCACCGCCTCGAGGAAGCTGAGACTCTCGACCTCCATTATGAAGTTTATCACGCCCCCGCCCTTGCCGCAGCCGAAGCAGTGGTATATCTGCTTGTCCGGCGATACGGAAAACGACGGCGTTTTCTCGCTGTGGAACGGGCACAGTCCGAAGCGGTTCGAGCCCGAGCGCTTGGTCAGACGCACATATTCGCTCACAACGTCCACTATGTCGTTTTTCTCCACGAGCTCCTGCAGGAAGCTCTCAGGAATCGCCATATACCCATCCCTCCTTTTTTTAATGGCGCATTGACGCAGTCACGGATACGTTTATTGCGGTGTCCCAGCCAGAAACACTGGAGGAAGCTACAGCGTTTCGCAACCCGCAGGTGCGGTGCAACGTTGTTGCAGCACCTCAAATACTGCGCTGACTGAGGGGTTGCCCGTTCAAATCCGTGCGGCAGCGCCGCACACTTTGAGCTATCAGCTTTCAGCTCTCAACCGGCTGCGGTATCCGCAGCTGAGTCAATGCGATATCGAAATCATTTTACTGTCCACGACATGGGGATGAATATCTCGCCGTATTTCTCCATGGCGTAGCCGTCGGTCATGCCGGATATATAGTCGCACACGGCGCGCGCCGTGCCCTCCCTTTCGGCAATGGCCTGCATTTCTCCGGCCATTTTTTCGGGGTGCTTGAGGTAGTAGTCAAACAGTCCTCCGATGATGCCGTCAACCTTGCTCTCCTCGCCCTTGGCGATGGGGTTTGTGTACACGTCCGAGTACATGAAGGCGTGGAAGAAATCGACCGCCTCCTGCATATAATCGCTCATTTTTATCTGACCGCCGCCGCTGTTTTCGATGAGGTCGAGCATGATGGAGTTTATCCTCTCGCTGTTGCGCTCGCCGCAGCGTGTGCGGATCATCTCAGGCACATCCTCCGTGCGCAGGATACCGGCGCGGATGGTGTCGTCAAGGTCGTGGTTTATGTACGCGATACGGTCGGCAAGGCGCACGACCGTCGCCTCCGTCGTGTCGTCGGGCGCACCGTGCGTGTGGTGCAGTATGCCCATGCGCGTTTCGTAGCACAGGTTCAGTCCCCTGCCGTCGCGCTCAAGGATATCGACAACGCGCAGCGACTGCTCATAGTGCTTGAAGCCATTTTCATAGATCCTGTTGAGCGCCCTCTCACCGGCGTGACCGAAAGGCGTGTGCCCGAGGTCGTGGCCGAGCGCCATCGCCTCCGTGAGGTCTTCGTTCAAGTCGAGCGCCCTCGCTATCGTCCTTGCAAGGCGCGACACCTCCAGCGTGTGCGTAAGGCGCGTGCGGTAATGGTCTCCCTCCGGCCTGAGGTATACCTGAGTCTTGTGTTTGAGTCTGCGGAAGGCTTTGGAATGGGTTATTCTGTCAACGTCTCGCTGGAAGCAGGTGCGTATCTCGCACTCCTCCTCCGGCAGTGCGCGGCCCTGCGAGTTTTCGGCTCTGACACCGTACTCGCCGACGAGCGTGCGCTCTATAATTTCGCGTTTTTCTCTGGGACACGCCATGCTTTTTCCCTCCGACCAAAAAAGGTATTGAAGTTTCCCTCAATACCTTTATACGACGCAAATTCGCATTTCCCTTTATTTTTTCGTAATTTTTTTCGATATCGCATTGATACCTCTGCGGATACGGTTTTTTAGAGGCGCATTGGCGCACCTACGGATACGCATATTGCGGTGGCACGACCGGAAGCACTGGCATAAACCGCAACGTTTCGCGTCCCGCGAGTGCGTAGCAAGTTTGTCTGCACCGAAATCGGTGCCCCATGCCTTCCCCTTGCGGAGCTTGAGGGGAAGGTGTCAGCCGCAACAAATTCAGCTGCGGCAGCGCCGCACAAATCTAACTTCATTCGCTCGGAGAGCGAATGCCTTTAACTATCAGCTATCGGCTTTCAGCTCTCAGCTTGCTGCGGTTTCCGCAGCACCCTCGACTCCGTGCCACCGCAATCACCGTATAGGTGCAGCCTAAATGCGCCTCTGAAAGATCTGGCCGGCGCTGAGCTCGGTGACGCGGGCGCAGAAGGACTCGGCGTTTGCCTCGGGCAGCAGGAGCGAAAGGCGCACATCCGCGCCGTATTCGATATCCCCGACCGTGCCGCCCTGAGCCGCGCATTCGAGCTTCATGCGTTCAAGCAGCGAGTACGGGCAGCTCAGCTCGAGCTTTACCTGCCGGCGGACGACGGCGATACCGGCGTTGTCCAGCGCATCCTTTGCGCTTTTCGTGTATGCGCGCAGCAGTCCGCCCGTGCCGAGCAGCACGCCGCCGAAGTAGCGCGTCACAACGCACACGACGTTCTCAACACCCTCGCGCTTGAACACCTCGAGCATCGGCAGACCTGCCGTGCCCTGCGGCTCGCCGTCGTCGGAATAGCGCACCGCGCCGCCGCGGATGATGTAGCACCAGCAGTTGTGCCGCGCATCGTAGTGCTTTTTCTTCATCTCGCTTATGAACTCGCGCGCCGCGTCCTCGGTCTCGGCATAGCGCACATGGCCGAGGAAGCTCGACCGCTTTTCAATCAATTCCGCCTCGCCATCTCCGGCGGGCACGAAATACTCGCTCAATCCTCCCAGTCCTCCTTGGGCTCGGTGTAGCCGGGTATATACTTCTTTATCCTGCCGAAAACCTCCGGCGGAACGGTGACCTCGGCCTTTATCCCGTCGTCGAGATATTCAAGCTGCGTCACCGCCGCCTCGCGGTTCAAAAGATCCATAATGCCCGCATCGGAGTACGGTATGCGCAGCGTTACCTGGCGCTTGCCGCGGTCGAGCAGCTCGCTCAGGCGCTGCACGAGTTCCTGCACGCCCTCGCCGCTCTTTGCCGACAGGCAGACTATGTCCTCGCCGTGCGGCAGTATGCCGATGTACGCATCGCATTTGTTGAACACGCGGATGCAGGGCGTTTTCTCCGCACCGAGCTGGACGATGAGCTCATCGACGACACGCGCCTGCTCCTCCCAGTCGGGGTTTGAGATGTCTATGACATGCAGCAGCACGTCCGCATAGCTGAGCTCCTCGAGCGTGGCCTTGAACGCCTCGACCAGATGATGCGGCAGCTTGCGGATAAAGCCGACGGTGTCGGATATGAGTACCTCCGTCACCTCGTCGATGCGCAGCTTGCGCGTCGTGGTGTCAAGCGTGTCGAAAAGGCGGTCGTTTGCCGGTATGCCGGCATCGGTCAGGCAGTTGAGAAGCGTCGATTTTCCGGCGTTCGTATAGCCGACGAGGGCGACGACGGGAACGTCGTTTTTCTCGCGCTTTCGGCGCTGGGTCGAGCGCACCTTGCGCACGGCGGCAAGCTCCTCCTCGAGCTTCTGTATCTTCCGGCGGATGTGGCGGCGGTCGGTCTCAAGCTGAGTTTCGCCGGGGCCGCGTGTGCCGATAGGCGACGAGCCGCCGGAGGCCGTCTGGCGCACAAGGTGCGTCCACATGCCGGTCAGCCGCGGCAGCAGGTATTTGTACTGCGCAAGCTCTACCTGAAGCTGACCCTCTCGCGTCTGCGCGCGCTGGGCAAAGATATCGAGGATCAGTCCCGAGCGGTCGAGCACCTTCACGCCCAGCTCCTCGCCGAGCACCCGCATCTGCGAGGGCGACAGTTCGTTGTCGAACACCGCGAGATCGCAGTCGTTCATGTCGATAAACGCCTTCAGCTCGGCGACCTTGCCGTCGCCGATGAAGCTGCGCGGATCGGGCGTCGGGCGGTTCTGTATCATCATGCCGACAGCCTCGCCGCCGGCTGTCTCGACCAGCGCGGCAAGCTCCTGCATGGATATCTCGCTTGAGCGCTCAGACGGCTCCATGGATGCAGCCGCAAGTCCGGCCAGCACCGCACGTTCTATTTTTATATCGTTATTTTCTATGCTTATCAGTCCCTGCGTAAATTTATGATATTGCTGTGTTATCAGTCTATCCGGCAGCGCTCGACGAGGATCTCCGCGAAGCCCTCGCGCAGTCTGCACAGCTTTGAAAACTGCTCGCAGATGTTATAGTTCATCGCGCAGTTGAGCCAGTCGATGATCTGCCCGAAGCACTCGCACTTGTAAAAGCGCACGAGTATCTCGCGGCTTTCGGCATCGGCGCGAACGTCGCCGAACACCGTGTGCAGGTAGTTTTCAACGACGCTGCCGCAGACCTTCATGAGATAGAGCTCGTAGACGCTGCGGTTTGACGAGTTGTAGACATTCAGCACCGTGCGCTTGTGCTCCAGCGCGAACGCCGCCATTTTTTCAAGGCAGGCCTCCAGCGAATTGATGTCCGAATACTCGCTGATTATACTCTCGGCGGTCTCAATGACGATCTCCTCGACGAGGCAGGGTATATCGTCGTAGTGGTAGTATATCGTGTTGCGGTTGAAGCCGCAGCCCTCGGCGATGTCGCGGACGCTGATCTGATTTATCGGTTTTTCTTTCAGAAGCTCTAAAAAGCTCTTTTTTATGGCAGCCTTTGTGAGATCGCTTTTTGCTTTATAGGGCATGGTCGCACCTCCGCACTTTTTGCTTGTATTATAACACAAATCTGCTTTCAGTCAATGAACGGTCGGAAAACTTGCGCTGCGTTTATCGGGGCGGCATTGAAAAAAGGTTGTCAATCTTTTTCGGCCTGAGCTGTTGAATATGCGGCGCTGCGGTGATACAATAATGTTGCAAAACAAGCGCAATTTTCGGCGTTCGGCGCTGATATCGCGCTCGAACTGTTGCAATTTCAGTGCAATTGTGCGCAGCGACGGCGATTTTGTCCCGCAAACTGCGCAATTATCAATTATATGAAAAAGGAGACAATTCAGATGAAGTATTCAAGCAAGATCGAAAAATGCGGCCTTTCCCCGATGAGAAAGTTCGCGCCGTACGCAGCGGAGGCGGTCAAGAAGGGCAAGAAGGTGTATCACCTGAACATCGGCCAGCCCGATATCGCAACTCCCGAGGCGTATTTTGAGGCTGTCAAGAGCTTTTCGCAGCCCGTTCTGGCCTACGCCCCGTCCGACGGCGTTCCCGTGATGCTCGACGCGATAGTTGACTACTACGGCAAGATCGGCGCGCCGATAACGAACAAGCAGGTGCTGATCACGACCGGCGGCTCGGAGGCCCTGCAGATCGCGCTGTCCTGCATCCTCGACGAGGGCGACGAGATCATCGTTCCCGAACCGTTCTACCCCAACTACTCGACCTTCGTGACGCTCACGGGCGCAACGATCCGCCCCGTGACCACCAAGCCCGAGGAGGGCTATAGGTTCGCCGTCCGCGAGCGCATCGAGGCCTGCATCAACGAGCACACCCGCGCGATCATGTTCACAAACCCCGGCAACCCGACCGGCACGATCCTCACCGAGGAGGAGCTCAAGCTCATGGCCGACATCGCAAAGGAGCACGACCTGTTCATCATCGGTGACGAAGTCTACCGCGAATTCGTCTACGGCGGCGAAAAGCTCATGAGCCTGCTCCAGCTGGAGGGCTATGAGGACAATGTCGTAGTCATCGACTCCGTGTCCAAGCGCTTTTCCGCCTGCGGTGCGCGCATCGGCTGCGTGATAACGCGCAATCAGGAGCTGTACAACCACGCGATGAAGTGGTGTCAGGGCCGTCTGTGCGCATCGACCATAGATCAGGTCGCGTCCGCTGCACTGTATACCGTGGGGCCGGAGTATTTCGACGCGGTGCGCAAGGAATACTGTGCGCGTAAGGACACGCTCGTCGAGGGGCTCAAGAAGATCCCGGGCGTTGTGTATTCCGAGCCCAAGGGCGCATTTTACGTCATGGCCGCGCTGCCGGTTGACGACGCGGAGAAGTTCCAGATATGGATGCTGGAGGAGTTTGACGACAACGGCGACACGCTGATGTTCACCCCCGCCGAGAGCTTTTACAAAACTCCGCACACCGGCGTGAACGAGATCCGCATGGCCTACGTCATCAACGAGGCCGACATCACACGCTGCATGGAGCTGCTCAAAAAGGGCATCGAGGAGTATAATAAGGCTCATTAAGTCTGCACCTATACGTTGATTGCAGCGGCACGGTATCGAAGCATTGGAATAAACCGTAACGTTTCGCTTCCCGTGAGTGCGGCGCAGGTATAATCGGAACTGAATTTAATATTAAACGCAAAAAAGATAGTGCAGACTAAAAATCTACACTATCTTTTTTTCAATAATGTTGCGGCTTGCGCCGCAATTTGATGGACACCTCATCCGTCAGCCTTGCGGCTGACACCTTCCCCTCGTAGTAAGGGGAAGGCATGATGCGCCGATTTCGGTGCTGACAAAGCTTGCACCGCACTTGCGGGAGGCGGCAGCTTTCTTGTTTTGCCGGCAGCTTCCTGTCGGGACACCGCAATTACCGTATGGGTGCAGACTGAATGCGCCAGTAAAAAAACGTATAGGTAGGTGCGTCAAAGCGCCAGTAAAAAAAATCACAACGCCGCAGTGGGGTTAGCCACTGCGGCGCTGCTTTTATGCAACATAACGAATAGTTATAACAAGAGACAATTTAAATAAGTGCTCTAAACCTCGTTAGAATTGCGGAATTATTTACTCAGCGTTTGCGCGGTAGATAAAGGTGACAGCCTGACCACGAGTGCAGGTAGCATTGGGAGCAAAGGTGGTGTCGCTGAAGCCCTTGGTCACGCCGTTGGCAACTGCCCATGCAACTGCATCATAGCAGTAGGAGCCTGCTGCAACGTCGCTGAAGCTGACGGTGGTCTCAACCTTCTCGTCGCCGGATGCACGGAACAGGAAGGTCACGATCTGGCCGCGAGTGCATACTGCATTGGGATCAAAGGTGGTAGCAGTGGTGCCCTTGGTGATGCCCTCGGAAACTGCCCACATGATGGCCTTGTAGTATACGCTGTCTGCGCTTACGTCGGTGAACGGATTGACTACGTCAGCGGAGACCTCGGGAGAACCGGCCTGACGGTACAGGAAGGTAACGATCTGTGCACGGGTGCAGCCGTCGTTTACGCCGAAGGTGCCGTCGAGCTTGCCGGTGGTGATGTCATTGTTGTATGCCCAGAGAATTGCATCGTAGTAGGGGCTGGTCTCTGCAACATCGGGGAACGGATTGAAGGTAGGATCCTTCACGCCGCAGACGGTGCAGATGCCGTTTGCAAACTTGTGGCCAAGTGCGGGGATCTCCTCGCCCTTAACTTCTTCGCCGCATACGGTGCAGACAGTGTCGCCGGTGTAGCCAGCCTCGGTGCAGGTTGCTTCCTTAGCATTCTTGACCTCGGTGGTGTGGCCGAGTGCGGGAACCTCTTCGCAGCCGGTGAGAACCTCGCCGCAGACGGAGCACTTGGTGCCGGCCTTGCTGCCAGCCTCGGTGCAGGTGGGCTCAACAGCCTCTACGTCAACAGAGGTGTGATCGACCATGGGAACTTCCTTGCCGGTGCTCAGCTGGACACCGCACCACTTGCAGTAGGTGTCGCCGGTGTAGCCGACTTCGGTGCAGGTTGCTTCCTTAACGTTGACGGGATCGCCAGCGGTGTGAGGAGCCTTCTTCACGTTCTCGACGTAGATGTCTTCGTAGGAATCATCTGTGTCGGGATCAAATGCACGGTAGCTGACATTACCGGTGCGGACTGCAACTGCATTGCAGTAAGCGCAGCTGACAACAGTCAGGCCGGTGTTCTTGCAGGTGGGAGCGACGAGGACATTAGCCTGCCAGCTGTGCTCTGCATTGGTAGCGGCGAGAACGCAGGTGCCGGTGTGGTAAGTGCAACCATCGCGGTCGCAGACATAGTAGTTGCTGCAGGTCCAGCCGATCTCGGTGCAGGTAGGTGCCTTGGAATCGACCTTTACGAGGTCGTGGCCAAGTGCGGCAGTATCAGTGCCCTTCTTGGTCATTACCCACTCGCCGTCAACGACGGAGTAGGTATCGCCGGTGTAGCCCTTGGTCAGGCAGCCAGCGGCAATCTTTCCAACAAGAACAGACTCGTTCTCGAGGTAGCCATAGGTGTTGGAAGTGGTATCGTAGTAGTCCTTGCAGAAATTCTCGAACGCTACGAGGTCCGCATAGCTATCGAACTCCTTGACGAACCAGCTGTCGTATGCGATAGCAGTTCCGCCGAGCTTGCCGCACTCAGTGCAGTTCCAAACGTCGCTTACGCCGTTGATCTTGTGGTTCTGGTTGTCCAGATAGGGCAGATAGCCGGGCTGGATGAAGCTCATTGCATGTGCAGGATCTACGTTCAGTGCGGGGAGATATTCGCCGTGATCAACGTAGTCATTGCAGACGGGGCAGTAGTAGTCGCCGGTGTAGCCAGCGTAGCTCAGCCAGTAATAAACATAGTTGGTGGGGTCAACATTGTCATAGGGAACAGCGGTCACGCTTTCATTCTCGACGACAGGATAGCCGTTGACGGTGATGCCGTGGGTCGCCTTAACAGCTGCCTTGTAAAGGAGCGTCTTCTGCAGATATCCGGTCTCACCATCGGTAGTACTATCAACTACCCAAGTGTAACCGTATACATCCTCAGCGGGAGTAACGAGCTTGTCGTTCTTTTCGTGGCCGGGATTGGTGGCTGCGAACATTGCAGCAACGCTCTCCTTGGTTGCGGTCTTTACTTCGTACGGCTTTTTGTTAAGAGTGAGATAGTAAAGTGCAGAACCAACTTTGTAGTTGTCAGCAGTGTTTATTTCGCCGCCTACGCCGTAAACGAATACGGGCTCGCCACAGTTGTCGCATACAGTGTAGCCCCAGCCTTCAGCAGTGCAGGTGGGCTCATTGGATACGTGGAACTCGCTGTAGCTATGACCGGTGGACTTAGCCCAGTCAATGATCAGCGAAGAGGTCTGGCCGAGTGCAGGAACTGCCTGACCGCAATCTGCGCAGTAAGTAACGCTGATTGCCGGCTTTTCGCAGGTAGCTGCCTGAAGCACGACGGTCTTGAGGTTGTCATGACGAGCGCAGACATCCTTTGCATCTACGAACGGTGTGACAACGAGCTCCTTGATTACAACACCATCTTCCTCAGCACCATAGCTGCAGGTGTTGCAATACTCGAACACGATGCCGGGCTGCTTTGCAGTAGCATCCTTCTCGATGTTGACGGACAGCACGTCATGGGTCGCATGAGGATCAACGCCGCCAGCTGCCAGAGCAGTAGCGGGGACCAGAGAGGCGATCATGAGAACAGCCATCAGCATGCTCAACAGTCTCTTTTTCATTTTCTCTTGTTTACCTCCGTTTAAGATATTGGGTTGAAAAAGTTTTTTAAATACGCTTGAATCGGATGTTGCTCCACTTCAAACATATTTTTCTTGATTATAGCATACGCAGTAACAGGTTTCAAGCATTTTTGTTAATTTTTTTGGTGACAATTTGGTTGCGGGCGCAACCGAATTGTCATCAAAAAAAATTAGTTGATAGCTGAGAGCTGAAAGCTGAGAGCCAGCGGTATTCGCTCAGAGAGCGAATAAATTTCAATTAGTGCGCTTTGCGCACACATATAGCTATTCACTATCAGCTATCTACTATCCGCTAATTTGCCTTTTGCCACATTATTAAGTCCTTGTGATCCTGAATCATCGTGCTATCTCCTTCGGAGCGATAGTAGCGGATAGCTGGCGGGATTTTTGACCTGTCACGGATGCGGCTTTCCTTCTCTGTAGGCCGCCATGATATCGCGGAACACCTCGCCGTTGGAGGGGGGCGTCCATGTGATGGCGTTTGCACCGGCTGCGATGGTCTTCATGATGCTCTCCTCGGTCGGGCCGCCGGTCGCAATGACGGGCATGTCGGGATGGCTCTCCTTTATCCGGCGCACGACCTCCGGCGTATTGGAGGCGGCGGAGACATTGAAGATATCCGCTCCGGCGGCTATGCGCGCCTCGATATCGACATCCTTGCGCGCAACGGTGATAACGACGGGGATATCGACCGTGTGGCGCACGAGCGAGAGCACCTCATCCGAGGTCGGGTCGTTGAGCACAACGCCGGTCGCGCCCTGCATCTCGGCAAACATGGCGAGGTTTATCGCCCGCTGCCCCTGCGTGAGGCCGCCGCCCACGCCGGAGAACACGGGGATATCCGCCGCGGTCAGCAGCGCCTGAGTTATCACCGGCTGCGGCGTGAAGGGATACACCGCCAGAATAGCGTCGGCGTTGACGTTCCTGATTATGCTCAGATCGGTTGAAAATACGAGCGATTTGATGCGCTTGCCGAAAACGAGGATGCCGCTGCATTTATAGATGCATTCGGGCACACGAAGCGCGAACTTACGCAGCGTACCGTCCACTCTGTTGGGCATTTTTTTCTCAATGGATACTTCATCATGCATAATTTTCACTCTCCAATATTCTTTTGAATGCTTCGACTCCGACGAGCAGTACCTCCTCGTCAAAATCAAATTTGCTGCTGTGCAGCGCAGCTCCGCCCCGGCCTCCGTTTATGCCGAGGAACATGAACATACCTTCGACCTTCTGCTGATATTCGGCAAAATCCTCCGCCGCCATGACGGGCTCGACGAGCACGGCATCGTCCATCGAGTCGAGCACGGTGTAAAAATGCTCGACCAGAGGGCGGGGATTTGCAACATACGGGTAGTGGACTATCGTTTTCATCGAGATACCGGCTCCCGTCGCCATTTCAAGCCCCTTTAAAAGCGCGATTATCTGCCGCATGAGCTTATCGTACAGCTCGTTGCTGAAAACGCGCAGGGTGCCGGTCATGGTGACCTCCTCCGCTATGACATTGTGCGAGGTGCCGCCGACGATCCTGCCGAGGGTCAGCAGCGCGTCCTGATGCGGGTCAACGTCGCGAGTTATGACCGACTGGATCATCGTTATGAGCTCTGCCGCGACGACTATCGCGTCGATGCCCATCTGCGGCGTGGAGGCATGGGCGCTTTTGCCGTGCACCTTTATCTCGAAATCGCTCGTCTGCGCCATGAGGTTTGACCAGCGTATGCCTATCTTGCCCTTGGGCACGGTCGGCCACAGGTGCAGTCCGTAAATGCGGTCCACCTTGGGGTCTTCCAGCGCGCCCTCATCTATCATTCTTTTTGCGCCGCCCCAGCCCTCCTCGCCGGGCTGGAACAGCAGCACAACGTTGCATTTGAGCTTATCGCGGTTGAGCGATATCCATCTGGCAAGCAGCAGGATGATCGTCATGTGTCCGTCGTGGCCGCAGCCGTGCATAACGCCCTTATTGCGCGAGCGGAAGCGGAAGCGGTTCTCCTCCGTGTTTTTCATGCCGTCCATGTCGGCGCGGAAGGCTATCGTGCGCGTGGCGCCCTTTGCGCGGAACACCGCCTTGAAGCCGGTCTCCGCCAGCACCTTCAGCTCGTCCGGACGGCAGGCTTCAAGTATGGGGCGTATGTATTCGTGCGTCTGCGCAAGCTCAAAGCCGAGCTCAGGAATTTTATGCAGATCCCGGCGCAGCTTCACGCAGTCGTCCTTCATGCCGAGTATCTGTTCGCTTATCTTCATTACTGTTTCTCCGTTGCGATCAAAATATTATATCCCTCGTTTTTTACGCGCACACCGCGCTTTTCCCTGAAAAGCCTGTACGCAATATACACGTCTCCGGCGGCTCCGGCGAGGGTGACGGTGAATATCACATAGCACTGCCAGAAAAGACTGTCCGGCAGCATGAGCATGAGCAGGAGCAGCACAAGGCACACGGCGGCGGCAGGTAATAGGCTCATGATGACATAGCTTTTCCTGTCCAGCCAGCATTTGTATTCTATCCTTGCGCTCATCCCCTCGCGCACGACGCGCGCGGGCTTGCCGGTGAGCCTGCCGAGGATAAGGCATTTCAGATATTCCTGCCCCGCGAGGCTTGCCGCGAGCACGAGCACAAGGAGGATGAACCTTATTATCAGCGCAAAGGCTCCCGCTGCGTCAAACAGCAGGCTTATGCTCCTTATCAGGCAGCCGAGCGCGATAAGCACGGCTGCGGCCGCGGCAGAGGCGGCGTAAATTTTGATTTTCAGCTTTTTGTCCGCGTCAAGATCGACCGTGCTCGTCTCATAGCCCGCAGGCAGCTTGTTTTCAAACGTCATTGCCTCACCCCATTTCAGGCAGCGGTATGCTCTTATCCAGCAGCACCTTGCCGAAGCACATGAGCGTGATGCCCGAGCTTGCCATGACGGTAACGTCGGCATCGCTGCGCGCACGGTTTGCCGAGAACAGGTACACGTTTCCGCTGTAATCCTGACAATACTGCTTGCACTTCATGTCGCCGTCAACGAAAAACAGGCCGACATCGCCGTCGTGGATGATAGCGCCGCGCTTGCACAGCGCTATCGAGCCGTCGCGGATATACGGCTCCATGCTGTCGCCTTCGATGCGCACGGCAAAGTCGGCGGGAGAGCTTTTATCGACCGTGTAGTCCTCGTAATCGTCGCCGAGAGCCGGTGAGGCATAGCCGGCAGCCGCCGGAGTGAGGTAAAGCGGTATGACCCTGCTGTCCTCGCTCTGCTGCGCGGGAGCTTCCTCGCCGCGGCCAAGCTCATGGTCGATGACCATATCGACCAGTTCCCTGCCGCTGTCGGACAGCCGCCTGTATTTGCCGATAAACTGCCACTCGCGCAGGTCGGGCATTTTGGGAAGCACGATATCCTCGCACAGCCGCTCGACCGGAACGTTCAGCTGCTTGCAGATATGCATCATCATGTCGAAATCGACCTTCTGGTTATCGCGCTTTACCATGCTGTAAAGTGTCTGTGCGGAAACGTTCAGCCTTCGGGCAAGCTCGCTTATGCTTATGCCCTGCTCCTGAAGTATCTCCTTGAGCATCGAGCCTCTCAAGCGGCACACCTCCTGTTATACAATAATATATATGTTTATTTTATCATAACATTTGAGCATTATTATGTCAAGGAATAAAAGTATTTGTTAAAATTATGTGTATGCGGATTTGACATGTATTATATAATTGATTTAGCATGGGTATTTTTATTCGACAGGAGGCCGGACAATGAAGCATAAGGATCTACGGCAGCGCGACAGGGCGCGTATCGAGCTTGAACGCGAGCTGCTGCCGTTGGGAATAGCTCTTGCGCTGTTTATCGCGGCCTCGGCGGTAAGCGCGGTGTATCTCAATCTTCCCAAATGGCTGACGCTCGCGCTGGGCATCGTGCCGGTGCTTGCCGCAGCAGTCACGCCGCTGCGCAGATCGTTCGAGCAGCTCCGGCACGGAAGGCTCCTGTCATACGATATGCTTATCGTCCTCGCCTGCATCGGAACGAGCTGCATGCAGAACTTTACCGAGGCGTTTTTCGTCCTCGTCGCCTTCTGCGTCGGAAGCTGCTTTGAGCACATCTTCGCCGGCAAGAACCATAAGCGCACGCCGTATCTTGCCTACCTGCGTCCCGAATACGTCGCGGTCGAGCAGGACGGGCGCATAAACATGGTCTCCCCCGAGCGCATCCGCCCGGGGACGGTCATGACGGTCGGCAAAAACGAGCTTATCCCCCTTGACGGCATAGTCGTTGACGGCAGCAGCTCGGTCGATGCCTCGGCCTACACCGGCGACAGAGACCCCATCGACGTGGGTGTCGGAAACGAGGTCGTTTCCGGCTGCGTGAACCTCGGCGGTACGCTGAAGATCCGCGTCACGGGGCTGTACAACAACTCAACGCTCCTGCGCACGGCGGATATCGTCGAGAACGCACCCAAGAGCGTTTCAAGGCGCGAAGCGCGCTTTGCGCGCACGGCAAGGCTGTTCACGCCTATCGTTATATTCCTCGCCGCCGCGCTGGCGGTCATACCCTCGATCATCACGGACGACTGGCTCGTCTGGACGCACAGGGCGCTCATATTCCTTGCCTCGGCCTCGCTCACAGCGCCGCTCATCGCGTCCTCAATGGCGTATTTCGCCGGACTGAGCACCGCCGTCGGGCACGGCATCATCATCCGCAGCAAGTCCGAGCTTGAGGCTCTCGCCGCCTCGGCCACGGTGGTCATGGACAAGACCGGCACGGTGACGGAGGGCAGCTTTTCCGTTATCGGCGTTGAGCCGCGCGGCATAAGCAGCGCAGACCTCGTCTCGCTCGCGGCGGCTGCCGAGTGCCACTCCAGCCACCCGATAGCCCTGTCGCTGCGCAGAGCCAGCACCACGGTGATCGACCCCGAGCAGGTCAGAAACGTGCGCGAGCTTGCAGGCCGCGGCGTTGAGGCCGAGGTCTACGGACGTAAAGTGCTCGTCGGGAACACTGCGCTCATGAACACCAACGGCATCAAGTGCGACCGCACGGACAGGCATCTGTCCGTCGTGCACGTCGCCGCCGCCGGAATATATTACGGCTATATCATCATCGACGACAGGGTCAAGGACGGCGCAAAGGACGCTGTGCGCGAGCTGTACGCCCTCGGCATCGAAAAGGCGGTGCTGCTGACGGGCGATACCGACCGCGTCGGCAAGGCCGTTGGCCGCGCTCTGGGCGTGTCGGACGTTATGACAGAGCTTCTGCCGGAGGACAAGGTCGTCGCCGTCGGCGAGCTGCTGCGTGAAAAGCATGCCGGCAAGCTCGCGTTTGTCGGCGATGCGGTGAGCGACGCGAGGGTGCTCAGCCGCGCCGATGCCGGCGTCGCCATGGGCGCTCTGAACGCTGAGGCTCCCGCGTCGAGGTCGGGCATACTCATCATGAGCGACGATATACGCAAGCTGCCGCTGGCGCTGAGCATATGCCGGAAAACGAGCAAAGCCGTCAGCCTCATTTTCGCTCTTGCGCTGCTCGTAAAGCTCGCGGTGCTGCTGCTTGCCGCGTTCGGCAGCATCGGCATGATCGCCGCCGTAAGTGCGGACACTCTCGCGTTCATGCTCTCGGTCTGCAAGGCATACGGAATATATAAGGTAAAATAAATTATGAATACATACGATTTTGACAAAACTATTTTTTATCCCGACTCCTCGGTGACCTTCGTCAAGTGGTATATGCGCCGTCACCCGCTGGCGCTGCTGCTCTGGCTGCCGAGGATGGCCGTCATAGGGCTTGCGTATCTTCTGAAGCTCATCCCGAAGGAGACGCTCAAGGAGAATATTTTCAGCTTCGTGCGCCGCATCGACGACATTGACGCGGTGCTGAAGCTCTACTGGGACGAGCACGAGAGCTGGATAGCCCCGTGGTACCGTGCACAGCACAGCAGTGACGATATCGTTATCTCCGCCTCGCCGGAGTTTGTCGTCCGCCCGATGACCGACAGGCTCGGCATCGAGCTCATCGCCTCGCCCATGGATAAGCACACGGGCAAAATGTACGGCAAAAACTGCCACGGCGAGGAAAAGGTGCGCAGGTTTTACGAGGCGCATCCCGATGCAGTGACCGAGGCGTTTTACTCCGACTCTCTGTCCGACGCTCCCATGGCGCGCATAGCGCAGAGAGCCTACCTCATCGTCGATAAGGGGCAGACCCCCGTCCCATGGCCGGAAAAATAAAGCCTCGGCCTCAGGCCGGCTGCGGCAAGCGGTTAGCTCTTGAAGAAACGAGTTATAGCTAAGCTAAAAACCGCCACTCTGCCAAGTGACGGTTTTGCTTTACTTCTATCAATGCAATAGCCCCCTGTGCAGCATTCTGCACAGGGGGCACGTTATTTATTTTCACAGATCAAGCATGCGGCCAAGCATGACGGCGGTCTGGGCGCGGGTGGACGGGCTGTCCGGCGTGAGAGTTCCGTCGTCTGTGCCCTTCATTATGCCAAGCGCACACACGGCGTTTACCTCACTTCTCATGCCCTCGGGCACCTTATCCGCATCGGAGAAGGAGGAAAGCACGTCGTCAAGTCCCGTGAGATCCCTGCCGGATACACTGAGATAGCGGGCTATCATGCACGCAAGCTCCGCACGGCCTATATTCCAGCTCGGGCGGACGCAGCCGTCGGCGTAGCCGCGGACTATGCCGTTTTCGCTCGCCCAGACGAGCGCGTCATAGCACCAGCTTCCGGCCTCGGGAGCATCGGCATACGCCAGCTCGCCGCTGACCTCGGGCTTTCCCGCTGCGCGGTAGAGCACCGTCGCGAGCATGGCTCGGGTGAGCTTTGCGTTCGGAGAGAACACGTTTTTAGCCGTGCCGTTGAATATGCCGTCGGCAACGACGCGGTCGATGTCCTTATAGCACCAGTCGCCGGGCTTAACGTCGGCAAAGAGGTTGCCGCGCTCGGAGCAGGTCACCTGCGTCTCGTCCGAGCGTATGCCGTTCCATTTGACGACGCTCTGTGCGCGGATGACGGTGTTCGGCTTGACGGAAAACGGGCCTGTGTATTTGATCGCGTTCTTCGGGGTGGGGAGACTGCCGTCGAGCGTGTAGTAAACGCTGCCGCGGGAGTCGCCCGATATTGTGATGAGGCCGTCCTTCAGGCTCACGTCGGGCTGTGCTATAGCCGAGGCTGTTCCGTTTTTGCCGGGGAAGGCGTTAAAATAAATTTTGCCGTTTTCGAGGCTTATGCCGCGGCGCATGAACATTTCGCTCAGGGTCACGAATTTGTAGCCCTGCGCCTGAAGCGTGTCGATCGCTCGCAGCGCCGCCGTGACCGAGGTCGCGTGCGTATCGTGCAGCAGCGCTATCGAGCCGTCGCGTGCCTGCTTTATGAACTCGCGGTAGACAGAGTCGGCGTTCAGGCTCTTCCAGTCGTAGGTGTCCATCGACCAGAAGAAGCAGGGCGTGTTCGAGGCCGCAAGGGTGCGCTGATTATAGTCGCCGTAGGGCGGGCGGAGCATATAGCTGAAGTCGAGCCCGAGCGCTTTGTCGAGCAGCGCGTCGTTTTTCTGAAGCTCCTGCCGTATCTGCGCGTCGGTCTTCTTTGTCATCTGCGGATGTGAGTAGGTGTGGCTGGCTATCTCGTGCCCCTCCTCCCATGCCCGCTTTACGAGGCCGGGATTGTTTTCGACCATCTGTCCGACGTAGAAGAAGGTGCAGTGTGCGCCGCGCTCCTTCAAGCCGTCGAGCAGACGGGCGGTGTTCTTGCCCGAGGGGCCGTCGTCGAAGGTGAGGGCGATGAGCTTATCGCCGTCGGCATGCGCCGATACGGGCAGCACGCCTATGAGCATCAGCACGGCCAGAAATGCCGCCGCGAGTCTTTTTATTCTTTTCATTTTTCAAAACCCCAATTTGACCATATTTCTGTCGTTTGCAAAGCTGCTCATCTCGCACACGAAAAGTATCTCATCCACGCCGCGCTCGGATATGAGCTGCTGCGCCGAGCCCATGTAGTAGCGCAGGTCGAGCATGATTATATTCTCGTAATCGGCTGTGAGGAAGGGCACAAGGCTGTTTGCAAACGAGTCCTTTATAATGAGAAGCGTTTTTCCGTTATTGCAGCCGCCGGATATCGTCGTCTCGCCGTAGTTTCCGCCGAAGAAGACGGTGTACTTATCCTTTTCACCGGCTGCGGACATGTTGTACAGCGGTATCTCCTTGCCGTCGGCGGTGACGGTGACGCTGTCGGAGACCTCGGAGATATACACCTCGTCGGGCTGTGCCGCGGGATCGAGGGTCTTTGAGTAGGTCGTGCCGAGGAAGCTGTCGGAAAACAGCTCGGGCGATGCGTTGTACTTTCCGTCCGGCAGCAGCGTTTTATACGCCGTGTGCGCACCGTACCATGTCCAGTGGTGGTCTGTGCGGTAGTAGACCTGCTGGGATGTCTTGGCCTGTGTGAGCGCGGTATACAGGTCGGGGAAGCTCACATCCGGAAGCGCCGACCTTACCGTCTCGTACAGCTTCTGCGCATCGTACATCTGCGCATGAGCCGGAAGCTTGTCGCTCATGACGGTGCCCGTCGCGGGAACGAGCAGCATCGTTGCGGGAATGTCCTTATTTGCGCTCGTAAAATCGGACACGAGCGAGATATTGCGGCTGAGATTTTTCTCATCGACGCTGTCGGGCGTTATCTTTTCGATATAATAGCCGTCCTCGCCGAGGTACGCGCCGCCTATATCCTTAAAGCCGAGCAGCTTCTTTATCTCCGTTCCGAGCTGCGTCCATGTGTCTCGCGCGGGGAACTGGTCGGAGATATAGTCGGTTATCCTGTTCTGAAAGCTGCCGTCGAGTATGCTCGAGAGGGTCAGCTCAGGTGCTGTTTGCAGCATACGGTTCTCGTTGTCGGAAAATGTCCTGTCCTCACCGGCAAAGACAAACGCCGAGGGGAGGACTATGACGGCCAGAAACAGCGCGATAAGCGCGATATGCAGTTTTTTCATCACGCTCACCTCTTAAAATCTGAAATAAAGGAAGGGATTGTAGCTGTCGCCGATGAGGAAGATCATGCTCAGCACCAGCAGCGCCAGCGTCAGAACGCTCTTGAGGACGAAGGCCGCTTTTTCGTTCATTGCGCCGGTGCAGCTCAGGAAGATCTTTTTGGGAAGCTCCGTGGAGGCGATGCAGCATATGACTATGAGCACGGCTCTGGTCGCCAGCGTGTAGACATCCATGCCGCCGAGAGCGCCGTTTGCGCCGAACAGCGAGCCGAGATAGGGCAGCAGCACGCTCACGTCGTCGCTTGCGAAGATGACCCAGCCGATGACGATGAGCAGCAGCGCGTACACATGGCGCAGTATCTTCGGCAGCTTTTCGAGTATCTTGAGCAGGAACAGCTTTTCGATAAACAGGATCAGGAAGTAATACAGACCCCACATGACGAAGTTCCAGCCCGCGCCGTGCCAGAAGCCGGTAAGCGCCCAGACGATGAACAGATTCAGCGCCTGCCGCGCAAGCCCGTGCCGGTTGCCGCCGAGGGGAATGTAGAGGTATTCCTTGAACCATGTGCTCAGGGTCATGTGCCAGCGCCGCCAGAAGTCGGTTATCGAGACCGATTCATAGGGGTAGCGGAAGTTTTCGGGGAACTTGAAGCCGAACATCCTGCCGAGGCCGATGGCCATGTCGGAATAGCCGGAAAAGTCGAAGTATATCTGGAAGGTGTACGCCGCCGCGCCCGTCCATGCCATGAGCGCCGAAACGTCGCCGCCGAGGGCGTATATGCCCGACCACACCGCGCCCATCTGGTTTGCCAGCAGCACCTTTTTGCCGAGGCCGACGACAAAGCGCATTATGCCAGCGGAAAAATCGTCGGTCGTGACGCTGCGCTCGGCAAGCTGATCCTGAACGTCGGAATAGCGGACGATAGGACCGGCTATGAGCTGCGGGAACATGGTGATATACATGCCGAAGTCGATGATGTTCCTCTGCACTCTCACATCGTTGCGGTAAACGTCGATGGTGTAGCTCATCGCCTGGAAGGTATAGAAGGATATGCCGATGGGCAGGGCTATATTCAGAAGGTCAAAGCCGGTGCTGAATATCGCGTTGACGTTCGTGATGATGAAGTCGGTGTACTTGAATACGCTCAGAAGCCCGAGATCAATGACGACCGAGAGCACGAGCATGAGCTTCAGGCGCTTCGGATCGCTGCGGTGCTTGTCCATGAGCAGGCCGAAGGCGAAGTTTATGACGATGGAGAATATCATCAGGAAAACGTACCTCGGCTCGCCCCATGCGTAGAACACAAGGCTGACTATCAGCAGAAACAGGTTTCGCCCCTTCTTGGGACAGATGTAGTACCCCAATAGCACAAGGGGCAGATAAACGCATAAAAATATCGTACTGCTGAATACCATGTATGTCTCTCCGTTTACTTAGTAAAGTCTTTGAAGGCTGCTTCCACGCTCTGCTGCCCGTCGCACATCATGAGCAGGACGCAGTCTCCGACGGTCTTGATCGCGGCGTTCTGCGCGCGGGAGACCTGATCGGGCTCGTAGGTCCTGTACATCTGTACGCGGGAATCGACGTGCTTGCTGAGGCTCACGCCCATCTCCACAACGTCGTTCTGCTCCTTGAGCTGCACGACGGCGATCTCGTATGCCATGCCGTCGGCGGCATAGGCGAGGAAAAAGCCGCGAACTTTATTATACTCCACATCCGATATATATGAAAAGGCTTTTTCGGCATTTTCGTCCCAGCTTCCCGAAATTTTCATCTCGGGCAGGCTCTGGTCGGCCTGAAGCATGCTCTTCTGGAGCGCCTGCATATCTATCGCTTCGCTCGGCTTGCCGCAGGCGCACAGGGAAAGACACAGCGCCGCGGCGCAGATAAGGCAGATTATTTTTTTCATCAGCTGATCACCGTCATTTCATCGCAGCCGAGGACAGTGCTGTCCTTCGTGATGCCGTCAGCGCTGCCCGCGATATCGCCGAAGTATTTGCTGACAGCCTCGTTTATCTTCTGCTGAGTTTCATCGTCAATGCCGTTGTCGGGCTCCTCGCCGCCGTTATCGTCATCGCTGTAGTAGCTTATGTACACGGTAAAGATGTTGTCCCCGTCCTCGGTGGCCATCCAGCTCCAGTACAGGTTCATGATACGGCTGTCGGAAGCAACAGCGTTCTGTATCTGCTCCATGATGAGCTCAATGACAGTGACGGCATCATCGCTCATATCCGTGCCCATATCAAGGCTCACGATGCCGGTTTCCTCGTCGATGGCAGCGCGTACCCGCTCGGGAACGCTGTAGATATCACTGCACTCGACCCTGTTCATGTAGGCGTAGTTATACTTATAGCCCTCGGCTGCGGGGAAGAAGCCGGTGTTCCAATCCTGCATGCTCATCATCGCGTTGTCGTCAAGGTTAAAGTGCGAGAAGTTTCCCTTGGAGTCCGCGTCGGAGTAGATATCGGTGTGGTACCACTCGCCGTCGAGCTTCACAAGATCCCACGAGTGCGACAGGTACGAGTCGTGCACGACCATGCACTCTATGTCCAGCATCTGCATGAACAGCCTGAAGGTCGTGGCGTAGCCGACGCAGACGGCCTTGTCGTTCTGCAGAACGCCGTGAGGATTATCGACGACCGCGTCGTCCTCGTCGGGAACAACGACCAGCGAGCCGTCGTCAAAGCTGATGTTCTCGCACATCCACTTGTAAACGGCAAGCTCCTTTTCGTAGTCGCTCATGCCGTCGGTGATGATCCCATCGAGCACCTTCTTTGCCATGTCGAGCGTTTCCCTGTCCTTGTCGGAGAGCTTGGACGCATCGCCCGACTTATAGGCATCGGATATCTGCGTCGTCGCCCTTATGACGTATTCGCTGCCGATGGTCACGTCGTTTTCCTGCGCAACGTCCTCGGTCCCGCCGCCGTTTTCCGCGTCCTCCAGCGCCTTGACCCTTGCCATCGTGAAGATATTGAGCGCCAGCAGCGCAGCGAGCATCACCGGAGTTACAATATACATGATCATATGCATGATCCTTGCTGTCTTTTCTTTCATAAAAGCATCTCCTTTCGGATATTATTACGTTCCGAATCGGAAAAAGTTCCGTGCTAACTGTGTGGTTTGCATTAGCACAGTTAATATACTCTGTCAAAGCGCCCGTGTCAATACCGAATGTGTTAATTTTCCGCTCTTGCTTTAATTGAAAAATAATATTATACTAAAATAGTAAAAGCATACCACGGAGGGTTTTCATGACTGATCTCAAATTTTATTTTGACGGAACGAACGGCACGCCGGTCTCGGGCGAGGTGTCGATAGATGTCATGATATCCAAGCAGGAAAAGCCGAAGGATATCGGGCAGCTCAAATTCAAATATTCCGACGAGTTCTTCCTGCGCTCGGCCTGCTCATACAACCACGAGCTTGCGATAATGTCGCTGGGGCTTACGATGAGCGCGTTCACATATAAGGACGACGGCGACAGGCACACGAGGTGCGCCCTGCACGATATCGGCTGCGACGACCGCACGGTCGAGAGCTTCCGCTTCGGCGACAAGCTCAGCTGCGACGATACCTGCGGCTATATAATCGCGGCCAAAAAGCTGCCGGACGACAGCTTCCTTATCCCCGTCGTTATCCGGAGCCACAGCTACGGCGGCGAGTGGGTCAGCAACGCCCACGCCGTCGAGGACGCATACCCCGACCACGCGGCGGGCTTCAAGGCGGCGGCGGATATCGCCTATGACGCGGTCTCGGATTACATCGAGCGGCGCGGCTTTGAAAAGAACAGGCTCAGGCTCTGGGTCTGCGGCTACAGCCGCGGCGGAGCGGTGACGAATCTTCTCGCCGCACGCCTGACCTTTGAAAGCGGCATCGGCAAGGACAATATCTTTGCCTACAGCTTTGCGACCCCCGTCACGGTGTTCGACAGGGCAAATCTCTTCACCGACAACATATTCAACATCATATCCGAAATGGACGTCGTGCCGCGCATGCCGCTGCGCTACTGGGACATGGGGCGCTACGGCACGGACATGATCGTGCCCTGCAAGGCGCGGCGCGGCCTCGGCGAATACACGCGGCTGCTCGGCCAGATGCAGGGACAGTTCAAAATGATAATGGACGAGCTCGGCATCGAGGCCGACTATGTCCCGCTCGACGATCAGGAGCGCGCGCTTGACCTCTTTTTCGACTACGCCGACGATCTTCTCGACACGCCGCGGAAATACCGCGACGACGGCTATCAGCAGCTTGCGATGGAGTACATGAAGAGCAAGATGAGCGGCGACGTGTTCGAGCTGCGCAAGTTTATAAACTTCCTGCTCGACGGCAACGAGGATATGGCCTCCGAGCTGTGCTCGCTTATCGACAACTGGCACGAGCTCGGCGGGCTCGAAAAAGTGCAGCGCCTCGGCATAATGATCTCAAAGCGCAAATCAGGCGACAAGTCGCCCGCGACGGAGCTCATCTTCATGGTCATCGGCATCCTCTTCCGCTATGCGGCAAAGTTCACCGCGACCAAGGTCACCGGCGGCGGGCAGGACTATTTCTACGAGCAGCTCGTCATACTCATGGTCGATGCGTATCAGCACGGCGGCGACTCGTTCATCCTCCAGCAGCACTGGCCGGAGGCCTACCTCGCATGGCTCAGAGCGGCTCCGGCGGAGGATCTTTTCAGACTCGGAAGCTATACCAGAGAATCTGTTAAATAAAAAGGAGAGCAAATATGGACAAGACCATTGTTGTCATGGCAGCCGGTCTCGGCTCGCGCTACGGCGGCGTAAAGCAGATCGAGCGTCTCGGCCCAGACGGCGAGATACTCATGGAATACGCCATTTACGATGCGCTGTGCGCCGGATTCAATAGGATCGTGCTCATAATAAAACCCGAGATCCTCGGCGACGTGAAGGAGCTTTTCGGCGACCGCATCGAAAAAAGCAGCGGCATAAGGATAGACTATGCCTTCCAGACCATGGACCGTTTCACCGAGAGCAGGCCGGAGTTTTCCGCCCGCACGAAGCCCTTCGGCACGGTCCACGCCGTCATCTGCGCAAAGGACTGCATCAAAACGCCCTTTGCCGTCATGAACGCCGACGATTACTACGGCGCGGAGGCCTTCCGCGTCATGTCGAAAAAGCTCGAGGAGCTGCACGGTGCGCAGGACGCGGCCATGGTCGCCTACAGGCTCAAAAACACCGTCAGTCCCTTCGGCACGGTCACCCGCGGCGTGTGCGATGTCGAGGCAGGACTGCTGCGCGGCGTTAAGGAGACGTACAAGATAAAGCTCATGCCCGACGGGACGATACGCGACACCTCATGCTCCGAGGACGGCCCCGTCCTCGCGCCGGACACCTTCGTTTCCATGAACCTCTGGGGCTATCATCAGGATATACTGCCCGTGATGGAGAGGTATTTTGCCGGCTTTCTCGCCGCTCTGCCGGCAGATGATCTCAAGGCCGAGTGCCTGCTGCCGACCATGATGGGCGAGCTCACCGACAGCGGCAGGATAAGCATCTCCGCCCTCGGCACAAACGACCGCTGGTTCGGCCTGACGTATAAGGAGGATAAGCCCGGCGCTGTCGCCGCCCTCACTGCCCTGCACGAAAACGGCACCTATCCCCCCACCCTGTGGAAAAATTAATGCAATAAGACAGTAAAAAGTCCTTGTCGTATGACAAGGACTTTTTTGACATTATTTGTTATGCTATCTGCGTTTTTTGCGTCCCTTGGTGTAGGGCTCGGTGGTGTCGTACTCGCCGTATTCGCAGCCGATATTTCTGGCGTCCACGTCGTCGATGAGCTTCGGCTTTCTGAAAAGCGATTTCTTATACAGCTGTATCCTGCCCGTGCCGTTGCCGCCGTTCCACAGGCGCTGATGCCGCTTCGTGCCGTTGGGCGCTTCGTAGTTTATCAGCAGCATATCCTCCTTGAAGCAGCGGATGCGCGTTTCCATGATGGCCTTGAAGGTCTCCTGCCGGACATACCACAGTATCTCATCATCGGTCTCCTCGGCCTCGAAGGCCGTGCGCGAGAGCGTCCAGAACTTGGAGAAGTTGAACTCGTAGCACTTGCCCTCGTAGTAGAAGCCGCCCAGCAGCTTGCGGTCAAGTGCAACGCCGAAGACCTTCGGCCTGCCGCCGCCGATCTCAAAGACGCTGTTTTGAAGCTTTCTGCCGCTCAGCCTGCTCTTAAGATCCCATGAGCTGAGCCAGACCCACGGCGTTGTGAAATCCGAGCCCCAGTTCTTGTCGGCATAACCGTTGCAGGTCTCGGGCGTTACGATGTACCTTTCGCCGTTGAAGATTATCTCGCCCTCGTAATAGGTCTTGATGCCCTCGGCATGCCAGTACATCTCAAAGGCGTTTATAAGCCGGAAGAACCTGCTCGCGCCGTAGCCGACGTTATAGGGTATCTGCTTGCTGACAGTGAGCTTCCAGCTCATGCTGCCCGCGTCGCACATGTACTCGGGATGCTCCCTTGCCTCGGCCTCGCTTATATCCACGCTTCCGCGCAGCTCGGTCTCGCAGGCGAAGCAGTCGGCAGCCTCGACGGAATAGGGCGCGTTAAAATGCACCTTTATATCCTTCCACGCGAAGAAGCGGTGCAGCTGTCTGTGTACCCTGCCCCATGTGCCGACGTTTACCATGAGGTACGAGGGCTTTTTGCCCGCCGCCCTGTTGCCCGGCAGCTGACCGAGCGTCGGCCTGTCCTCGGCAAGGTCGGGATTGCAGAGGAAAAACTCGATGAAAAACGGCTTTTCCTCGCCCGTTTGCGCATGGCGCGCCGTGAGCGAATGCCACCACCAGTCGTAGCCCTGCCTGCGCAGCGGCCCGCGGAGCATGCACTCATTTCGTGAAATGTCCTTCTTTGAAAACATTGCTCTCCTCCTGTAAATTATTTTTCCGTATCATTCATTAGTTATATAATATACAGAGAGGAGTGTTTTGTCAAGTATCGGACACGCCTCTTTTACCGTGTTTGCTTTTTGCCCGATTTTTTTCACGCTCATATCGCCTGGCCGTTTACCGTGACGCTTCCCTCTATGACGATCTCGCCGCTGTTTTTTATGCAGATACGCGCAGCGGCGGTCTCAAGATTTATGTCTCCGGCGGCGCTCACGCTTATGTCGGGAAGCGTGGACGACTGCTCGCTCTTTCTCTTTATCTCGGATAACCACATGCTCACACCTCCAGTGTAACTATCGTTCCGGCGCTCAGGGAGTCAGCCCAGCAGTGGGACGAAATGACGGTGTAAACGCCGCTCACGCCGAGCTTTGCCGCCGTGAGGCTCACCCTGTCGCCGGGAAAGCAGGCAAACTGCTTGGTGAGCGTGAGCTTCACGCAGTGCCTGCCGCGCTGAGACTCGGCTATCTGATATTCGGCTGTGTATCTCGCCGCGTCCGCGCCGGTCGTTTTCGGAACGGTCAGCTCCCTGTGGCATTTGCCGCCGCGCAGGACGAAGGCGGAGTTTGTCGTGGTGCTGCTCGTGCCGCTGACGCGGCTGCGGACGGTGATGTCCGAAATTATGCCGTAGCGCTCGTCGCGCAGAATGATGCCCGATACGTCCTTTGAGGCATCGACCGTTATCGTGCTGCCGGTGCGCTCGTTGAGTATGAGCGTTCCGTCCTTTGCAAAAAACGGGGTCGTGCTCCATGCATAGCGGCAAAAGCGTTTCAGTGCGCTCCACGCGCTCTCGCCGGTGCGGACGGAAAAGGTGCCGAGCGTTTTTGCCTCTCCCGAGACGACGCTCGTTATGCCGTAGGGCGTGACGAAGCCGCTCACCGCGGCGGCGCTGCTCAGCGACGCATACTCCTGCGCCGGAAGCTCGTTATCCAGAAGCCTTGCCGCGTCCGAGCGACCAGACAGCGTTACGACCGAGCCCTTCTCGTCGATGCTGATGCTGTACTCGTCCACAACGCCGGTGAACACGACGGCGTTATTGTGCAGCGCCCTGAACCTGCACGCCGAGCGGAGCTTTGAAAGCTGGCTTGCGTAGTAGATGAAGCTCACCTCGAACCAGTCGCAGGGCTCGCCCATGCCGTGGCACACGTCCCATGACAGAAATTCGGGCAGCTCCGTCTGCACGCCGCTTTTGTCTATGATATATCCCTTCATCGCGTCACCTTATCCTTATTAGCCTGCCGTAGGAGATGACGGCATCGGAGCTTGCGATATCGGGATTTAGCTCCTGCAGGACGGAAAGCTCGACTCCCTTTGCCTGTGCGATGCTGCGCAGTGTGTCGTTCTCGCCCGCGCTGTAATAGCGCACACGGGTGATATCGGCAAGCGGGTTGCCGTAATCGGTGTTGTCGATGGCCTCGGCTGAGTCCTCGAAGGCGCTGCCGGTGTATTCCCAGAACTCGAAGCTGTAGCTTATATAGTCCTCCTTGGGCTCCTGCTTAAGGCTCAGCTTTGCAAAGTATGCGCGCATCGTCGGCCACACCGGATGCACGAGCTTGCCGCCCTTGTTCTCCTCAAAAAGCGCGGCGAGCCTGCGGAAGTTTTCATATGCCTGCGAGCCGGCAAATTCGCCCTCGCCGCGTATGATCTTGTTCTGAAGCCCCAGATCCTGCACGACATAGCCGGAAAACGGCAGCTTATAGCTGTGCAGCGTGCGGCGGTATTCGACCTCGAACACCCTCGGGTTGTTCGGCCACACAAAGTCTCGGTATTGCATTGGTGCAAGCATGTTTACCCCTCCTAATACAGCTCAAAGCCGTTGTCGTATCTGCGTGCGTCGCGGCGGAAATAGTCCGATACAAAGGACATATCGCGCCGCCGCACCACAAAAAGCTGCTGCTCGTCGAAATTCACGCCGTTCTCGTCGGGCGTGTACGGACGGACACTGAGCATTTCGGCCTCGTTATTCACCGGCGCTCACCTCCTGCCGTTCAAGTGCGCAGATCGTTATTCTTTCCGTGACCGAGCCGTCGGATCTTCTGAGCCTTTTAAGCTCCGTGCAGCGGCAGCCGCTGTATATCCTGCTGCCGAGCTGAAGCTCAAACACGCCGATGCCCTCAAAGCTCACGCCGTCGCCGATGCCCGCGTCACGCTCGAGAACGATGCCGAAGCGCCGGTCGAATGTAAGTATCGCGCTCGGACAGGAGTCGCCGAAGCCGAGCACGGGATACTCGCTGCGGCTTTCGTACTCCTCGGCAAGCGTCACGCCCGCAAGCGGAACGCCGTCAACGCCGAGCTTTGCCGAGGGCGCGGGATACGCTCTTATCATGTTCATGCTCCGGCCTCCCCTATGCTGTAGTCTGACAGCGAGCTGCCGAGCTTTTCGCGCACGAGATACGCGCCAGCCTTTGCCGTGCAGCGGGAGCGGAGCATGCGGCTGTCGGCATCGTACCCGACCTCGCCGAAGGAAAACTCCGTGACCGACAGTCCCTCCGCCCCATACAGGGCGCATCGGGTAAGGTCTGCAAGCTCGGAGCAGTGCTCGCTCTCGGAGGCTCTCGCGTACACGTCCAGCGCCAGCGTGAGCTCGGCTCTTTCGCCGTACATTTCCCTGACGCTGCCGTCCTCGGTGCACACGCCTATGTAATTTCCGAGCCCCGACGAGCTGAGCCTCACCGAGCTCAGCCCCACGCACACGAAGGGCGCGGACGCATCGAGCCCTTCGGCGGGAAACGCGCTCACCGCCTTTATACCGGCAGCATCAAGCAGCTGAACTATCCCTGCCGCTATCTCTTCAAGCATTCCCCGCGCCTCCCTTCAGCTTCAGTATGCACTCATTGTGCGAAAACGCGCCGAGTATGCGCACGGGCTCGACGCGCAGGACAACATAGCTGCGCCCCGCAGCAGTCACCGCGTCGCCCTCGGCTATGCTCTCGGTGTCGGTTATGAGGCGGTACCTCGAATTGTTCGTCACACCCGGCGCAAGCTGCGTTTTGTGTATCTGCGCATCGTCCGGGTCAAGGCAGGAGATAAAGCCCTTGCCCTCAGCCGTGCCGACGGCGATATCCTCGCCGTAGTTGTTCAGTATCCTGCCCGTCACCGTCATCCCTGCACCCCCATAAATTCAAAGCCGCCCGTGTCGAGATACGCGCCCAGCAGTGTTTCGGCGCTTTTTCGCAGCGCCGCAGCCGACGCGCCTCCGAGCTGCACCGACAGCCTGCCCGCGGTAAAGCCGCTCACGCCGCCGGAGTGAGCCGCGCCCAGCTCCATGTACATGGATATCGCCAGCATACCGGCAGCCGTCGTGAACAGCTCCGTTATCCCGTCCGAGGAAACTCCGCTGCGCAGACGGCATTCAAGCTCTGCGGCAGCCGCACTGCAAACCGTGCGCAGCATCACTGCGTCCTCGTCCGGAACGTTCGAGCCGAGCATGCTCAGCGCCTTCAGTTCTATGTCCATATCCGTATATGCCATTTCATACCTCCTTGACCTGTCAAATATCCCTCGCGGGATTTTTTATCGTCTATCGTCTCCGAAGACTGCCAAAACCCTATACTGCTGCGTAAGCTGACGGGAGCTGAACCCTGCCGCCTGTCAACTTAAAGACATCCGCGCAGCGGGGGAGTTTGAGGTGGGACAAGACCCGCCTCGAGTTGGATTATAGCCATCAAAAACGCCTGAGCTATCAGGCTTTTTGACGAGCGTAGCGAGATTTTTCGTGAAGTGTGAGCTTCACAAAAAATGTGGCGTATTTGCAGCGTGCAAAAAGTCACAGACTTTTTTGGCACGCTGCGGAGACGGGAGGCTGCTCCCGTCCCCTTATTTTTTATCAGACGCTCAGCACCTTGGAAGCCTCGGTGTAGAGCTTGGCAAAGCCGGAGATGCTGGTGATGGCGGCGCGTTCGAGCTGGCGGTCGATGAGCCTGTCGTACTCAACGTTCACGTCGCCTGCGGTGACCATTTCAAGAGCGTAGCCCTTGTCCAGACCGATGACCTTGCCCGCAGGCATTGCAGAGCAGCGGATGAGCTTTGCGCCCAGCGGGTTGCCGGGCTCGCCCGTGCCCTGGAAGTTCAGACCCGACAGAGGGTTCTGGAACTCCGAGCACTTCAGGATCTTCATCATCACATCGGGAGCTGCCAGCAGGGTGTTCATGGTGTAGGGATCAAAGGTATTCCAGAAGTTCAGCAGTTCGCCGTAGCTAAGGCTGCCGGCTGTTCCGCCGATGGTAGAGTCGCCGACGGCGTAGCTTTCCGCGCTGTTGGAGTTGCCGTCGCCGTTTCTTATGACGTCGATGGCATCCTCAAGGTGCATGCGCATGATCTGATTGCCTATCTGACGGAGCATGACGGAAAACAGGTCAAGGCGCTGGAAGCGGATCGCCTCATAGGACGCAACGAGTATTCTGCCGCGCTTTTTGAGGCTCACAAGGTGGTCGGAGGCCTTGACCTCGGTCTGAGGTATTGCCGCGCCCTCGCCTACATAGCGCAGGCTCTTGTCGTCCTCGGAGGCCGCAGAGTATATCGAGCGGTAGTCCATGCCGTCAAAGCGGGTGACCGTCGCGGTGATCGAGGGCAGGATATTGCCCTCCTCCATTCCGGCCTTTACGCTGCGCGAGACATACTCGGGAAACAGCACGGCAGACTCGGAGGTGGAGAAAAACTTCTCGACAACATCGCTGCCCGCGCCGCGCACCTTGATATCAAAGCGCTTGAGCTGGCGCTGGAACGCATCGAGCCCCTCATAGGGAGTGCCCTTGTAGTTTTCATTGGGGTCGAGCGCTTCAAGGGTCTGCTCAAAGGTCTTGCCGCGCTCGGAATACATGCCCTTTTCGAGCCTTATCTCGTTAAAATTGTATGCCATGATCCTTTCCTCCTTACATGATGAAGCCGACCGTAGCGGCGGCGGTGTCTACCTTGACGACGAGGTACTGCGCCCCGCCGGAGGTGACTGTCTTGACCCTGCCGTCCGTAGACGCGGCGAGCGTTGCGTAGCCCACGGCGGGAGCTGTGTCGGTGTAGCCGAGCTCGACGTAGCCCGCGGTCTTTATCTCGGCAAACGCATCGCCTGCCGCGATGCACACGCCCATGAAGCGTTCGCCCGCCGAGCAGGTCTTGACGGTGCTGTTTGCGCTCATTTTTACCAGAGCGCCCTGTGCAACGTCGCTTGTCTTGCCGAAGGAGAGCACCTGCTCTCCGATGCCTTCAAAACTGACTTTCATTTTTATCCTCCTGTCTGAGATCAAATAATGTATTCTTCACCGGAAAATGCGGTGATCTCGCCCCTGCCCGGAAGCTGGGTCAGCGGCGGGTAGAGCTTTGCCGCTGTCTCCTCGAAGGCGGCCTTCAGCTTCAGAAGCTCCGGCTCTTCCATGAGAAGAACGCCTTTTTCAAGCGCCGGATGCATTTTCTCGTCGCACACGAGGCACAGCCGCAGCACCTCGCCTCTGAGCGATTCGAGATACCTTCTGCCCAGCTGCGCCGATTTCTCCAGCGCCTCGAACTCGGCCTTATAGCCGCGTCCCGCCTCGCTTTCGATGAAACTTTTTATAACTCCGGCACTTCTCTGCGCGGGAACGGCGACAAAGCTCCATTCGTATGCGTCCACAGCGCCCGTGAGCACGGCGCAGCAGCGCTCCGAGCCGTAGACCCTGCCCTTTTCGTGACTGCATGTGCCCATTTCCGCGCCGCAGATGCTGCAAATGCTCTGCGCTACCGAGCAGCCGATGCTCGTTTCGCGCTTTATGCCGCCGTCTATCTGCGCGATCAGCTCGGCGTTTGCCTCGGTGCGCAGCATATAGGCAAAGCCCTTGAGATAGGTGTAGGGCTCGCCGCACGAGGTGGTTCTGCTCTTTTCGGTGATAAGCTCCGTCCTGTAGATCCGCGCGACCTGATTTTCACTGCGCCAGTCATGGTCGCAGATGCCCGTCGCGCCGACGAAAAGCTCGCCGAGCTCGCGGAGCGTCGGTACCGAAAAGCGTTCGAGATCTCTGTCTACCTCGTTGTCGCACAGCAGCACCTGAAAGGTGTAGACCTCGTCTGCGCCGAGCTGCGTCTTTGCAAAGGCGTTTATCGCCTGAAGCTCCTGCGGCGTACACTCGGAGCCCGCCGCCGAGCCGTCCTTGATTATCTTCATTCCTGCGTTTTACCTTCTTCCCAATAAATTTTGTCCCTCTGCGCAAGATACAGCGCAGCCTTGGCCTCCTCGATCTCGTCCTGAAGATTGATCGTCTCCCATTCGATATCGAGCGTCGTCGCGTAGCCGTGCATATTGAGCCACAGGCGGCAGATACGCTCGATAACGGGCGTTACCGAGCGGCGGATGGCAGTCAGCTCGCTTGTCATGAGGTCTGCCTGCTGTGCGCTCATGCGCTCGGTCGTTGACCAGTTGAGCCCCAGCAGGAACGGCGGTATGCCGGTGCGCGCAATGAGCTGTTCAAGTATCTGGCGCACGGGCACCTCGCTGTCGAGGATCTGGTTATCCGCGCCTATGACCTTGATATCCACATCGCCCACGGCCACGAAATCGCGCACCGAGCCGCACTTTCCGCTCTGCATGGCCTCCGACCACTGCGAAGCTATCTGCTGCGCCCGCTCCTGAGCCGAGAGCCTGTCGATAGCGTCGCCCTGCGGCTTGTAGACCACCGCAAAGCGCAGGTTTCCGATGCGCTCCCAGTTGAGGCCGATCGACTGATATATCTTCAGCAGTATCCCGCACAGGAAGGGCATGCTCCTGAGCATCGAAACGCCGTAGGGCGAGTCGGCCTCGGGATTGAAGGGCGTAAACAGCAGAAGGTTCTGATAACGAAACGGCACTGCGCAGCCTGTATCCGAAGTGCCGCACAGCTCGAAATCGAGCGGAGTTTTGCCCTCGCGTATCTGCACGTCGGCGACGTTTCCGCAGAGCACCGCGGCGATATCGCGGCTGCCGTTGACGACGATCTCGCCCACGGCTCTGCCGCAGGTTATCATCGAGTCAAGGTACGCGGAAAGGAAGCAGTCGAGCCCCGTCTGGCCTCTTCCGGCAGGCACGGTGCGGATAAACTCATTGAGCTCGCGCTCGGCCTTTTTGTCCGCACAGCGGGCCTCGAAGCCGCCGGTGAGCCTGACGATCTTCAGTATCGCCGCGTCCACCACCGGCACCGCCTCGCGGATCATTCGGTAAAGCCTCGTTTCCGCACTGCCGAGCGGCACATAGCTGTCGATAAGGCCGAACGGATGCGGCTGCGTGCTGCGCAGCTGTACCCTCGGTGCCGCCGTCTTTTGTTTTGAAAACAGTTTCATATTCCTACCTTTCTACCCACACCGCGCCCACGGGCTGTGTGAGTTTTGAGATGCCTGCGGCGAAGTAACGGATATCGTCCATCGCGTGATCGTGCTGCTTTAGAGGCGCTTCCCTTTCGCTCCTGTCGTCCCAGCGATACCTGTAAAACTCGCGCAGAGCGTCGTCGCAGCCGCGGCAGATGCGTATGCGTCCGCTTTTGAGGTACGAGGCCGTCAGGCGTATGCCGCGCAGAACGTCGTTCTCGGCCTTTTCAACGCGAAAGCCTGCGCGGGAGAGCGCCTCGATAAAGCTCGCCGCCGAGGGATCGACGATGACGCGCCCGGGGCTTATGCCGCCGCACAGCTCCGTCAGCGCCGCGACATACTCCTCGTCGGTCTTCTGCCGCCCCTCCCTGCGCCCGTCGTAGTAATACTCTCTCAGGCGGTACCAGCTCTCGCCGCTTTTGCCCCACAGCCCGAAGGAGCTGGGGTTTTTCGTGCCGTAGTCGCAGGAGACCATGTACTCGCTGCACTCGTCCGGCACGGCGCAGAGCATATCCTCGGTGAAAAAGTCGTACACCCTGCCCTCGGGCAGCACCCACTGGCCGAGGATAAAGCGCCGGTAAAAATCGCCGCTGTACATCCGCTTATAGCGCTCGATTATCTTCTTCGACAGCGAGGGGTTGTCCTCAAGCGTGAAGTGGATATACAGCGCCCTGCGCTCGTCGGCTCTCTGTATCCACTCGCGGTAGAACCAGTGCTGCGGGCTCTCGGGGTTGCAGTTGAACCACAGCTTGCTCCCTGTGACCGAGCAGCGTGCACAGGCCTGCTCGACAAAGGAGCGCGGCATCAGCACCACCTCGTCGAGCAGCGCACCGGCAAGCGTCACGCCCTGAATGAGCGAGCTTGAGCTCTCATCCCTGCCGCCGAAGAGATAAAAGCGGTTTTTCCGCCCGCGGTAGCTTATCTCGATAACGCCCTTGGAGACGAGCTCGCGCACCTCAAAGCCGATATCGCGCAGCACCGGCAGCAGCGGCTCTATCATGTTGCGCCTTATGCTGCTTTTGGCCTTGCCGCAGATGCCGAAGCTGTGCCCGTCGAAGCGCCGCATAGCCCAGCAGACGAAGGATATGCCCATGCACAGGGTCTTGCCCGAGCGCACCGCGCCGTCGCAGATGACGGCATCGAGCTCGCGGTAGGGAGACGCATCGCTCCACCACGACAGAGCCTTCAGCTGGGTGCGCGAGAAAAAATCAAAGCTCATTTTCCCGCTCGCCCTCCAGAAGCCTTGCCGATTTGTCCAGCGCCGCGTAGAAGCCGCCGCCCTGAGCCGACTGCGCCGCAGCTGCGGCATTGAGCTCTATGAGCTCCCTTATTATCGCCAGCTTGTTTACAAACTTCAGCTCCACCTCCCCCTTCGGTCCGCGTTTTATTTCGCTCAGCAGCGAAAGATCGAGCCCCTCGAGCTCGGAGATATCCTCGGCGCTGAGATAAAGCAGCTTCACGGCATCGTTCGGCGAGGACACCGCAAGCTTTTCGAGAAGCTTATCCGCATCGGCGGATCTTTTTCTGTTCATAAAATTCACCTCTCACCCATAGGCTGTTTTCGGGCGCAGCTTGTACGTTTGCGTACAAGTAAAAAAATTTGCAGCCGAAATTTTTTCGACTGCATGCTTTTTCTATGTATTTTTTGTTATTTGTCAAGAACTAACGTAAGCGCTGAATAAATGCGTCAGATGGCTGGGCGAGAGGATTTGGGTCCTGATAACGGCGCTTTTTCGCAGGAATACTTTGTGTATTTCAAGAAGAAGCGACTAAATCAGGGCACAAATTATCCGTTCAGACGCTGACAGCCATTTGTTCAGCGTTTACGAAAAATAAAAATGCCCGATGGAAAACCATCGGGCAAATCCCGCCGCGCCGTTGGGGTTCGGTTATAACCTGCACAAAGTAGCAGGTGGGTCGCCTAAGCTCTGTTTCACTGCTTCCAACGTCCGGCCTGAGGCCGGGAGGCCTGCAATCCGCAGATTCAAATCAGCATCCCTTATTAGAAATGTGGGTTTAACGAACCCGACGTCAATATGACACCGCGAACGCGGCAGGGCTTATTCATCATATATTACGGAACATATGAGAGGTTCTTACGTCTTATTCCTCGTCTCCGTCCTCGGCCTCGAAGATGGTCATGAACATCTGATGTACCTCCTCGAGCTTTGCGTCGTCGTCGATGGATTCAAACAGCTCATCGCCGTTTTCATCCTCGGTAACGCTCAGCAGGATAAGGCCGTAATCGGGATCGTCCTCGTCCATATCCGCGGGCAGGAAGGCGGAAAAGGTCTCGCCGTTATAGTCTATGGTATCGAGCAGCTCAAGGTTGAATTCATTGCCATCATCATCTATTATAGTGATAAAGTCATTGCCGAATGCTTCGCTCATGTTATTTCCTCCTGTGTCGTGGTGCTTCTATTTTACCCCACACCGGCGCATAAATCAAGAGCTAAAGTCTTCAAGCAGCGACAGAAGCTCCTCCCGCGTTGCAGCCTTGATGCCCGAGCGCAGCTTTTCCCTGTCAACGAGGTTGAGCGTGCCGGTCTGAATATCGGTCATTGCGCTCGGAGCTTCGCCCCCGTCCTCGAAAACGGCGACGTAGCCCTGCCAGTCGCGCAGGCAGTAGCCGGAGCTGCCTGCCGTGCTCACGCTCTGCACCGGCACGGCGCTTTCCGTGCCCATGCTGCCGGCCGCCGCGATGCACATTATAACTGCCAGCGCCGCGCAGACGCACAGCGCAAGCTTTTTGAACGTATTTTTCAATCGCTTCATCTCCTTTATTTCGTATTATCCCCATATTCTCCGAAAACAAATACTTTTAAACGCGAAACTTTACAAATTATACACCCCTGCTTGACATAACATGATATAATGATAATTCAGATAAAATTAGCCTACTATGCTTACTATTTATAATACATTGTTCATTTGACTTTGACACTCGCAAGGAGGTGTTGCTGAAAATGGATATTGCCAGAGAGCCCGCCGAAAAGCGCGGCAGCGCGTTTGGCCGCATCATGGGCGTGATCGGAACGATCCTGCTCATCGGCGTTGTGACGGGGCTTATCTTCGTGTGCATTTTCGCATTTTATGTGAAGACCTGCATCACGCCGAGTCTCGACCTTGATCTCAATGATTTCACGCTCAATCAGTCGAGCATTATCTATTATCAGGATTCAAACGGCGATTATCAGAAGCTGACGACCGTTAAAAGCAGCGAAAACCGCATATGGGTGGACGGCGACGATATCCCCGACCATCTGAAGAAGGCGCTCATCGCCATCGAGGACAAGCGCTTTTACACGCACAAGGGCGTTGACTGGTTCAGAACGGCGCACGCGGCGCTGAACATGTTCACCGGCGGCTCGACCTTCGGCGGCTCGACGATAACGCAGCAGCTTATAAAAAACCTCACCCAGCAGGACGATATAACCGTGCAGCGCAAGCTTCTGGAGATATTCCAGGCGCTCGAGCTTGAGAAGAACTACGACAAGGAGGAGATCCTTGAGTATTATCTCAACGCCGTTTACTTCGGCGAGGGCTGCTACGGCATCCAGACTGCGGCGCAGACCTATTTCGGCAAGGACGCAAAGGATCTTGACGTTGCCGAGGCCGCGTCCATCGTCGGCATAACGAACCTGCCGACGTATTACGACCCGTTCTACAGCGTTGAGAACAACAAGGAGCGTCAGGAGAACGTCCTGCGCGAGATGTATAAGCAGGGCTATCTTGAAAAGGACGAGTATGAGGCGGCCAAGGCCGAGGAGCTCGAATTTGTCCGCAGCGAAAACTCCCCCAGCTCCTCGACCTACAGCTATTACGAGGAGGTCGTCATTTCCGACGTTATCACAGACCTTGCCGAGGCCAAGGGCATCAGCCGCAAGGCCGCAAGCCAGTTGGTGCACAACGCGGGCTATGAGATATACGCCTGCATCGACACCGACATTCAGGCCAAGGTTGACGCGATATACACAAATCTCGAGGAGCTGCCGCAGGCTTATAACGGCTCAAAGTCGCAGCTTCAGAGCGCGATAGTCATCATCGACCAGACCACCGGCGAGATAAAGGCGCTGTGCGGCGGCACGGGCGAGAAGACCATCAACTACGGTCTGAACAGAGCTACCGACACCACGCGCCCGCCCGGATCGTCCATTAAGCCGCTGTCTGTCTACGGGCCTGCGGTGGAATACGGGCTCATAAGCCCCTCGACGCTCGTGCTCGACGCGGACGAGACGCACGTTCAGCTTGCGCACACCTCATGGTATCCGAAAAACTCGCCGAACACCTACAGCGGCGTTATCACGATAAGCTATGCGCTCCAGCAGTCTAAAAACACCGTTGCCGCGCAGATCGTCGATAAGCTGACCCCCTCCACGTCGCTGGAGTTTCTGCGCTCGCGCCTCGGCGTTACGAGCCTGATAGACGCAGATGCCGACTACGCGGCAATGGCGCTCGGCCAGCCGAGCTACGGCATCACCGTGCGCGAGATGGCGCAGGCCTACACCGCCCTTGCAAACGACGGCACCTTCACCTACTCGCGTACCTACACCATGGTCAAAGACCGCACCGGCAAGATAGTTCTCGACAATCAGCCCGAGACCATTCAGGCCTTCTCGCAGGAGACTGCGCGCACCATGACCTATATGCTCAATAACGCCGCCACGAACGGCACGGGCTCGGCCTCGCGCCTGAGCAACATGCCCGTCGCCGGCAAGACCGGCACCACGACGGCAAACTACGACCGCTGGTTCTGCGGCTACACGCCGTATTACACCTGCGCGGTCTGGACGGGCTACGACACGCCCGAATATATGGCCTTCAGCGGCAACCCCGCCGTTACCATATGGCAGAAGGTCATGTCCTCTGTCCACGCCGATCTCGCATACAAGGACTTCAACATGTCCACCGGCGGCGCGCCGACCGGCATCTTCGGAACACGCGAGGAGCTTGAAGAGCAGGCTCTGACCGAGGATGAGAAGAAGCAGAAGGAAGAGGAAGAAAAGAAGAAGCAGGAAGAAGAGCAGAAGAAGCAGGAGGAAGAGAACAACAATAACGGAGGCGGCGGTCTCGACGATGTGTTCGCCAACTTCCGCGATCTCTTCTGAGCAGACAAGGAGGAACAGCTTTGGCAAACAAAACGCTTGAATACAAGGGACATCCCCTGCAGCGCGCAGGAAACATAATCTATTACGGCAGCATGGCCGACAAATACATCATCATGCTCCAGATCATGGACACGAAGAAGGTCAAGGATCTCGACGTCGCCACGAAGGTATCCGTCCAGCTCCAGCTCACAGACCCCTCCGTCAAATCCCGCGACCGCATAGTCAAGAAAAGCGAGAAGGACGGCTTCTGGGCGGCCATGGACGTTGCAAGCGTCTGGCTCGACAGGGCTCTGGCCTCGAAATAAGCGAATATTTTCCCCAAGCGGAGGCAGCCTGATTGGCTGCCTCCGCTTTTTTACTCTGATTGTTATAAATTTGCCTAAAATAAGTGTAGAATTTGCAAAAAATTTATACTATACTATAGAGTGTTAATAATTTTTGAAATTCGGGAGGAAAACATGAAGAAAGTACAGTTTACGGAAACCGTGCTTCGTGACGCGAACCAGTCACTTATTGCGACAAGGCTTCCCTACGACAAATTCGAGCCCATCCTTGAAAAGATGGACAAGGCCGGATTCTACTCCGTAGAATGCTGGGGCGGCGCTACCTTCGATGTCTGCCTGCGCTTTCTCGGCGAGGATCCGTGGGAGCGTCTGCGCAAGATCCGCGCCAAGATGCCCAACACCAAGCTCCAGATGCTCCTGCGCGGACAGAACATCCTCGGCTACAAGCATTATCCCGACGATGTCGTGCGCCGCTTCGTGCGCGCCTCGGTCAAAAACGGCATCGACATCATCCGCATCTTCGACGCGCTCAACGACACCGATAACCTCAAGGTCGCCATCGAAGAGACCGTAAAGCAGGGCGCAATGGCCTCGGGCACCATTTCCTACACCACGAGCCCCGTTCACACGACGGCAAAGTTCGTCGAGATGGTAAAGGAGCTCGAAAAGATGGGCGTAAGCTCCATATGCATCAAGGACATGGCAGGCATCATGACCCCGCAGAGCGCATACGACCTCGTTTCCGGCATAAAGGACGCGGTGGATCTTCCCGTCGTTCTGCACACGCACTGCACCACGGGTCTTGCCTTCATGACCTATCTCAAGGGCATCGAGGCCGGAGCCGACGTTATCGACACCGCGATATCCCCCTTCTCCGGCGGCACTTCGCAGCCCGCTACCGAGACGCTGTTCTATGCGCTGCGTGAGCTCGGCTACGACGTTGCGCTCGACGAGAAGATACTCATAGAAATGGCAAACTACTTCAAGCCCATCCGCAACGACTACCTCGCCGACGGCACTCTCAACCCCATCTCCATGAGCACCGACACCCAGTGCCTGACCTATCAGATACCCGGCGGCATGCTCTCGAACCTGCTCAGCCAGCTGAAGATGATGAACGCGCTGGACAAGTTCGAGGAGGCGCTCATCGAAACGCCGCGTGTGCGCAAGGACATGGGCTATCCCCCGCTCGTCACCCCGACCAGCCAGCTCGTCGGCTCGCAGGCGGTGCAGAACGTGCTCGCGGGCGAGCGCTACAAGAATGTCGGCGCGGAGATCAAGGCCTACTGCCGCGGCGAATACGGCAGAACGCCCGCTCCCATCGACGAGGCAGTGCGCGCAAAGATCCTCGGCGGCGAAAAGCCCATCGAGGGCCGCTACGCCGACACGCTCCCGACCGACACCTACGAAAAGGCGGCGGCATACCTCGGCGATACAGCAAGGTGCGAGGAGGACGTGCTCAGCTACATCGCCTTCCCGCAGGTCGCGGAGAATTTCTTTGAAAAGCGCCGCGAGGCCGAGGAAAAGATCGTTCGCTACACCATCACCGAAGCCTGAGGAGGTTTAGACGATGACTGATCTGATACACATTTCCTTCGGCGATGCCGCGCTGGCAGCGCTTTTGGGCTATATCGTTGTTTTCTTCGGCCTCGTGCTTCTCATGTGGGTCGTTATGATAATGGGCAGGATCATGGTCGGCCACGCAGGCAAGACGAAGACCGCCGCCCCCGTGCCCGCAGCTCCCGCTCCCGCGCCCGTTATTCCGGAAGCGCCCGGCTCTGCCGGTGAGCTCAAACTCTACGACACCGATCCCAGAGATGCAGCCATGGTAATGGCCATAGTCGCGGACACTCTCGGCAAGCCCGTCAACGAGCTCCGCTTTATTTCAATCAAGGAGGTCAAGGAAGATGAAATATAAGGTAACCTTAAATAATAAGACCTACGAGGTCGAGGTCGAGGAGGGCAAGGCCATGCTCGTTGACGAGTATGAGGCATACGCCCCCGCAGCTCCCGCACCCGCTGCCGCCGCGGCTCCCGCTCCCGCAGCTGCACCCGTCACGGCAGCTCCCGCAGCACCCGCAGGCGCGGCTCTCGTCGCCGGCGAGGTCGTAAAGAGCCCCATGCCCGGCAACATTCTCAAGATAAATGTCGCGCAGGGTCAGAGGGTCGAGGAGGGCGACGTGCTGCTCATCCTCGAGGCAATGAAAATGGAAAACGAGATCGTCGCCACCAAGTCCGGCACCGTCGCTCAGATCGTTGCGGCAAAGGGCGCAGTAGTCGAGACCGGTGCTCCTCTTGTCGTCATAGCGTAAGGAGGTAAGGGATGGACATTCTCGGTACTCTCCAGAAGCTCGCGCTGGAATCCGGCTTCGCCGCATTCTTCACGACCGACGGCGGCTGGAAAAACCTCGTCATGATAATCATTGCCTTCGTGCTGCTGTACCTCGGCATAGTCAAGAAGTTCGAGCCCCTGCTCCTGTGCGGCATAGCCTTCGGCTGCCTGCTGACAAACCTGAGCTACTTCATCGGCATGGGCGAGAACGCGCTGTATCACCCCGAGCTGTGGGAGGCCTTCCTCGACGAGGCAAGCCCCTATTATCACAGCTACGGCCATGTGATGTCCAACGCCGGACTGCTCGACTTTTTCTACATCGGCGTAAAGGCCGGCATCTACCCCTCGCTTATCTTCCTCGGAGTCGGCGCGATGACCGACTTCGGCCCGCTGCTTGCAAACCCCAAGAGCCTGCTCATGGGCGCATCGGCGCAGCTGGGCGTGTTCGTTGCCTTCCTCGGCGCTATCGCGCTGGGCTTCACCGGCCCCGAGGGCGCATCTATCGGCATCATCGGCGGCGCGGACGGCCCGACCGCCATATTCCTGACAACGAAGCTTGCCCCGCATCTTTTGGGACCCATCGCGATCGCCGCGTATTCCTACATGGCGCTCATTCCGCTTATCCAGCCGCCTCTCATGAAGCTGTGCACCACCAAGGAGATGCGCGAGGTTAAGATGGAGCAGGCACGCGAGGTCTCCAAGACGGAGAAGATAATCTTCCCCATCGTCGTTGCGACCTTCGTTATCCTGCTTCTGCCCTCGACCGCGCCGCTCATCGGCTGCCTGATGCTCGGCAACCTCTTCCGTGAGTGCGGCGTGACCGACCGTCTGTCGGACACCGCGCAGAACGCGCTGATGAACATCGTCACCATCTTCCTCGCCACCTCCGTCGGCGCGACGATGGTAGCTCAGAACTTCCTGAGCGCGGACACGATAAAGATCATCATCCTCGGCCTGTGCGCCTTTGCTATCTCCACGATCGGCGGTCTTTTCGGCGGCGTTGTCATGTACTACACCTCCGGCAAGAAGATCAATCCCCTCATCGGCTCTGCAGGCGTTTCCGCAGTTCCCATGGCAGCGCGTGTTTCTCAGGATGTCGGCAGAAAGTACAACAAGACAAACTTCCTGCTCATGCACGCAATGGGACCCAACGTCGCCGGCGTTATCGGCTCTGCCATCGCGGCGGGCTTCCTGCTCTCCGTATTCGGCGGCTGAGCAAGCTCAAACCAAACCAAACGGTATGCATTATGAACATGCATACCGTTTTTTACATAGAACTTACTCATGTATGTTATAAATTTGTCATAAACGCCTTGACGCGGCGGGTTTATCACTATATGCTATAGTTGACCAAACACCAAGGAGGCTACTGCATATGCTTGAAATAAATGGGCTGACAAAATGCTACGGCGAGAAGAAGGCTGTGGACGATCTCAGTCTGCACATAGCGCCCGGCACGATCTACGGCTTTATCGGCCACAACGGCGCGGGCAAGACCACGACGCTCAAGTCCGCTGCGGGCATCCTCGACTTTGACGAGGGCGAGATACTTATAAACGGCATTTCAATAAAGAAAGACCCCCTTGCCTGCAAGAGGCTTTTTGCCTATATCCCCGATAATCCCGACCTGTACGAGTACATGACGGGTATAAAGTATCTCAATTTCATTGCCGATATCTTCGGCGTGAGCCCCGAGGACAGACGTGAGCGCATTGAAAAATACGCCGCGCTCTTTGAGCTCACGGACGATCTTGCGCAGCCGGTATCGGCCTACTCGCACGGCATGAAGCAGAAGCTTGCCATCATCTCGGCGTGGATACATTCCCCCCGTCTCATCATCATGGACGAGCCCTTCGTCGGCCTTGACCCGAAGGCCGCGCACATCCTGAAGGGCATGATGCGCGAGCTCTGCGACGCAGGCGGCGCTATCTTCTTCTCGACCCACGTCCTTGAGGTCGCCGAAAGGCTCTGCGATCAGGTCGCCATCATAAAGGGCGGCAGGCTCATACGCTCGGGCACGATGTCCGAGGTCAAGGGCGACGACAGTCTGGAGGAGGTATTCCTCGAGCTGGAGGACGTGTCATGCTGAAGATACTCATCCGCAAGCAGCTGTACGAGCTCAACAGCAGCTTTTTCTACGACCGCAAAAAGGGCACTGCGCGCTCCAAGGCATCGAGCATACTGCTCATTTCGCTGTACGCGCTTTTGATGATCGTCGTCATCGGCGGCATGTTCACCTACCTGTCCTACACTCTGTGCAGGCCACTGGTCGGGCTGGAGCTCGACTGGCTGTATTTTGACCTGATGACGCTCACGGCACTGCTGCTGGGCGTGTTCGGCGGAGTGTTCAACACCTATTCGAGCCTGTACAAAGCCAAGGACAACGACCTCATGCTCTCGCTGCCCATACCGGCGCGGTATATCCTCGCCTCGCGGCTTACGGGCGTGTATCTCATGGGGCTCATGTTCGTCGCGGTGGTCATGCTTCCGGCGGATATCGTCTATTTCATCGTCGCAAGACCCGCCGCTTCGGGCGTTATCGGCTCCCTGCTGCTGACGGTGCTCGTGAGCATATTTGTATTCACGCTCTCCTGCATTCTCGGCTGGGTGGTCGCGCGCGTGAGCGTGCGCCTTAAAAACCGCTCGCTCGTCGTTGTCCTGCTCTCACTCGCCTTCTTCGGGCTTTACTACTTTTTCTTTTTCAACCTCTCCGAATATTTGCAGGAGCTCATAATAAACGCCGCAGTGATCGGCGAGAGGATCCGTGACTCGGCCTATGCTCTGTACATCGTCGGCGACTGCGGGCAGGGCGGCTGGCTTTCGATGCTGTATCTCACGCTCGCTGTGGGCGCACTGTTTATAGCAGCCTGCTTTGTCCTCTCGCGCAGCTTCATAAGGATAGCGACCGCCTCCGAGAAGACCTCAAAGCGCGTATACCGCTCGCGCACGGCGAAAATGCGCAGCATCCGCTCGGCGCTCCTGTTCAAGGAAAGCGCACGGCTGCTGGCAAGCCCGACATATATGCTCAACTGCGCCCTCGGCACGCCGCTGCTGCTCATAGCGGGCACGCTTCTGCTCATCCAGAGGCAGAGCATTTTGTACTTTACCTCCATGCTCCCCCTGCCGGACGGACTGTGCGCCGTGCTGCTGGGCTTTGCCGTGTGCCTTTTGTGCGCCATGAACGATCTGACCGCACCCTCCGTTTCGCTCGAGGGCAGGAGCCTGTGGATAGCGCAGTCTCTGCCCGTGCGTCCGCAGGAGCTTCTGCGGGCAAAGCTTGCGCTACATATGCTACTGACGGCAGTTCCTGCGCTGTACTGCTCGGTCTGCGTCTGCATCGTTTTCCGTCCCGAGGCTCTGACGGCTGCGGCCTGCCTCGCGCTTCCGGCAGTCTTCACGCTCTTCACCGCAGCCCTCGGCCTCATAGTGGGGCTTGAAAAGCCGAACCTCAACTGGCAGAGCGAGACCTCCGTTGTGAAGCAGAGCGTCAGCATCCTCGTCGTGATGCTCGTCGGCTACATCGCCGCGGGGCTCGGCGGCTACGGCTGCTATGTGCTGTCTGCAAAACTCGGCACGGCAGCGGCGGTATGGCTTATCTGCGCGCTCTTCTCCCTTGTCTCCGCTCTTGAGCTGCGCTGGCTGTTCAAAAAGGGCAGCGAGATGCTCCGGCATCTGTAAATATAGGTAAAAATTGCTCCGCAGGAAGTTCCTGCGGAGCTTTTGCTTTACTGTTTTACAGGCCGTAAAGCTGCGCGAGCTTTTTGAAGGCCGGAAGCGCGGCCTCGGTCATTTCCTCGGGCACGCAGTAGGCAAGGCGGGCATATCCCCCGACGCCGAAGCTGTCCGACGGGACGAGTATTATCTCAAACTGCTTTGCCTTTTCGCAGAAGCCCGACGCACTGTCGCCCTTCGGCGCTTTTATGAACAGATAAAACGCGCCGTCCGGCTTTACGCAGTCAAAGCCCATGGCCGAGAGCGCATCGTACAGCGTGTCGCGGTTTCTTGCGTAGCTGCTTATATCCGGCTGAACCTCCGCGCACTCGGTGAGCATGTACTGCAAAAGGCTCGTTGCGCAGATATAGCCGAGCGCTCTGCCCGCGCCGCAGACGGCGGCAAAAACGTCGGCGCTGTCGGTAACGCAGGGCGGCACCATTATATAGCCCAGACGCTCGCCCGGCAGCGACAGGCTCTTGGAATAGGAATAGCACACGATCGTGTTATGGTAGATATTCGGCACAAAGGGCACGCTCACGCCGCCGTAAACGAGCTCGCGGTACGGTTCGTCGGAGATAAGGTAAATGCTCCTGCCCTGCTCGGCCTGCGCGGCGGTCAGTATCTTTGCCATCACCCTGAGCGTCTGCTCGCTCAGGACTGCGCCCGAGGGGTTGTTGGGCGAATTGATGACCACTGCCGCTACGCCGCCCTGACTGACGGCATCCTCAAACGCGGCCATGAACGGCTGCATATCGTCGCCCGCCGGAGGCACTATTATGACCTCCGCTCCGGCATTCTCGGCAAACACCTTGTATTCCGAGAAAAACGGTGCGAGCAGCACGACCTTCTCGCCCCTGCGGACGAGCGCCGACATACTTATCGACAGCGACGAGGACGCGCCCGAGGTAAGATATATGCTCTCTGCCGGTATCTCGTATCCGGCTCTTCTGCTCTCCTGTCCGGCAGCGGCGCTGCGCGCAGCCATTGCGCCGGGCGCGGGCGTGTAGCCGTGCAGGCTCAGGCTGTCCCTGCTTTGCAGGAGCTCGATGAGGGTATTCTTCACCTTCTCCGGTGTGGGAACGTTGGGATTTCCGATGCTGAAGTCAAAAACATTTTCGCTGCCTATCTCGCCGCGCCTGGCAACGGCATAGGCCGCGATAGCGCGTATCTCGTTTTCGCTTTTGCCGAGGGCAAGCATTTTTTCTTCTATCATGGTCTTTTCCTCCTGTTCTGATTTTGTTTGTTATATCTTAACGGCAGGGTTTTTCATCTGAGCTCTGCCAGCTCGTATATAAGCTTTTCCGTCTTGTCCCAGCCGAGGCAGGCATCGGTTATGCTCTTGCCGTAAACGCCGCCGTCGGGCTTCTGGCTGCCGTCCTCGATATAGGACTCGATCATCAGGCCCTTGACCAGCCGTCTTATATCGTCCGAGTGGCGCGTGCTGTGGAGTATCTCCTTTGCGATGCGCGGCTGCTCGTCCCACTGCTTGCCGGAGTTGGAGTGGTTTGTGTCTATGACAACGCCCGGATTCCGGAGCCCGCTTTTTGCGTAGAGCTCGCACAGGAGCTTTATATCCTCGTAGTGGTAGTTCGGTATCGTCCGGCCGTGCTTGTTCGACGAGCCGCGCAGTATCGCGTGTGCGAGGGGATTGCCCTTGCTGTTGACCTCCCAGCTTGAATAGACGAAGGTGTGCGGGTGCTGGGCGGCGGTGATGGAGTTCATCATGACCGAGAGGTCGCCGCTCGTCGGGTTTTTCATGCCGACCGGCAGGTCAAGGCCGCTGGCCGTGAGCCTGTGCAGCTGGTTCTCGACCGATCTTGCGCCGACGGCAACATAGCTGAGCATATCCGACAGGTAGTGGTGATTCTCGGGATACAGCATCTCGTCTGCGCAGGAAAAGCCGGTTTCGGTGAGCACCTTCATGTGCATCTTGCGTATGGCGATAAGTCCGCGCAGCATATCGGGGCGGCTGTTGGGATCGGGCTGATGGAGCATGCCCTTGTAGCCGTCGCCGGTCGTGCGGGGCTTGTTGGTGTAGACACGCGGCACGATGAGTATCTTCTCCTCCACCTTCTCCTGAACGCTGCGCAGGCGCGAGATGTAGTCGAGCACCGCGTCCTTCCTGTCAGCCGAGCACGGGCCGATGATGAGCACCAGCCGGTCGTCCTCGCCGGTGAATATTTTTCTGAGCGCCTCATCCGTTGCTTTTTTTCTTCCGGCAGCCTCGGGACTTATGGGGTACATCTCCTTGACCGCCTGCGGCGTGGGCATTTTTCTCTTAAACTCCATATTCATTATATATTATCCTCTTTTTTTACGTCAAAGTATTTTCTGCGCTCGGTGGAAAGACGCATCATCTCGCGGATGGTCTCCCTGTCGCCGGAGGCTATGCTGTTTCGCATGAGCTCGAACTTTTCGGAGAAAAGATCCATCTGCCGCACAAGCTCCTCGCGGTTCAAAAGGAACAGCTCGCTCCACATCTCGTCGTTTATCTTCGCAATGCGCGTGAGGTCGCGGAACGAGTCGCCCGTGTAATCGACCAGATGCTGCGAATCCTTGCAGACCATCAGCGACACCGCGATGCAGTGGGCAAGCTGCGACAGGAAGCCTATCATCTCGTCGTGTTTTTCCGGTGTCAGTTCGGCTATCATGCGAAAGCCCATTATCCTGCCGAGCTCGCGGCAGGCCTCGATCGCCTCGGGCGTATTTTTGTCCGTTGGCGTTACGATGTAGTTTGCGCCCTCGAATATCTCCATACGCGCATTTTCAACGCCGCTGCACTCGCGTCCGGCCATGGGGTGTGCGCCGATATATTCAAGGTCGGGACGCAGCATGTCCTGAATTTTATAGATGATGCTGCACTTCACGCCCGTCACGTCGGTGATGAGCGCATGGGGCTTTATATACTGCTGATTGCTTTCTATCCACTCGACGAAGGCGTGCGGGTACATCGCAAAAATGAGCAGGTCAAACTGCGCTATATACTCCGGGTCTGTCTCCGCTCTGCCGCTTTTTATTATCCCCTCGCGCAGAGCGTAATCTATCGTCTCCTGCCGCCTTGCGACTGCGCCGACCTCGAAACCGTGCGCCGTCAGGCTCTCGGCGTAGCTGCCTCCCATGAGGCCGAGGCCGAGTATAAGTATTTTAGTATTTTTATCAAGCTTCATATTCCGCCTCCAGGCCGAGCGAGCCGAGCTCGTCAAAGTAATCGGGATAGCTCTTGCGCACGGCCTGCACGCCGTCTATCGTGCCGCCGGTGATGCTGCACAGGAGCGTGAGCGCCATGACGATGCGGTGATCGTTGTGCGCTGAGAGAGTGCGCGAGGGTGCTTTGAGCTGCGCCGGTCTTATGATAACGCCGTTGTCGGAAAGCAGCGCTTTCACACCGAAGGCGCTCATTTCCTGCGCCATGGCCGCAGCCCTGTCGCTTTCCTTTATGCGCAGCCTGCGCGTTCCCGTAAAGGCCGCGCCCTGACCCTTTGCCGCCGCGAGCGCAAACAGCACCGGGCCGAGATCGGGGCAATTTGAGATATCGAGCACCGCATCCGGCTCCCCGAGCCTTTCAAAATATTCAAGGCAGACCCTGTCGCCCTGAACGCTGTCCTGCCGCAGCCCCGTCACCCTGACACTGCCGCCGATGTGATTGAATGCCGCGAGCGCCGCCGCGTTTGACCAATCGCCCTCGACGGCTATGTCTTGGGGCTTGTACCGCTGTCCGCCGCGTATCGCAAAGAGGTTTTCCTCCGGCTCTGTCACCTCAACGCCGAACGAGCGCAGAGCACTGAGCGTTATATCTATATACGCCCTGCTCTCGACCGGCGGCAGAACCCTTACCGTGCTGTCGCCGGACTTTTCCGGCAGCGCAAGCAGCAGCCCCGACACGAACTGACTGCTCACGTCGCCGCGCAGGACATAGTCCCCCGCTCCGAGCTCACCGCACAGCTCTATGCCGTGCCCGTCCTTTTTTATCTCGATGCCCTTTTCGCCGAGGAGCTGCTCGTATATGCCGATGCCGCGCTCCAGAAGCCTCGGCGTGCCCTCAAAGCGCAGCCTTGCGCCGGTCAGTGAGGGCGGTATCATAAAGCGCAGCGTGCTTCCGCTCTCGCGGCAGCGGAACACCGCGCCCTCCGGCGTTTTGCCGCAGCGGCCTTGTATCGTCACAACGTCGCCGCACCTTTCGTACTGCGCACCGAGCGCCTGTATGCAGTCGAGTGTTGCGAGCATATCCTCGCTGCCGGAAATGCCGCTTATGCGGCTCACGCCCTCTGCAAGAGCGGCGCAGATCAGCATACGGTGGGCGCAGCTTTTTGACGGCGGCGCATTTATCTCGCCGCAAAGCCGCGACGGGCTTATTTTAAGCTTCATTTTTTATCTCCGATGTATTCAACAAGAAAATCGAGCGCCTCGTTATAGCCCTCAAGCCCGTGGCCGCAGATCGTTTTTACGGCTGCGGCGCGGATATAGCTTATCTGCCGGAAGGCCTCGCGCTCAGACACCTCCGAGATGTGAACCTCGACCACCGGCAGCCCGACACCCTTTACCGCGTCCGCTATGGCCACCGAGGTGTGCGTATAGGCCGCGGGGTTAAAGACGATGCCGTCCGTTCCGTCGAAAAATGCCTTCTGTATCGCGTCCACGAGATCTCCCTCATGGTTTGACTGGTAAAATTCGACCTCCACACCCTTTTCCGCTGCGTGGGCGCTTATCATTTCAAGCAGCTCCCTGTAGCTTCTTCTGCCGTATATCTCCGGCTCTCTGATGCCGAGGATGTTGATGTTCGGTCCGTTGAGTACGAGTATTTTCATATGACGCCCAACTCCTTCAATATTGTGTCGGCCTCCTCCTCGGGCGTGACGTTTGCGTCGATGTGCAGCTCGGCGGCAGCGCAGTATATCTCATAGCGCTGTGAATACAGCCGTTCAAGCGCGTCCCTGCGCGAGGCCAGCGGCCTGTCGTCGGCTGCGACGAGGTTGCTGAGGCTTCTGTCGAGGAACACGATAACGCCGTTTTGCCTGAGCGCACGCACGTTCTCCGGATCGAGCACCGCGCCGCCGCCTGTTGCAATTATCCTGCCGCCGGTCACGGCAAGAGCGGCTATCGTCTCCTTTTCGATGCGCCGGAACTCCGCCTCGCCGTATTTGGCGAAGAAGTCGGATATCGGCATACCGATCCTTTTTATTATATATTCGTCCGTATCGGCAAGCTCCCTGCCGCATTTCGCGGCGAGAATGCCTCCGACGGTGGTCTTGCCGCTCGTGGGCATACCGACGAGGACAATATTCTGCTTGTCGTTTTTCACGCTCTCGAACGCCTTTTCCACAAGGCTCTCGTCAATAGGCTTATCCAGAAACACCGCCGAGGCGTGTACCGCCTGAGCCGCAAGCATATACAGCCCGCCCTCGGCAGCTATTCCGCGTGACTGCGCGTCGAGCACGAGATTGGTGCGCAGAGGGTTATATATCGCGTCGAGCACGCCCTCAAGCCTCGGAAAGGCCGAAATATCAATGGGGCAGCCGCCGGTCTTCGGGAACATTCCTACCGGCGTTGCGTTTATGATGACCTGCGCATCGCCGTGCTCGGACACTGCCTGCTCATAGCTTATGCTGCCGTCCCTGCCCGAGCGCGAGACGCAGAAAACGCTCTCGGCTTCCATGTATTCCGCCAGTGCGCGGGCGGTCTTCGACGCGCCGCCCGTTCCGAGGACGAGCACCCTTTTGCCCTTCATGTCAACGCCCGCATGCTCTGCAAGCGCGAGCATTCCGGCAAAGTCGGTGTTGTCGCCGAAGAGCCTGCCGCCGCGGTTTACGACGGTGTTCACAGCGCCTATGCGTTTTGCCGTTTCGGATATCCCGTCAAGATAGGGGATGACCGCCTGCTTATAGGGTATCGTCACGTTTATGGCCTCAAATTCGCGCCTTGTCATGAACTCGCCGAGCTTTGACGGCTCGACCTCGTGCAGCTCGTATTCGTAATCGGCGAGGAGCGCGTGTATCTCGCAGGAATAGCTGTGCGTCAGATGCTCGCCTATAAGTCCGTATTTCATTCTGTGGGCACTCCCTTCGTCAGCACGTCCGTGCCGTATCGCATGCTCAGCATATCGGCAAGGCACAGCGCCGCAGCGCTGTCGAGCACAGGGCATATCCTGCGGATTATCGCCGGATCGTGCCGCCCGCTTATGCAGAGCCTTGTATTTTCGTTTTTTATGAAATCGACCGTGTCCTGCTCCCTTGCTATCGAGGGCGTGGGCTTCACGGCGCAGCGGAAAACTATCGGCATCCCGTTTGTTATGCCGCCGTTTATGCCGCCGGAGTTGTTCGTTTTCGTGACGACCCTGCCGTTTTCCAGCCTGAGCGGATCGTTGCATTCGCTCCCGCGCAGCTCCGCCGCGGCAAAGCCCGCGCCGAACTCGATGCCCTTGATCCCGCCGAGGGAAAACACCGCGTGAGCTATCATGCTCTCGACGCTGTCAAACCACGGCTCGCCGAGCCCCGCCGGAGTGCCGCAGATGAGCGTTTCGGTCACGCCGCCGACGCTGTCGGAGGCTTCTCTTGCGTCGAGTATGCGCCGCGCCATCTCCTCGCCGCGCTCATCGTCAAGCACGGGGAAGCTTTTTCCCGAAAGCGCCTGTATATCGCTTTTTATATTGCCCACGGCGCGGTCCGAAACACCGGCGCACCTGTATATATGCGTCGCAAGGCTTATGCCGGCGTTCTCGAGCGCAGGTATCAGCACGCCGCCCGCAGCCACGAGCGCCGCGGTGATCCTGCCGGAAAAATGCCCGCCGCCGCGGTAGTCCTCAAAGCCGTGATACTTGCGGTAGGCCGCGTAATCGGCATGCGAGGGGCGCGACAGGCCGTAGCTGTAATCGCCGCTGCGGGTGTTCTCGTTGGGGATGACTATGCACAGCGGAGTGCCGGTCGTCCTGCCGTTAAAAACGCCGCTTATTATCCTGAACTCGTCCCTTTCCCTGCGGGGCGTATCCAGCGCCGAGGACGGGCGGCGCAGCTCGAGCCTTCGGGCGATGAAGCTCTCATCGACCGCAAGCCCCGGCGCAAGGCCGTCTATGACGCAGCCGACGGCCTCGCCGTGGCTTTCGCCGAATATCGTCAGGCATACGCTCTGACCGAAGCTGTTTTTCATTGCGCTCCCTCCAGACGCGAAAGTATCTCCTGCGCGCTCATGCGGCAGAGCCTGAACGAGCCTATCTCATCAACGACGACGGCGGAGATGCCGTCGGCAGCCATTTTCTTATCGTGCATAAGATACGGCAGCAGCTCCTCGGCTGAATGCTCGATCTCCGTCGGCACGGCGTGTTTTTCAAGCAATGCCTTCAGCCTTGCACGGGGCGCGGCAGCGCTCATCGGCAGCATACCGAGCGCGACGCACTCGCCGTGCAGGAGTCTGCCCTCGTTAAAGCTTTCGACCGCGTGGCCTATGGTGTGGCCGAAGTTGAGGACCTTTCGCAGCCCCGTTTCACGCGGGTCGAGCTCGACGACCTGCTTTTTTATCATGAGCGCACGGTAAATTATCTCCGGCAGGTCAGCCGTGAGGTCTGTGCTGCGCTCGATGAGAGAGAAAAGCTCCGCATCGCTCGTCGCCGCCATTTTTATCGCCTCGCACAGCCCCGCCATGAGCTGGCGGCGCGAGAGCGTCGATAAGACCTCCGGGTCTATGATGACCTTTTTCGGCTGATAAAACGCGCCGACGATGTTCTTTACGCCGCCGAAGTCGATGGCCGTTTTGCCGCCTATGGACGAATCGACCTGCGACAGGAGCGTAGTCGGGATGTTGTAAAAATCCACGCCGCGCATATAGCAGGAGGCCGCAAAGCCGCTCAGATCGCCAACGACCCCGCCGCCGACGGCGACGACGCAGTCGCCCCGTGTAAAGGAGCTGTCGAGCATTGCCCTTAAAATGCTCTGAAGCTCGTCAAAGCATTTGCTTTTCTCGCCCTGCGGAGCTGTCACTGTCACCGCGCTGCCGCACTGCGCGGCAAGCGTTTCGGCGTACTGCGCGGGAACTCCGCTGTCCGTTACGATGAGCACGCGGCGCTTCAGGTCCAAAAGCTCACCCGCCCTTTTGAGCGCGCCGGGCTCAAGCACTATATCATAATCCCATGTGTCGGTCTTTACGGGGACGATCATGTCAAATTCACTCTCCGATTTTAAGATTTGAGTAGTACGTTCCGACGAGCTTGAGCTTTGCGCATACCGCCGACAGCTCGCGGAGCATATCCTGTCCGTTTTCGTTGTTTATGTTGCCCTCGGCCTCGATGTAGAAAAAGTAGTTCCATTGCAGATCCTTCATCGGGCGCGAGCGGAGGTTGCGCATATTGAAGCCGTGCGCACCGATTATGTTCAGCGTCTGCGCCAGAGAGCCGGCCTCGTTCTTGACCGTGAACACAAGGATGAAGTTTTCCTCGGCGCGGTTTGACATGCTCGCGGGGCGGTTCTGCGCACGGGAGAGAGCCGCAAAGCGCGTGGTGTTCGTCCGGCTGTCGTTTATCGCCTTGTCGATGATCTCAAGCCCGAACAGGGAGCTTGTCTCATCCGAGGCTATCGCCGCGACGGATGCGTCGTTTTTCTCCTTGACGTACTGCGCGGCAAGCGCGGTGTTTGAAAAGGCCTCCGTCTTGAAGCCGTGTGCGCGGATATACTCTCCGCACTGGTCGAGCGCCTGCGGATGGCTTATGACGGTCTTCACGCCGTCGAGCACCGCGTCCTGCGTGCCGAGCAGATTGTGTACTATCGGAAGATCAATGACCTGATTTACGAACAGCTCGCCCGAGAAGATGAGATCCATGACCGTTCCGACCTCACCTGCGGCGCTGTTTTCAAGCGGCAGCACCACGCAGTCGTATTCGCCGCGCTCAACAGCGGCATAGGCATCGCCGAAGCTGGAATACGGCACGAGCTCGGCCTCCGGAAACATACGCTTTGCCGCCATATATGCGAACGCTCCCTCGACCCCGCAGTAGGTCACGCGCATACCGTTCAAGAGCTTGGACTGATACTCGCAGGAGAGCTCTATGGTCTTTTTGAGAAGCTGCACATAGTATGCCTCGATATCGGCGCTTTCTATGAGCGTACGGTTGCGGTCTATGAGCTCCTTCTCGCGCGCGGGATCCTTGACAGACAGGCCGTGCCGCCTTTTATACGCGGCGACCTCGGCGCAGGCGTGCATACGCTGCTCGAAAAGCTTTGCCATCTCTCTGTCGATCCGGCTTATCTCGTTTCTGGAAGTTTCAAGTTCGTTCATGCTTTTACCTCGGTTTTTTTCAATAAAAATATGCGATCCCTTTTTGCAAAGGAACCGCATTCAACGACAAATATTCACCGCGGCCTGCGCGGCTTTTATGCGTACAGCTTATGTCCTTTGCCCGATCATATCGCTCCAGCCGAAATAATAATAAACGCAGTACGAATAAAATCGTACTGCGTTAAAGGACACAGATGCACTGAGGATAGACTCAGACACGGAAGAATTATTTTCGATCGCATTTCGGCAGGTCATTTCCGTATCCTCGCTTTCCTTGATGATTTTAAATTATACTCACGGGCAAGTCTCTTGTCAATTGCCGCTTTTGAACAAATTTAGCGCCGGACATGTCAAACTTTTATGCAAAACAGGGGCAGACCGCAGACATTTCCCACTCCCCCGAGCGAGATAAAACCTGCTCAGGCAAGGCGAAGACCGACGGGAATACATGTTGTATTTCCGAGGCCTTCAACGCCGCATGGCCGCATTTCTTACGATAGTCCGAGCGAGATAAAATGCGTTCAGGCAAGGCGAAGGCCGACGGGAATACATGTTGTATTTCCGAGGCATTCAACACCGCATGAGCGCATTTTAGCCGCTCGGATCAGCCCCACAGAGCAGTCAGCATGGGAATTATCTGTTTCTTGCGGCTCATGACGTTGGGCAGGAAAAGCGCGTTGTCCTTGGGTTCGGTGGAGAAGGCGCGGCGGATGGTCTCGTCGCTGCCGATGTAGAGAAGCTGAGTTCCCTCGAGAAGAACGTCGGTGAGCATGAGTATGACCATGTCGTAGCCGCGGTCTGCCTTCAGACTGCGCATCTCGCTCAGGAACTCCTCGCGCCGCTCAAGCATTTTCGCGGAATCGAGCGTCGTTATCTGGCCGACGCCGAGTATCTGGCCGGAGATGTGGAACTCCTTGAAGTCGGAGCGTATGAGCTCGGCCACGGGCTTTGAATCGGAGGAGCCGGAGAACAGCTCCTTGCCCAGCGCGTCGAGCGAGACGAGGGCAATACGCGCCATGCGCTCGGCAAGCGCTATATCGCGCTTTGTGCAGGTGGGCGACTTGAACATGACGGTGTCCGACAGTATGGCCGCCGCCATGAGCCCCGCCATGGCCGGCGAGGGCATCACGCCATGCTCCTGATACATGCCGCAGATTATCGTCGTCGTGCTGCCGACGGGCTCGTTGCGCATACGGATGGGCTGCGCGGTCTGGATATCGGCGAGGCGGTGATGATCTATGATCTCCAGTATCTCGGCCTGCTCAAGGCCGGCGACAGCCTGCGATTTTTCGTTGTGATCGACCAGCACGACGCGCTTTCTGCGCGGGCGCAGCAGGTGGTATCTCGACAGCGTACCGACGACCTTTTCGTTCTCGTCGAGCACGGGGTAGCAGCGGTAGCGGCTTTTGAGCACCTCCTCGCGCACATCGTCTATGTAATCGCTCAGGTGGAAGCAGATCGTGTCCTCGGTATGGCAGGGGCGCGATATGGGTATGGCCTGATAGATGAGCTTTGCAACACGCGCCGCGTCAAAGGGCGTGGATATGATGCAGGTCCTTCCCGCGTGCTCGAGCCAGGGCTTTTTAGCCTCGGTCTGGCACAGCACGATGCAGTTTACGCCGAGGCGCAGCGCGCGCTCCACCATATCCGGCTGATCGCCGCACAGCACGATGCTGTCGGGGTCGTTAAACAGCAGCGTCTCGCAGCTCTGCGGCAGCGCGATGGCGACGTTTCCGGCAATGCAGTCGAAAAGCTCCGCGTCCTCGTTGAGCACCTTGCCCTCCAGCACGCTGAGGATATTGCACAGCGGAACGTCGTCAATGTGTGAATCTATTATCGTCATCAGACTGTACGACGCGATGTCTCCGGCTGAGAGCGTACCGTAGAGCGTACCGTCCTCGTTTATGACGGGTATGACCGACACCTTCTCCTCGCGCATCATGTACCATGCGCGGCTCATCGTGACCGAGGAGTTGAGCGCGGGCGGCGTATCGAAGTCAAGGTCGCACACCTGCGTGCGCACGTCCTTTATCATGCGCGGCGGCTCGAAGCCGAACTTGTCGAGCATACGCTGAGTTTCGTCGCTTATATGTCCGAGGCAGGCCGCCACATACTCCCTGTCGCCGAGCGCGTTGCGCAGCGCCGCGTAGCTCATTGCCGCGACGATCGAGTCGGTGTCCGGATTGCGGTGTCCCACCACAAAGATCTCATTCATTAGTATCCCTCCCCCAAAGGTTTGCTATCCAATTATAGTATGGAAGCCAAAAAAGTCAACAGAAAAAGCGGTATCTTAACAGGTACCGCTTAATTTTTACTTTCCCACGCAGAAGCGCTCGAATATCCGGTTCGTGACCTCCTCGCGCACGGTGCGCCCCGTGAGTTCGCCGAGGGCGGACATGGCTGTTTCCGTTTCGGTCAGGACTATATCCGGCGTGCAGCCGAGCTCGAGAGCCTCCGCCGCCGCCTTCATCGACTCCAGCGCACGGGAAACAGCGTCAAGCTGACGGGCGTTTGTGAGTATCTCGCCGGCCGGAGCGCAGGGCATGGGAAAGAGACTGCGCACAGTGTCCTCAAGCTGCCCGAGCCCCTCGCCGGTGACGGAGCTCACCTCGACCACCGGAAGCCTTGTTTCCGGCAGTCCGGCAGCCGAGCCGAGGTCGCGCTTTGACAGCACGACGATACCGTGCGGCGCGCTCTCTGCGCATTTTATGAGCTCTGCGTCCTCGGCGGTGACCGTGCCGCTGCCGTCTATGACGGCGAGGACGAGCTCGGCCTCCTGCATTGCGCGGCGCGAGCGGAAAACGCCCTGCCGCTCTATCTCGTCGCTCGTTTCGCGTATGCCCGCCGTGTCGGTCAGGCGCAGGAGCACCCCGCCGAGCCGCAGCTTTTCCTCTATCGTGTCGCGTGTCGTGCCGGGAATATCGGTGACGATGGCGCGGTCATAGCCCAGCAGGGCGTTCAGAAGCGAGCTTTTTCCCGCGTTGGGGCGGCCTACTATCGCCGCGGGAATGCCGGAGCGCAGGAGCTTTCCGCTGTCGTAGCTTGCGCTCAGGCGCTCGAGCGTTTCCGTGCAGTGGGCGATATCAGCTCTGTAGCGCGAGAGGGTGAAGTCCTCGATATCCTCGTCGGGATAGTCGAGCACCGCGTGATAGTGCGAGCTTATGTCGGTCAGCACACCGTATACCTCGTCTATGCGCCGCGAGATCGCGCCGCCGAGCTGACCTGCTGCGTTGCGCGCGGCCTCGGCGGTCTCCGCGTCTATGATGTCCGCGACGGCCTCGGCGCTTGAAAGATCCATGCGTCCGTTCAGGAAAGCCCGTTTTGTGAACTCCCCCGGCAGTGCCTGCCTTGCGCCGAGGGAAAACGCGGCCTCCAGCACAGCGCGAAGCACCACCGGCGAGCCGTGGCACTGAAGCTCCGCCGTGTCCTCGCCGGTATAGCTGTTCGGTGCGCGGCTGACAGTGCACAGGCAGATATCCAGAAGCCTGCCCTCTGCGTCATGAAGCCTGCCGTAGCAGAGCTTACGGTCGGCGCAGCCGGACATTTTTGCGCCCGACACGGGCTCAAAGAGCTTATCGGCAATGTCTATCGCCGCGCTGCCGGACAGCCGCACGATGCCTATCGCGCAGACCTGTGTGCCGGTCGAGACGGCGGCTATAGTGTCTGACATAATGCTTCCTCCAAAACAAAAAGGCGGGCATTTGCCCGCCTCAGACTGTCAAAAAACCTATGCTGCTGCGTAAGCTGACCGCGCAGCGGGGGAGCTCGAGGGGGCAAGACCCGCCTCGAGTTAGATAAACCGCCGTCGAAATCCTTGAAATTTCAAGGATTTCGGTAAAAGCATTTTGAATACTTTCAAAATGCTCGGCGGAAAAGTGCAGTCAAAAAAGTCCCGCGAGGGACTTTTTTGACAAACTGAGGCGGGTGACACCCGCCTTTTAAAATAGCTTAAATTACTTGTTCAGTCTTGCGGCTCTGGCGGCCTTCTCGTCGTTATCCTCGGAGATGTAGTAGCTCAGGGACAGCAGCGAATCGGAGAAGTGGATATTCTCGACGATGGTGCTGCTCTCGGGAGAGGTGAGCTCGATATTCGTGAAGTTCCAGATCGCGTTCACGCCGTGCGAGGTCAGAAGCTCAGTCGTTGCTATCGCGTGAGCCTTGGGTACGCACAGCACCGCGGCATCGACCTTGTTTTCCGCAAGGTACTCCGGCAGGGTGGACATATCGTGGATCTTTACGCCCTCGTAGTCGGTGCCTATGAGCTCCGGCTTAACGTCGAAGGCGGCCTTGAGATCGAAGCCCCATGTCTTGAAGGAGAAGTTGCACAGGAGCGCCTGACCGAGGTTGCCGACACCGATGAGTATCGCGCTGTAGCCCCTGTCCATGCCGAGGATGGACGCGATCTCCGCACGGAGCGCGGTGACCTTATAGCCGTAGCCCTGCTGGCCGAACTCACCGAAGCAGCTGAAGTCCTGACGGATCTGCGAGGGGGTGAGTCCGAGCTGGCGGCCCAGCTCGCCGGAGGATATGCGGCTTACGCCCGCTTCCGTGAGCTCATCGAGCTTTCTGAGATAGCGCGGAAGACGGCGGATAACGTTATTTGATACTTTTACTCGTTTCATATATTGGGTTCTCCTTAGGTAAACAGAGGATGTTAATAATTTGATTAATGAATTATATCACAAGTTTTTGACCATTTCAAGTAGTTATATTGCAGCTTTTAGCCGGTTTTGTGTTAAAAATACAGCTTTTTCTGATTGATGTTTTGCTCGAACTATGGTATTTTTAAAGGTACGGATAAATTTACGGAGCGTGAAAAATATGCGGATGAGAAAAAAGCCTAATTTGCAGCCGCGCATGGAAAGGTGCGCCGCGGTTCGGATAATGCAGCCGGAGACGCTGCGCGGACATTGGCACGAGCAGTTTCCCGACAGGGCGCTGTGGCTTGAGATAGGCTGCGGCAAGGGGCGCTTTACCGTCGGCACGGCGCAGGAAAACCCCGATGTCGAGCTGCTGGCGCTGGAAAAGGTCGAGGACGCGATGGTCATAGCCATGGAGCGGGCATGCACGGCACAGACGGACAATGTGCGCTTTATATCCATGGACGCGCTGCATCTGCGCGAGCTGTTCGCCCCGGGTGAGGTCGGACGCATTTTCGTCAACTTCTGCGATCCGTGGCCGAAGAGCCGCGACGCAAAGCACAGGCTCACGTCTCCGAATTTTCTGAGAATATACGCGGATATCCTGCCGCTCGGCGGCGAGGTCTGCTTTAAGACGGATAATCTGCCGCTGTTCACATGGTCTATCGAGCAGATAAGAACCGAGGGCTGGGAGCTGCGAGATGTCACAAACGATCTGCACGCCGGCGGCGAGGGCGGAGTCATGACCGACTACGAGTGCAAGTTCCGCGAAATGGGCGTTAAGATAAACCGCCTTGTCGCCGTAAAAACGGCGCAGACAAAATGCGGCGCGTCCGGCGAGGTGCCGAGACTGCGGAACGCCGCGCTTTCCGATGCAAGGGGGATAAGACCGTGAGATTTATAAGCTGGAACGTAAACGGCCTGCGCGCCGTTGTGAAAAAGGGCTTTGAGGATATATTCCTGTCGCTGGACGCGGATTTTTTCTGCCTTCAGGAGACAAAATTGCAGGAAGGGCAGATAGAGCTCGACCTGCCCGGCTACGAAAGCTACTGGAGCTATGCCGAGAAAAAGGGCTACTCGGGCACTGCGATATTCACAAAGCATACGCCCCTGAGCGTAAGGCACAACATTCCCGGGCACGGGAGCGAGGGCAGAGCCGTTACGCTTGAATACGATGAGTTCTTCCTTGTGTGCGTGTATACGCCCAACTCGCAGGACTCCTTGAAGCGCCTTGACTACCGCATGAGCTGGGAGGACGATTTCCGCGCCTATCTTGTTGGGCTGGATAAGCAAAAGCCCGTCATCGTCTGCGGCGATATGAACGTCGCGCACGAGGAGATAGACCTCAAAAACCCCGACACGAACCACTTTAACCCTGGCTTCTCCGACGAGGAGCGCGGCAAATTCACCGAGCTTCTGGAGGCCGGCTTTATCGACAGCTTCCGCACGCTCTATCCCGATAAGCGCGACGCATACTCATGGTGGAGCTACCGCGCCGCCGCAAGATCGCGCAACGTCGGCTGGCGCATCGACTATTTCGTCGTGTCCGAGCGCCTGCGCGGGAATATAAGGGATGCGTACATACTGCCCGAGATAACAGGCTCGGATCACTGCCCCGTGGGACTGGATATATTATGGTAAAGATAGGCGATGTTGAGCTTGGCGGGCGCGTGACGCTCGCGCCCATGGCCGGCGTTACCGACTTTGCCTTCCGCGCGATATGCTCCGAGCTCGGCGCGGCGCTCACGACGACGGAGATGGTCAGCGCAAAGGCGCTGTGCTACGGCGATAAGAAAACGCAGAGCCTGCTTTACAATCTCTCAGGCTGCCGCCCCTTTGTCGCGCAGATCTTCGGGCACGAGCCGGAGTTCATGGCCGAGGCCGCGCCCATGGCGATAGAATACTCGGGTGCCGATATCTTGGATATAAACATGGGCTGCCCCGTCGGGAAGATCGTCAAAAGCGGCGACGGCTCGGCGCTCATGCGCGATCCCGAGCTTGCCGGAAGGATAGTGCAGGCGGTCGCCGCGGCGGTCGATGTGCCGGTGACGGTGAAGTTCCGCAAGGGCTTTGACGGCGGCAGCGTGAACGCCGTGGAGTTTGCGCAGATCATGCAGCAGGCAGGAGCCTCGGCGATAGCCGTTCACGGCAGGACGCGGGCACAGATGTACGCAGGCCGTGCCGATTGGGACATTATCCGCGACGTTAAGCGGGCGGTGTCCATCCCCGTCATCGCAAACGGAGATATCTTCTCCGGCGCTGACGCGGAGCATATCCTGCGCTACACCGGCTGCGAGCTTGCAATGATCGGGCGCGGCGTGTTCGGCGACCCATGGCTGTTTTGCGAGGCAAACGCCTGCATCGGCGGCGGGGAGATACCGGAAAGGCCGCCGCTGGATAAGCGCATGGAGCTTGCCCTGCGGCACACGAAAATGTACGCCGAGAAATTCGGTGAGCGCCTTGCCTGTCTCGAAGCTCGCCACCAGATACCGTGGTATCTCAAGGGCGTGGCATACGCAGGCTATTATAAGCAGCAGCTCGTGAAGGTCGAAACGCTCGACGAGCTGGAGAGGATAATTGACGGCATTAAGAGAGAGCTGATATGAATAGCTTTTCCGAAAAAGAGATAATAGAAAGGGTCCTCGGCGGCGACGCGAACGCCTTTGAGGAGCTCGTTTTGCGCTACGAGAGCACGGTGTACAATCTGGCGCTGCGCATGCTGTCAAACCGCGAGGACGCAGCCGACATGACGCAGGAGACCTTTATAAAGGCGTACAGCAGCCTGTCCTCGTTCAGGGGCGACAGCAAGTTTTCCGTGTGGCTCTACAGGATATGCTCGAACGTCTGCCTCGACTTTCTGCGTGCCAGAAGCCGCAGGCCGCAGACCTCGCTCACTCTGGGCGGCGGCGAGGACGAGGACATTCAGCTGGAGATACCCGACCCCGCCGCAGGTCCCGAGGAGCAGCTTATGAAAAAACTCGGCATGCAGTCGCTCTCGGAGGGGCTGAAGCTGCTGCCGGACAATCAGCGGCAGATACTCGCCATGCGCGAGCTCGGCGGCATGAGCTATGCCGAGATAGGCGCGGCGCTCTCGCTCGAGGAGGGCACGGTCAAGTCGCGCATTTTCCGTGCTCGGAAAAAATTATGCGCATTTTTGCTTGAAAGCGGGAACCTTCCCGAAGCATTTGCGTCAAATGTCACGAAAGGAGGCGGCAAAGCATGATAGATTGCAATGAGTGCAGAGAAATGATAAGCTGCCTTCTCGACGGCGAGCTGGACGAGGAGGAGCACACTCTCGTGCGTGAGCACATGGACTCCTGCCCCGAGTGCAGGCGCGTTTACGAGGCGTTCTGCGCGATATCCGAGGGTCTGCGCGAGCCCGAGCCCCTGCCGGAGGGTCTGCATGAGAGGATCATGTCCGGCATCACGGCAAAGCCGAAAAAGAAAAGCGGCATAGTGTGGATAAAATACCTCTCCGCCGCGGCCTGCATCGCGCTGGTCATTTTCGCCGGAGCGAAAAGCGGCGTGTTAAACCACGGCGGCTCCGACGGCGGCGAGAGCTTCTTGAGAGATGCCCAGACCGTCACCAACGGGACGGCGGCGTACAGCGACGACTCTGCCGAGGATGAAGCAGTGTATCCGCAGCAGGCTTACTCCTCCGCAGCCACGGTCGATGAGGCAACAGCCGAAAGTCTCGGCGCACTGCTCACAGCCGTGCGCGATGACGCGGAGGAGAGCGAGCCCGACGGTGAGCCGGACTACCGTGTCCTGCTTCCCGACGGCGAGGAGCTGCTTATCTACATCAGCGGAGACAGCGTCTATGCCGACTTCGGCGACGGTGCATTCCTCACCTCAGCCACGGCCGATGAGGTCATCCAGCTGCTGGGATAAACACCGAATAAGCAAAAAACTCCGCGAAGGATTTTTGGTGTACGCCGAAAAAGCCTCGCAGAGTTTGCGCCCGCAGGCGCAAATAGAGTCCAGTTCATTTTCTCCGGCGGCATGCGCGTCGGAGAAAATACTTCTCGGCTCGCAAACGTTCGAGTTATGCGCTGCCGCGAGCCGCAGCCGTATCAAACGAGAGCCCAACGCAGTGGCTCTCGTTTGATACGAAAAAAATCCGAGGCCACCTGCCTCGGATTTTTTATGCTCATTTATCCAGCGCTATGCTCATGAGCGCCTGCTTTATACGGAATATCTGCGTCGCCTGAGCGACGTTGAAATCATCAAGCTGCTTATTGAGCTTGTCTATCGCGGCAAGCTGGTTCTGCGTAAGCCCCAGAACACCGGCTCCCGCCTCGGCCTCGCGGCTTATGACTATGCCGTCGGCATCGAGCCTCGCCTTCTTGATGATCTCCTCCGCCTCGGCCTCGGCCTGCCTTATCATCTCGTCAGCCTTCTCCTGAGCGCCCATGATGAGCTCGGCAACTCTGGTCTTGGACAGGCTCACATCCTCCAGCTGCCGCCTGAGCTCCGCGTTTTCCTCTATGAGCTCTGCAAACGCCGCCTTGATCTCCTCCATTCTGGCATCGACCTTGTTGGCGTTATAATATTTCTGCTTTGCGATATCAAAGCTTATCGTGTCAAAAAACTCCATTGTTACTGCCATGATTCTTCCTCCGCTCCGAGTATACACTAAATATATCGCAATCACGCAAAAATTTCAACGAGCTTTTTACCGTATCGCCGGTAAAAAATTCTCATATTTTTCTCATGAGTATTGACAAACTGTGAATTTGTTAATAGAATGTGAACAACGCCGTGTTTTAAAACACACACCGGCGTTAATTGTTCATTTAAAGATGAGGAGAGACATGAAGAAATCTGCACTTACCGCTACGATCAGCATCCTGCTCATTGTCTCCTGCCTGTTCGCGCTGGCCGCCGCCGGCTTCGGTGTCAGGGACGGTCTTGCGATCAAGCAGTACAAGGAGGACGATGCCAAGGCCGCCGACGTTGTGGGCGAGCTTGAAAAGGCTATCGAGGCACTCAAGGAAAACGAGGCCGCATACAGCGAGGGTGTCGGCACCTATGCCAAGGGTCTGAGCGACTATGCCGCGGGACAGCAGGCATATAACGAGGGCAAGGCCGCGCTCAGTCAGGGCTATAAGGACTATGAGGAGGGCAAGGCCACGCTCGAACAGGGCTATAAGGACTATGCCGCCGGTAAAAAGGCTCTTGAGGAAGGTCGTCAGAAGATAGCCGAGGGGCAGAAGCTTATAGACGAGAACACAGAGGCATACAACGAGGGCAAGGAGCTGCTGTCGAAGATCGAGCCGCTCATGCCGCTGGTGAACACCTACGTCAAGTTTCGCGACGGCAGCGTCGCAATGCTGCCCGGCTTTGACAGTGCGCAGGCATGGTTTGCCGGAAGGGTCGCACCGCTTGCCGAGCGTCTGGGACTTTCGATCCCCGCCGACGTGACGGACTTCCCCGTATATATCCAGACCATGGTCGCCGAGGGTCAGGCGATGCTCAAGCAGTATGAGGACGGCCTTGCGGAGCTTGAGGCGGGCAAGGCGGAGCTTGCAGCCGGTGAGCAGCAGCTGGCCGAGGCCGAAAAGCAGCTTGCTCAGGGCGAACGGGATCTCGCGGCGGGTAAAAAGGCGCTTGCCGACGGCGAGAGCGAGCTTGCAGCCGGTGCAAAGGAGCTTGCCGACGGCGCGGCGCAGCTTGAGGCCGGACTGAACGACCTCGAGGCCTTTGAAAACGGCATGGCGCTCGTTGATGAGTACACCATGACCTGCTACAAGAACGAGCCGATCTACCGGCACAACGGCGATATGGCGGTCCCCGGCCCAGAGCAGCGCCTCGGCGAGGACTTCGACTGGAAAAAGTACGACGAGAACGGAGAGCTTGTGACCCTGCGGAACGGCGAGCCGTATCTCGATCTCGATCAGTGCCTCGCGGTCTGCAAGAGCTTCCGCGAATCCGTCGCGCACCACGTCGCCGACGTTACGCACGAGCTTTACATGCGTCTGGGGCTGTACGTCGTGCTTGCCGTCGCAGCGATACTCGGCATTATCGGCGGCGTGCTCGGCCTTGCCGGAAGGCGCGGCGCATTCGTGCTCGGCATCATCACCGCCGTTCTTTCCGCCGGCTGCAACATTTTCGGCCTGCTGACGCGCTACCACGGCTACACCTATCCGCTCAAGGACGGCAGCTACTCCGGCACCCTGCAGCTCATTGCGATAGTCGTCTTTGCGCTCACCGCGCTGGCGTTCCTTATCGTCACCGCCGCAGCAAGGCGCAAGGCGGAGGTCAAAGGCTGACAATTCAACAAGCTGTGAGCGCTGCAAGGTTTTGCAGCGCTCGTTTTTATATTATCAATGGTTGCATAAAAATAAATATCATATATACTAACAGGTAGAATTAACATACATTTAACGTATGGAGGCAGCTATGACCGACAGAAAGCTTAACCTGACCATGCTGTGCGATTACTACGAGCTCACGATGGGCAACGGGTACTTCAATCAGGGCATGGGCGACAAGATCACCTATTTCGATGTATTTTACCGCCAGAATCCCGACAACGGCGGCTTTGCGATAGCCGCAGGGCTTGAGCAGGTGGTCGAATATATTCAGAGCCTGCATTTCGATGACGAGGATATCGAGTATCTGCGCGGCAGGAATATGTTCTCCGAGGACTTCCTCGAATACCTGCGCAATTTCAAATTTGAGGGCGATATCTGGGCTGTGCCGGAGGGTACGCCCGTGTTCCCGCGTGAGCCGCTGATGACCGTTCGCGCACCGGCAATACAGGCGCAGCTTATAGAGACCTATGTTCTGCTTGCGATAAATCACCAGAGCCTCATCGCCACCAAGGCAAACCGCATCTGCCGCGCAGCCGAGGGCAGAGTGGTGCTCGAGTTCGGCTCGCGCCGCGCACAGGGCATAGACGGCGCGGTCACAGGCGCGAGAGCTGCATATATCGGCGGCTGCGCGGGCACGGCCTGCGCCCTTTCCGACACGCGCTACGGTGTTCCCGCCGGCGGCACGATGGCGCACTCATGGGTGCAGATGTTCGACTCCGAGTACGAGGCGTTCAAGGCCTACTGCGAGACCTATCCTACCAACGCGATACTGCTCGTTGACACCTATAACTCGCTCAAAAGCGGCGTTCCCAACGCCATCCGCGCCTTCAACGAGGTCTTAAAGCCCCTCGGCATAACAAAATGCGGCATCCGCTTCGACTCGGGCGATATGGCCTACCTCACGCGCAAGGCGCGGGCGATGCTCGACGAGGCCGGCTGGCCGGAGTGTAAGATCACCGTGTCCAACTCCCTTGACGAGCGCCTTATAACCGAGCTGCTGCTTCAGGGCGCGAGGATCGACTCCTTCGGCGTGGGCGAGCGCCTTATAACCGCAAAATCCGACCCCGTGTTCGGCGGCGTGTACAAGCTGTGCGCCGTTGAGGACGGTAACGGCGAGATCATACCCAAGATAAAGATCAGCGAAAACGTCGGCAAGATCACAAACCCGGGCTTCAAGAAGGTCTACCGCTTCTTTGAGCGCGAAAACGGCATGGCCGAGGCCGACTATATATGTATGCACGATGAAACGGTTGACGACACAAAGCCGCTTGAGATCTGCGACCCCGTGGCTCGCTGGAAGCGCAAGACGATGGAAAACTTCCGCGCACAGGAGCTGCTCGTTCCCATATTCAAAAACGGCGAACTCGTGTACGAGCTCCCGACGCTCGACGAGATACGCCGCCGCTGCGCATACGAGGTGTCCACGCTCTGGCCGGAGGTCAAGCGCTTCGACTTCCCGCATCAGTACTATGTCGATCTGTCCGAAAAGCTCATGGCGCTCAAGGACGAAATGCTTGAAGCAAAGAGGTAATGCAAATGGATTCTGCAAAACGACGCGAGCATATCATGCTCTCCCTTAAAAACGCCGAGCGCCCCATAAGCGCGACGAAATTCGCAAAGGAGCTTGGCGTGAGCCGCCAGATAATCGTCGGCGACATTGCGCTGCTGCGCGCATCGGGCGAAAGCATTCTGGCTACGCCGCGAGGCTACGTCATAGATCACGGCTCGCTCAGCGAGCAGTACACCGTCGCCTGCGTACACGATCTTGACAGCATGGAGGATGAGCTCAACATCATGGTCGATAACGGCTGCACGGTCATGAACGTGATCGTCGAGCACCCGCTGTACGGCCAGCTCACAGGGCCGCTGCAGCTGTCGAGCCGCTATGACGTTTCGCAGTTCATGACCTCCTGCCGCGAGCTCGGAGCAAGCCCCCTGAGCACGCTCACGGGAGGTGTGCACCTGCACGTCCTCTCCTGCCCCGACAATGACTGCTTCGTGCGCACGAAAAAGGCGCTCGACGATGCCGGCTTCCTTTATACAGAGGCGCGGTAATTATCTGTTGACAAATCATTCGATCAGCGTTAAAGTAGACTACGCAGGTGTCATGACACTGTGCGCAGCCTACTTTTTTGAATTGAATGGGGTAATCGCTTATGTCCAAGGTAAAGGCATTTTTCAAGCGCAAGGATATCGAGGTCAGCATGAAGCGCTACGGCATCGACGCGCTCGGCGCGATGGCGCAGGGACTTTTCTGCACCCTGCTCGTCGGCACGATACTCGACACTCTCGGTACGCAGCTGGGCATATCCTTTCTGGCCGCACAGCTTATCGAGATCGGCGGCACGGGCTATACGATAGGCAAATTCGCCTCGGCGATGGTCGGACCTGCAATGGCGGTGGCCATAGGCTACGCGCTGCACGCTCCGGCGATGGTGCTGTTTTCGCTGATACCTGTCGGCTACGCGACAAATGTAATGGGCGGCGCTGGCGGCCCGCTGGCCGTCTACGTCGTTGCGATAATCGCGGCCGAGTTCGGCAAAATGGTCTCGAAGGAGACGAAGATAGACATTCTTGTGACCCCCATCGTCACGATACTCATCGGCGTGGGCGCTGCGTATTTCATAGCCGCCCCCATCGGCAAGGGCGCAATGGCCGTCGGAACGCTCATAAAATGGGCGACGACGCAGCAGCCCTTCGTCATGGGTGTGCTCGTCTCGGTCATTGTCGGCATCGCGCTGACGCTGCCGATATCCTCGGCTGCCATCTGCGCGGCACTGAGCCTGACAGGGCTTGCCGGAGGCGCGGCGCTCGCGGGCTGCTGCGCGAACATGGTCGGCTTCGCAGTTGTTTCGTTCAAGGAAAACGGCTGGGGCGGCATAGTCTCGCAGGGTCTGGGCACCTCGATGCTGCAAATGGGCAACATCGTGCGCAACCCGAAGATATGGATACCCGCCATAGCCGCCAGCGCTGTGACCGGTCCTCTGGCCACCTGCGTGTTCAAGCTCGAGATGAACGGCGCGGCGGTGTCCTCCGGCATGGGCACCTGCGGTCTCGTCGGCCCCATCGGCGTGTGGACGGGCTGGTCGAGCCCCTCGGCGGAGGCGCTCAGAGACGGTGCGCAGGCCATAGTCCCCACCGCCGGAGACTGGCTTGGGCTTGCGCTCATAGCCATCGTTCTGCCGGCAGTACTCGCGTGGCTGTTCGGCATCGTCTGCCGCCGGCTCGGCTGGATAAAGGACGGCGACATGAAATTAAATTAAAACTACCCCGAAAGTCTTTTGACTTTCGGGGTTAAGCTTTTATTCGACTGTCTCTATCTCATCGCCGGTCTTGATCGCGCCGGATTCGAGCACCCTTACGAAAATGCCCTCTCGCGGCATGACGCAGTCTCCGGCTGCCTTGCGTATGGCGCAGTCGTTGTGGCACTCCTTGCCGATCTGCGTGACCTCGCAGAGAGCCTTGCCTATTCGCAGGCGCGTGCCCACCGGCAGCGTGTGCACCGCCATCCCCTCGACGAGGATATTTTCGGCAAACGCGCCGTGCATGAGCTTGAAGCTCAGCTTATCCTGAAGCTTCTGCACGCTGTCGACCGACAGCAGGCTCACCTGCCTGTGCCAGTTTCCAGCGTGGGCATCGCCCTCGATGCCCCAGTCCTTTTTCAAAAACGCCTCGGGTATCTCGTGCTTCTGCACTCCCCTGACGTCGCTTATGCAAATTGCAGCTATCTTAGCCATATTCAGCCTCCTATGCGGTACATGCTTCGTTTTGCCTCGCTGCGCTCGGTAGCGGAAAGCGCGACGTGCTTTTCCGGCTTGTGCGCTGCGGCTCTGAGTATCGCGTCCCTGAGCTCCTGTCCGTGCAGGCCGCGCACAGGTATTTCCTCGGCGGAGTGCAGGCAGGGCTTCAGGCAGCCGTCGGCGGTAAGGCGCAGTCGGTTGCACTCGGCGCAGAAATGATTGCTCAGCGGGCTTATGAGCCCTATCTCGCCCTTCGCGTCTGGCAGTCTGTACAGCCGTGCAACGCTGTGCCTTTCGCTCTGCACCGGCGCAAGCTGCGGCAGGCGCTCCGGAACAGCACCGGCAGGCAGATACGCCCGCTCGTCAAACTCGCCCTTGGTATCGCCTATCGGCATGAGCTCGATAAAGCGCAGCTGCACGGGGTATCTGAGCGTCAGCTCCGCCAGAGGGACTATCTCATCGTCGTTAAAGCCGCCTATGAGCACCGTGTTGAGCTTTACGGGGCTCATACCGGCCTCCAGCGCCGCATGTATGCCGTCAAGAGCGTCCTTGAGCCGTCCGCCGCGCGTTATTTTTTCGTATTTTGCGGCATCGAGCGTGTCGAGGCTTATGTTTATCCTGTGTATGCCCGCGTCGAAAAGCTCCCGCGCCATAGGAGCGAGGAGCGTCGCGTTGCTCGTCAGGCTCATATCCCCGATACCGGCGATGCTGCCAAGAGAGCGCACGAGGGGCAGGATATCGCTTCTGACCAGCGGCTCGCCGCCCGTTATGCGCAGTTTTTTCATGCCGAGCGAGGCAGCCTCACGCGCTATCTCGATAAACTCGTCCGCGCTCATGGCCGTGCGGCAGGGGCACTCCTTCATTCCGTCCGGCGGCATGCAGTAGGCGCAGCGCAGATTGCAGGCATCGGTCACCGACATGCGCAGATATTCGATTTTTCTGCCGTATCCGTCGATCATTTTACCTGTGATAAGCTCCTGTCCTCGTCCTGCGCCGTGTGAGCGGGCGCGTTGAGATATGCGCTCAGGTCGAGGTATTCGCCGAGCTTGTAATCCATTTCTATAGGCTTGAAGCCGAGGAACATTCCCGGCGTAAAGGTGAGCTCGCCAACATACACACGTCCGTTGACCTCGTAAAAATCTATTCTGACAAGCGGGAAATCCTTGGCAAGCTTCCGGCATAGGCGCTTCATTTCCTTGAGCCTTGCGGGCTTTTTCGGGTGAGCGGCTGTCTTTTTGCCCTTGCGCATGACGGGGATGCAGTTCCAGTCCATATCGACGAAGGTGCGCGTCTGCGCCCTCGCCTTGCGGTCGCTGACAACGAGCGCGAATCTGGGCTCGCCGTTGCAGCAGTAGAACTTGTAGTCGTCAACGCTGCCGCCCTCCTCGCTCTCAAGCAGCTTCTCGATGACTATCATCGGCTCGATCTTCTCGTCGGTGATGCACATATTCTGATAGTAGTAGGTACACCACGGATACAGCCATGTCGTCATCATGACCTTCAGATGGTCGATGCAGTAGGTGCTCTTATCCGTGACCATGATGACCTGATCGCTGCCCCAGCCGCAGTTTGATTTTGCAACGAATTTATTCGGCAGCGCCGTGAAGTCTATCTGAGCCACATCTTTGTACGCGCCCAGCAGCGGCACGACATATTCCCCGCCTATCCGTGAGGCTATGTACTCCTTGGCGGCGAACTTGTCAGCCGCGATCCTTATATCGGGGTGCTTATAGTTGAGCGCGAGCCAGATTATCTTCTCGTTGAAGCTCTTCGGCTCGTCAAGATCGGGCAGGTAGCCCATCTGCGCATAGGCCTTCTGCATGCAGTACATGCGCTGCATCACCGGCGTTATGCGCTTTTCCATCATGTACGCCTCCTTGGGCGAGAGCGGGTCGAAATAGTCCTCTGTGTTCTGGAGCACCTTGTCCGGCAGACGTATCTTGTCGCCGTATATCTTGTCCCACTCGACAGGCTCAAAGGAAAGCAGTGCGCCGCCGGAATAGAAGGTCATCTCGCCGACATATACTCTGTCGCCGAGGTCGTAAAAATCGACTCTGACAAAGGGGAAGGGCTTGGAGAGCTTTGCCGCAAGCTCCTTCATCTTCTCGAAATTGGCGGGCTTTTCGTGCGGAGTTTTGACGTGCGCGTGGCCGCCGTAGGTTATATCGAGGGGCTTGAAGTCGGCATCGTAAAAGTCGAAGGTCGTGGGTCTGCTCTTGTCCTGACGGTCGGTTGCAATGAAGAGGCTGTCCACCCTGCCATTGAAGCAGAAGAATTTATAGTCGTATACCTGCTCGTTTGCCTGTTCGAGGTATTCCTCGGCGAATATGATTGGGGGCATATTCTTATAGCCCCAGTTGAAGGTCTGGTAGTACGAGTTCCTGTACGGCTTTATCCACTTGGCAAACTGGCGGCGGGTCGCATCCTCGTCAAGCTCGGACTTATCCTTGACGATCTTGAGATATCCGCTGCTCCAGTTTACCTTCAGCACGAACCTGTCGGGCAGCTCGTCAAAATCTATCTGTCCCGCGTTTGTCCAGCTTTTTATCGTCGGCACAGCGTACTCTGGGCCGATCACATTCGCCACATAGTCCTTGACGGCGAATTTATCGCAGCATTTGGTGATCAGCGGCTCCTGATAATAGACCTTCATCCACATGAGCTTTTCATTGAAGGTCTGCGGGTCGCGGAAGTTTATCTTATAGCCGTGCTGCTTTTCAAAGACCTTGGCCAGCAGCGCCTCCTTGTACTCGTCGGTCAGCGCTCCCTTCTTTTCGAGCCGGTAGTTCATCTTCTTTGCCCGCACCGTGGCATATTCGCCCTTTTTGATGTCGCGGATGAAATACCTGTCTATAAGTATGCTCCGCAGGAGCTGAAAGGTCTCGGTCTTTTTGAATCTTTTATACTCGGCTTTGCTGAAGAACAGTCTTCTGACCATTCTCTTTATAAGTTTTTTAAGCTTTCTCCATAGTTTCACTGTTGCTTCTCCCATGTCTGTATATGATCATAATCGCGCTTGTTTGCATTATTTTGCTGAATAATAGTACCACACAAGCCCCCTGCTTTTCAATAGACAAGCGCAGGTTTTCCGTTTTGTTAGCGCAACTGTGCATTAGTCAATGATGTGAGGTCGAAAAACGAGAGCATAGATTTTAAGCCTACGCTCTCGTTTTGCATTTGATATTGAATTTTAGTTCCGGCTATGCGCCTACGGGGCGCGAAACATACTTGTTTCCTCCATTGCTTCGATACCGTGCTGACGCGATCACCGTATAGGTGCAGACTTAATGCGCCTCTAAAATCACGATTCCAAAAGCCCGAAGCCTGCGACTTCGGTTGCGGGGAGGGAGAAGACTATGGTGCCGGCCTCGGTGTCGGGGCCTGCCTTTGCGACGACGGAGGTCATGATCTCCGACTTCTGCGCGGCGGTGGCGAGGATGAGCACGACCTCCTTTTCGTCGGCGAGGGTGATATTGTAAAACCTCGGGTCCTTCTCTCCGGTGCCCTTGCCGTGCAGGGTCGTGCCGCCGCGCGCACCGGCAGCGCGGGCTGCGTTCATGACCATGTCGGTGCAGCCCTCGTTGGTTATTGCGACGATGAGCTCATAGGCAAAGCCCGCGGGCGCTGCCTGCTTTACGTTTTTGCTGTCCTGATTAAGATATGCCAAGGCCTTTCCTCCTCCAATGCTTTTTACCGGCACGGCTATGACGATGCCATGCCCTGGAACGCCGAGATGCAGTCTGCGCCGCTGTGCGTCGATGAGCTCGCGGGTCTTGTCGTGGCCGGCGACGGTCAAGACTACTCGTTTTTCCTTCGACTCGATGCCGAGCAGATCCATCATGCTCTGCACCGCCGTGCCGCGCCCGTGCATGACCACGGTCATCGGCAGCCGCAGCTCGGAGCATATGGCGCACAGCGCGTCGAGCGCCTCGGGATTGATTATTGAAATGACGTAGTTCATACTGCCTCCTCCCACAGCTCGATGATCTCGAGGTCGCCGTAGGCCTCCTCGACCGTCTCGACGAGCCGTGCGCGCTTTTCAAACATAACGCCGACGACCTGTATCGACAGCAGCGGCATCATTGCGACCATCGCAACAACGCCGAAGGCATCGCTGAGCACATTGCCGCCGAGGGCAATGGACGCGCCCATCATAAATTGCAGCATGAAGGTCGCCGTCATGGGACCTGACGCAACGCCGCCGGAGTCAAAGGCTATCGCCGTGTAGATATCCGGCACGAAAAACGACAGGCCGAGCGCTATCGCGTAGCCCGGGACGAGGAACCACATTATGCTGATGCCCGTCACGACGCGCAGCATCGCAAGCCCCATCGCAAGCGCAATGGCGACCGAGAGGCTGAGCTTTATAGCCTTGCCGGGTATAGCGCCCGCGCTGACCTGCTCGATCTGCTTTTCGAGCACGCCGACGGCGGGCTCGGCGGAGATGATGAACCAGCCCAGCAGCATCGACAGCGGTATGAGCAGCCAGCTTGCGCTGCTTTCGGCAAGCGCCGCGCCGAGTGACGCGCCGAGGGTCGAGAAGCCGACGTTCACGCCGGTCAGAAACAGCACGAGGCCGATATAGGTGTAGACAATGCCGATGAGTATCTTCGCAAGCGGCCTGCCGTGCAGACGCAGCAGGAAGAGCTGGAAGATGAGAAAAATCACGACTATCGGCAGCAGCGCAACGGCCATCTCGCCCATGTACGCCGGTATCGCGGAGAGGAAGGCCGCGCCTATCTCGCGTGTGTCGGCAAAGGCCGCGGCGCTTATTCCGGCTATCGCCTCGCTGTCCTTGTAGAAAAATCCGAGTATGAGCACCGATAGTATGGGGCCGACCGAGCACAGCGCGACAAGTCCGAAGCTGTCAGCCTCGGCTGCGCGGTCGCTTCGTATCATCGAAACGCCCAGCCCCATTGCGAGGATGAACGGCACGGTCATCGGTCCCGTCGTCACGCCGCCGGAGTCGAAGGCTATGCTGAGATAGTTGCGGTCGGTGAAGGCCGCCAGCGCGAAAATGAGCGCGTAGCAGCCGATGAGCAGCCATCTGAGGCTCGCGCCGCTGAGTATGCGCATCATGCACACCGTCATGAAAAAGCCTACGCCCACGCCGACGGTGATGAGCAGCACGCTGTTTTTTATGTGCGGAACGGTCTCCGCGAGTACCTGAAGGTCGGGCTCGGCAACGGTTATCGCAAAGCCGAGCAGAAAGCTCACACCGAGTATGAGCGGCAGGTTCTTCGTCTTCGTGAGCGCCGTGCCTATCTTCGTGCCGATCGGCATCATGGCCTGCTCCGCGCCCAGCGAGAACAGCCCCATGCCCAGAACTATCAGCAGTGCGCCGATGAGAAAGCACAGGAGCAGATCCGCCTGCATGGGCATGACGAACAGACACAGCACGATGACGATAGCCACGATCGGCAGCACCGACACCGCCGCCTCCCGCGTTTTTTCGACTATCGCCGTGTGGTTGGTTTCAAAATTGACTGACTTTCTGATACTATCACTCCTTAATTCCCTTGGAGGCCGTCAGCGCCTCGAGCATCTTCTGCTGGAGCCGGACATATTCCCTTGCGTCGTCCTCGCCGAGCGAGCGCAGCGCCGCCGCGACGCGCTCTATTGCCTCGCGCCGCCTTTTACATATGAGCTCGCGCCCCGCACCGGTCAGCGAAACGATAACGCGCCGCTCGTCGTGCTCATCCGTACGCCGCTGCACAAAGCCCTTCTGCTCGAGATGCTTTAAAAGCGCCGCGATACGCGCAGACGACACGCCCATGCTCCGGCTCAGCTCCGAGGGGCAGCTCGGTGCCGAGCGCAGCAGCAGGCTGAGCACAAAAAACTCGCCGCCGCTGGCATCCGCGACCGCCTCTCCGGCAGGCATGTGGCTCAGCTGCGCCCTGACAGACAGCATTTTTTCCGCAAGAACGGTGTAATCCATCCGATCGGCCTCCGATATCTAATACTGTTAGCTAAATGATAGCATAAAATTCCCCCTCACGCAAGCGCATAAGGGGAAATTATACGTTTTGTTCACATTTTGAACATCTTCTTAATGTTTTTCACCGGCGCATTGAGGCTGTATCTATACGATGATTGCGGCAGCACGGTGTCGAGGGTGCTGCGGAAACCGCAGCGCTGAAGCGCCAGCTGAGAGCTGATAGCCGATAGCTGATAGCTGAATGTATTCGCTCACTGAGCGAATGATATTTGATTTGTGCGGCTTTGCCGCACCTCAACAAGGTTGCGGCTTGCGCCGCGATTTCATAACACCTCATCCGTCAGCCTCGCGGCTGACACCCTCCCCTCAGGTAAGCGATGATTAAATGCGTCAGATGGCTGAGCGAGAGAATTTGGGTTCTGATAACGGCGCTTTTTCGCAGGAATACTTTGTGTATTTCAAGAAAATGCGACTAAATCAGGGCACAAATTATCCGTTCAGACGATGACAGCCATTTGGTCAGCGCTTACCATGCCGTAAGGGGAAGGCATGGTGCGCAGCAGCTTTTGAGATGCTGCAACAACACTATTCCGCACTTACAGGGAGCGAAACGTTATGGTTTTCTCCAGCGTTTCGATACCGTGTCACCGCAATAAGCGTATCCGTAGGTGCCTCAAAGCGCCTCTAAAAATCCGGTCGGGCTACCGCAATAAACGTATCCGTAGGTGCGTCAAAGCGACTGCAAAAAAAGGAAGGAGGCGCATTTGCCGTCGGCGCGGCGCGCACCGAGGAGATATCCGTCTTCGGTCTGCTTTTTGTATATTTTCAGTTCCTCGCCCTCCATGCAGGCGGTGATGTAGCGCGCCTCCATGGTTCTGACGGGCATGGACGCGATCTCGTCGGCGGTGAAGCAGTCGAGGAAGGCGCGGACGTAGGCGACGTTGTTCATGTGGCGGCCAATGTCGATGCTCGAGGCGCGGACGGTGAAGGTATAGACCATCTCATCGTCGGTGAACTCATCGCGGAAGCGGCGGAGTTTTCCTCCGCAGGCGGCATAGTCCTGGAACTCGAAGCCCTCGGGGAAGCCGAACTCGGAAAAGCGGACAAAGCCCGTCTCGCGGTTTAAGACGACCCACTCGGTCAGACCCTCGGCGATGCGCCTGTCGCCGGCGAAGATGTCGTAGCCTCGATAGCCGCGCACGGCGCTGGGCTTCGCGGGGTTTACCCACGTTGATACCGTGAGCAGATCCATCAGCTTCGCGTCGTCGTAAAAATCTATGCGCGAGTGCGTCGCCACCCAGTAGCAATCGCGCTGCGCGAGCGCCGCCGTGCCGTTGCCGATGGCCTCGGCGTGCAGGCTTGCCGCGTTCTGGAACAGCATAAACGCCGCCGGCGGCTGCATTTTGGGCGCTTTGCCGCACAGATCGGGCGTAACTGTCTGTGTAAAGGAAAATTTCTTCAGTTCACTCATAGCAAATCCTCCCGAAACTATACATTTGTATAGTTTATTATACCATGCCCGTCCGCGTTTCGGTGAAGCAATTGTTAACATACTATAAGAAAATCATAAGTTTTTTAGAGGCGCTTTGACGCAGCTACTTATACGCATATTGCGGTGTCCCGACCGGAAACACTGGTATAAATCATAACGTTTCGCGTCCCGCGAGCGCGGAGCTGTGTTGTTGCAGCATCTCAAAAAACTGCTGCGCACCAATCCTTCCCCTTGCGGAGCTTGAGGGGAAGGTGTCAGCCGGCAGGCTGACGGATGAGGTGTTATAAAATTGCGGCGTAAGCCGCACAGACTGTCAAAAAACCTATGCTGCTGCGTGAAGACATCCGCGCAGCGGGGGAGC